>NZ_BAAAZI010000013.1:0-42776 GCF_039536825.1 Sphingobacterium kyonggiense
AGAATATATTTGTAAACTTCAATCAGTAATTTCTTCGAATTCTGTAAACCTATTTCAGTATAAGACAATAACTATTTCAAGGGGTTTGCTTCGACACTTATTCGGATCTCCTTCGGAACTTGTTCGGATCTTCTTCGGATCTCGTTCGGTTCCGACCGAACGAGATCCGAAGAAGATCCCTATCAGATACAAGGAAAATCCCTTAGAGTCTCGAAGCAATATGGACGCCATATAGAGTCATTGTCGAACTTAACACGAGCTGAATCTATACTGACTTGAATGCAAAGAATAGACTGTAAATAGGTGAATTGCATTTTATACCTAAAAGTGAAAGGCTTGAACTAAGCAAGCCTTCCTATTAATTAATCACATGAACGATTTCAAAAATTTAAATATTCGATCTTTGTTTTTATAAGGAGGGTAAATGAGTTTTGTAATACTCCATTTACTTTGTTTCATCATTGCTCTTTCGTGTGAGAAAGCTTTAAATCCATAAAACCCATGACAACTCCCCATGCCAGAAGTATTTATTCCACCAAAAGGCAGGTTAGGGTTGGAGACTTGCAATAATACATCGTTGATACAAACACTTCCTGAACTACAGGTCTGAGTTATGGAGGTCACGTATTCCGTACTATTGCTAAAAATGTATAAGGCCAAGGGTTTGGGTTTATTTTGAATGATAGCCAATGCTTCATCGATCCTATCAAAGCCAACAATTGGTAATATAGGGCCAAAGATTTCTTCATCCATAATTCTACTATTGACATTCCAAATTTGAACTAATGTTGCTGGGAAAGACTCCTGATCTTTAATGTTGGATTGCCAAAGTATGGTTCCATTGCTGTCATTGAGCTCTGCGATTAATTCTTTTAAACGATTCAGATGTTTTGTATTGATGATTTTAGCATACTTATTCGTGTCCATACTTTGATCAACATTATAAAACATCTCCTGACAAGCAATAGCAAATTCCGATACGAATGCCGGAATCATTTCCTTAGGCATAAGGATATAATCGGGAGCAATACAGGTTTGTCCGGCATTGATTAATTTACCCCAAGCAATCTTTTGAGCAGCATCCTTTAATGGGTAATTTTTATCAATAAGTACCGGAGATTTACCGCCCAATTCTAAGGTTAGGCCAGAAAGATGATTACTGGCTGCCTTCATGACTATTTTTCCGATGCTAGGACTACCCGTAAAAAATATATTAGCAACAGGTAAATTCAGAAGATCGGTAGCCAACTCTTTGTCTCCTAATAGGCATGTGACTTCTTCCTCAGGAAATGTTTGAGAGATAATTTCCTTTAATATTTCAGCGGTATGTGGACTGAATTCTGAGGGTTTTAGCAATACTGCACATCCAGCAGCCACCGCAGATAGGAGTGGACTCATACTTAACTGAAATGGGTAGTTCCATGGTGAAAGGATTAAGGAGATTCCTTTGGGTTCAAATTGTGTCCAATTTTTAGCCAATAAATTAGTTATGGAGGCCGATTTATGTTGTTTTCCCATCCATCTTCGAAGATGCTTAATGGCAAAGTCGATCTCACTGTAAATAAAATATACTTCTGTTATTGCAGCCTCTTTTTCATGCTTTCGTAAATCCAATTGGAGTGCCTGAAATATATCCTTCTCCAAGTGGAGTAGTGTTTTTTTAAGTTTTTTCAATTTGGCTATTCGTTCCTCAACCGTTGTTCTGCGAAGAACATGTTGTTGAATAACTTGCTTATCAAATATTTCCTGAACGCGTATTTCCATTTTAAATGAGCAGCTGTTTTGAAAAATGTTATTTCAGTTCTTTGATCCACGATTTAATTAAATCGACTCCTTCTTGATGTATGAGCGTTCTTGCCAATTCAGGCATAGCTGTACCAGGTTCCGTGCTATTCATCCGATAATAGAGAATAGATTTGTCAGGATGTCCAGGCACCAAATCATAGTCTAGGCCACCTGCACCCGAACCGGCTGAAACTGGACCTTTATAATACCCCAAACGAACCGTGTCTGCCTCATTATAGCTTAAGAATAAGCCTGTATTAAAGGCATCACCACCAGTTCGATGACAGTGTGCACAATTGATGTCTAAATAGGCTCTTGCTCTTTGTTCTAGGCTGTAATTAGCTTTGTCTATCCAATTTGGTAGTACTTCCACAGACTGTAAATCGGGGAGATTACTTAAGTGACCATCTTCTGCTAATTTTGCCAGTTGGTTTTGTTTCTGTCCTGTTCTTGTATAATTCATGTTTCGAGCCTTGGGACCTATAGGTATAAGTTTAGAATCCCTTATATGGCATCGCTTGCAATCATTGGTATTAGGTACCATATAATTTGTTTGATGCATTTTCCCTTGGTCATCTTTTAAAGAGATAGGTAAGCTTGCCCCACGAATATGTTTTAAAGCATCTGTTTGTTGCTCATTCCAAAGGTAATTCATGACCTTCCATTGATGATCGGCTGGATCCTTAAACATTAATCGAGTTTCAATGCGAATTATTTGATCTTCTTGATTTCGATAAGAGAAATTTTTAATGATCATGGTAGAATCCGGGAAATCCAACTCCTCATTATTGATGAATTTCATCTTTTTACCAGTAGGTAAAACGATGTAACGGTCTTTTATAGCATAATCAGTGAATAGGGCAGAGCTAAGGTCATAATTTATCAAATGCTCATTCGGAATTAAATCGACGAGATTCCCCTTAAAAAAGGCATAATCTGAAAGTTTATCCTTAAACTGGTACTCAGAGCTAGTTGAAGCTTGTGGCTTCTGCTGATTCAAGCAAGCTTGAAGCAAGTAAATCAGCAGAAAGCAACATGCAAGAGCTATACTATATTTTTTCATAGTTATTTACATACAAAAGGCTGCATATTGGTTGATGGTTTCCAATTCTTAGGGTCTTTCACCATCGCGAAATCTGCATTGACAAACATGTTTTCACCAGGTTGATTAATACACAATTTATCTGGATTTGGATCAGTACCTTGGGTCAAGATATTGCTTGTTACACCATCGTATAAAATAGCGGGGATTCGTTTGTTTTTACGATCTGTTTCCACCACGTTTAATTGTTGTTCTGTTGCTATTATTAATTGGCCAACACGGTGATCATAAGCAGGTTTTGGAAATTCATTACCCATGTTAATGGTATTTCCATGAATTTTAATGTTTGAAGGGATAGGGTTGTACTTGTCGCTGATTTTTTCAGCAGCTTTATCATCTACTGAAAAACCTGAAGCAATAGTAATGGCTGAGGTATTGTTATTCTTAATGTTATTATCGAAGATTTCTACATCCGATGTTGCTAAAATGATAACACCACTTCCTGGAGAGGCATTTCCCACACCCCATGAGGTTCCAAAACTGCCTGCTTTAGCAAAGTTTTTGAAGTTATTGTCGTGAATATTGTTGTTATAGGCTTTAATTTTACCTCCACGTTGAGAGAGGTCTGGAAGATCAAAAACTAAGAATCCTGCGGTATTGTTATAAAACTCATTGTTATAAACCTCAGCATTGGTGGAATTTTCAATTTCACATCCCGCAACATTTTTTGCTGCTTTACTGTTTCGAACAATAGCACCATTGGTTTGACCAACATATATACCGGCATCCGAAGCCCCTTCAGCATAACAATTTTCAATTAATACATTGCTGCATAGTACAGGGTAAATACCATAACCACCACTGGTGGAGTCGGCGGTACTCCAAATGGCATGCAGTTCACTGATTTTAATATCCTTTCCTTTGTTGATTTTTAGGAGATCGCCTTTGGAGTCCCGAATGGCCATTCCTTGAATGCTGAAGTTGGTCACATCGGTAACCCGAATGCCTTCACCGCCTTGTTTTTGATCTTTAAAATCCAAAATAGTCTTGGTGGGACCAGCACCACGAATAATAACGTGGTTAGCTTGAGCAATGCTTAGGGTTTCGAACTTGTAGTTTCCTTCTTGAAGAACAATTTCTGTACTGTCCTTAATGGACAAGAAAGCTTCTTCAATTTTCTGTTCTTCTCCTGGGCCAAATGTTAATTGATTCCCATAATTACTGCTAGTTGTTGTCGGACCTTTACAACTAAACATGATGCTGGCGCATAATGCGGTAGCAATTGAAATTCTTTTCATATCTATGGTTTTTGTTTGTTCGTTTATAATAGATTGTAAGCATAAGTCACGTAGTACATGGCGCCAATCCTTGGATTAGCAATACCAGTTGAATAATACTTATTGGTGATATTGGTTCCTCCAATACGGATTCCAGAACGTGCTTTTAAGATTTTATAGGTTACTTGGGCATCAATAACTAAAGATGCTGGAACTGTGCCTTCCCCCAATCCACCGGCAACTGCGTAATGGTAGCCTGGTTTATGGCGTAAGGTTGTGTTAAAGGACCAAGCTTGTTTTTTGCCAAATCCAGAGTTGCCAAATTCAAAATTCACATGGTAATTTGGGGTATTAAAGTTATTGATTTGGCTATTGTTTTTGTTTTTTAGATAGTCTGAATAGTAATTTACTTTTGTCATGAAGTTCTTTCCTAAATCGACTCCAAAACTTGCTGCATAGCCATAGGTATTGACTTCTTCTCCACCATTGAAAGCGATGTTATAAGTCATGTATTTACTTTGATCTTTGAATGCATTGACATCATCAGTACCTGGGGTATTCACCACATTGGCATAACCAATGAAGTTTTTCCAAGTGGAGTAATATCCCAAAACGTCTACAAGAATGCGATTGGAAATCACTGTTGCATAGCCCAACTCAAAAGCGTTTACAGTTTGAGGTTTGATATCATCGTATTCAAAACGTTTTAATTTCGATGCATCATTCGTTTGTTGATATTCCTGTACGCTCTGTAAGGTGTATGGCGGGAACTCATTGAAATGATAGTGGTCATTCAACAATAAATTGGAACCACCTGAGGAAAAGCTGTTATAGCCATTCATGGTGTTTTGTAGAGCTTGAATATTGGATGGGAAGCTATAGGCGTTCTGATATGAGAATCTCCAATAATTTTGAGGCATCATTTGGTACACTGCGGATGCTCTAGAAGTCACCTTAGGCTTTCCAAATAAACTGTTCTTATCATAGCGGAATGATGTATTTAAAGTTAGCTTTTCTTCCAATAGGCGTTTTCCTAATTGTATATAAGCACTGTATTCATTGACTTTTATCGGTTTGTCCTTATCAGGGAATAAGGTGTTTTTGGAATTTAGGTTATATAATCGCCAATTAACACCCGCAATAACATCCATGAATGGGATTAATTTATTGAAGTTATATTGGAACTCGGTATTGTATAAGGACGACCGATCTAAGAATAAAGTTCCACCCTCTGATATTGGTGTTTGTGAGATTTTATCTTTTAGGGTATTAAAGCCTTCAGAACCTTCCAATAAACGACCTTGATCAGCAAATTGTCTCGCCGCCATATGTGCTTCCTGTTCTGAGCTTCCGGTAGCCAATGCTGTCAAGAATGCTTCAGTATATTCGGGGTACCATCCACCAGTTGCACCATCGTAACTAACCTTCCATGCTTCATTTATTAATTGAGCTGTAGGTCCAGCAATTAAGGTATTACCTGAGTTTTCTTGCGTGGTATAGGTTCTTAAAAACCAATCTTCAGATTTTAATTCTAAACGATACTGTCCGACCTTAAAATCATTGATTTGATAGCGGGTATCATTGGTGTAGACAATGTTTCCAGTACCAAAAGTACCCGATGCAATAGCCTCCAGATTGTTGTTAATCCGGTACCTTAGTTCTGCATTTACCTTGAATAGATTAGCGTTATTATCTAAGTAACCAAATTCAGGATATCCTGTTCTAGCAACGTAGGTTGGTTTAGCGAGCATAGGTTCGATCAATGGTTGTAAGGCAGGATTGCCCATCATAGCGGCATACATGAATGGGTTAATATCCGTACTAGTTGCACCGCCATACATATTGATGCCATTGTAGTTTGGGTCAGTATCTGGACCACCAGGGCCATTTTTATTTACCGTGGAATTGGCGACCCAATCGTTAGCTTTTGTGTATTGCGCATTTACCTTGTAGGCAAACTTATCATTGATGCTATTTGCATAGCGAATGACATAATCATAAACTGGAGAAGCATCTACCGGATCATTATTTTTTTTGCTGTTAATATGATTGACACCTTGAGTAACCAAGACACTTAACCCTTTGTATTTAAATGGATCCTTACTAGTCATAATCATGGTTCCATTTAATCCTCTAGAACCATATAGCGCAGAAGATGCTCCAGAAAGTAATTCGATATTATCTACATCCAATTGCGTTAGACCGATTACAGACCCTAAAGGGAAGTTTAGTCCTGGTGCTTGGTTGTCCATACCATCTACCATTTGCGTGAAATTCGTATTCCCCGAGGTGTTGAAACCGCGAGTGGTAACTGATGTAAATCCTAAACTTGATACCGTAACGTCTACCCCTCGAAGTCCCTGAATCATATCCATATAATTCAACTGTGGTGAGTTCTGTACATCTTTAGCACTTAATTGTTCGATGGTAACAGGGGAGGAGAGTTTGGTTTGTACTGATCTACTCGCCGATACCACAATTTCTTGTGCCAATGTTGTTGCCGGACTCAAAGAAATCTGTATTGGGTTGTTGTTTTCTACCTTGATTTCTTGGCTGTCATATCCAATGGCAGAAATCAACAAAGTAATTGGAAATGCTTGGGAGCTGTTTAATTGAAATTGTCCTCGGTCATTGCTGTAAGTTCCTTCACGAGAACCTTTGATTTTAATGGATATGGCCGAAGCCGGTTCCTGGGTGATCTGGTTTCGAATGACCCCTTGAATATGCTGCTGAGCATGGGACGCTCCAATAGCAAATAAAAAATAGGCCATCAGTAGATAGGTAATTTTTCTCATGGTTATTTGGTTTATAATTGTTTATTAGCAATAAACAAGCTTTCTTTTACCAGATACTCTTTACCTTGGGATTGGGCTAGGCTAATTTTTTATTCCGTCAAAAATTAAAGTTACAAGTGTCTTGATATCTTTAAGGCTCTGAGTATAATCTATATTTTGCTCTCTCTTGAGAATCGCTTGTTGTTCAACATTATGCTTTAGGGCATCTGTAAAATTGATCAGAACGGAAGCTACTTCTTGAGGGGTTTTCATGTTGATTTTCCCTGCTTTAACAGCATCACTTAATAGACCAGTAAGGAATTCCTTCTCGCGACGCATTAAGGCATCGTAGAGTTCAAAAAACCGAGGAAGTAACTTGGTTAGTGTTTCTACCGAAACGCGATTCATATTTAATATTTGCGTATAATAATTGAATCGTGATTCGAGATAAAAGCTAATACATTCCTCAATCTCATCCTTGGCTATTGTTGTTTCCTGAAGGGTAGTAATGTATTTTTCACCTTCTCGTAGGGCTACCTCAATGAAGATATCTTCTTTATTTCTGTAATAGTAATAAAGTGAAGTCTTATTTAGGCCAACTGCTTTAGCTATGTCTTCTAAGGTAGTCTTGTCCAGTCCGTAACGTTCGAAACAGTCCATCGCGGCCTGTTCAATTTTACTTTTGATTCTTTCCCGTTTATTCATTGGTTGTCTAAAGTTAAGATTAGTTATTCATTTTTCAAACAATTTGTTGAAATATTTGAAAAATAATATAAAATAAGCTGTAGCATTCTGATTGTCAAATATTATAACGAATATATACTAAAATGAAAAAAATAAAATTGATAAGCAAATGAAATTTAGTCTGTTTTTAACTCAAATTTTCAACTTTAGGTTAATTTAAGTGTAATTGTTTGCTGTTGGGTAAAATTAAGTGTTTTTACTGATAAACTGACCCGCCTGTTTTCCTGTAAAGATACATCCCCCTAAAAAGGTTCCCTCTAAGGCATTGTACCCATGCATTCCGCCACCACCAAAACCTGCAGCTTCACCTACTGCATATAGACCAGCAATGATTTTGCCATCCTGATTAAAGGCTTGACTATTTAAATTGGTCTCAATTCCACCAAGTGTTTTTCTTGTCAAGATGTTTAAACGGACAGCAATGAGCGGAAAGTGCTTTTCGTCTAGGATCTTATGAGGTTTGGCGGTCCTTGCAATTTTATCACCAAGGTATCGACGGGTATTTTGGATGTAATTTATTTGAAAATCTTTGCAGAAGGAATTATCCAATTGGGAATCGCGCTCCTCAATTATCTGCTTTATTTGATTAAAATCCAATAAATTATTACCACTTAGCTTATTCATTTTATCGACAAGTTCTACTAAAGAATTGCTTGTAATGAAATCTACACCATGTTTTTTGAAATCTTCAACAGGACCTGTTGCTTCTTTTCCAAACAAGCGTTTTATTAGTAAGCCATAATCTTTATTGGTAAGATCTGGATTTTGTTCTGATCCTGATAAGGCGAATTCTTTCTTGATAATGGATTGAGTTAAAATAAACCAAGAATAACTATGTCCAGTTTTCTGAATGTGTTTTAAAGTTGCTAAAGTGTCAAAACCTGGATAGAGTGGGGCAGGAAGTCGATTACCTAAAGCATCTAACCAAATGGAAGAAGGTCCAGGAAGAATTCGTATTCCATGATTAGGCCAAATTGGATTCCAATTGCGCAATCCTTCCGTGTAATGCCACATGCGATCTTTATTAATAATATGTACACCAGCATTTTCTGCTATTTGCATCATTTTGCCATCTACATATGCTGGAACTCCACAAACCATATTGTTTGGCGGGTTTCCCAATCGAGCAGGCCATTGATTTTTTACCATTTCCAAATTAGCTCCAATTCCACCTGTGGCTATAACAAGATGTTCAGCTTCTAATAAAAATTGATCGATTACCTCTCGGTTACTAGCCATTCCGCGCTCTTTATGATCTTCTGCTAAGATGTTTCCAGATATGGATTTTACTTGATTATTTTCAATTAGAATATTGCTAACCTGATGTCTGAATTTGAATTCCAATAGTCCTTGAATTTCCATTTCTAGGGCATGTTCTACAAGTGGTTTTATCACTCCCGGTCCTGTTCCCCAAGTGATATGGAATCTTGGAACTGAATTTCCATGTCCGAAAGCATTACCAGCACCTCTTTCTGCCCAACCTACAATTGGGAAGAACTTTAATCCTAATTTTCGCACATAGTCGTATTTATCTTGATAGGCAAAATTTACATAAGCATCGGCCCATTGTTTCGGCCAATGATCCTCAGAACGGTCGAAATTAGCAGAACCTGCCCAATCTTTTTTTGCTAAGGCCAATGAATCTTTTACACGCAATCGCCTTTGATGAACAGAATCCACGAAAAACAACCCTCCAAATGACCAATATGCTTGACCACCTAAATTCTGTCGACCTTCTTGGTCCACAATAATCACTTTCTTGCCAGCTTTGGTGATTTCATAAGCAGTTACTAGACCTGATAGTCCACTTCCAATAATGATGGTGCTTGCGGCTTTCATGCAGTTTAAGATTTATATTTGGTTGAATGCTTAAGCTTTTTCTCGATCAATGATCTTGGATAAAGGCTGTTGATCTAAACAATTCGGTTTCTCTATTTCAATATGAAATTATAAATCTTATTTGAATTACTCGTTATTACTGTTTGAATTTATCGCATTACCTTATTTCAATTTTCTATTTAGGCTAAGGAGGATGGTTGGATTTCTTTCAAAGAAAAACATCAGTTTCACTAAGAATATTAGGGAATTGGATTGACCTGAATGGGTATTTTGCTTATTTTCGATGTAAATTCCAGACCTGTGAAGCCATTATTATTAACTATTATTACCCTTTTCTTATTTGCCTGTACTAAGCATGAAAGAAACAAAGAAGAAGACCCAGAAAATGTCTTTGATGAAAAGGCCTATGAGTTTTTAGATAAGGGTCAAAAAGATAGTGCTTTTTACTATTTTGATAAAGCAAGGCAGGAGTATTTAAGTCAGGGAGATAGCACTTATGCAGTTTATGCATTAATTAATATGGCAATCACTCAACAAGAATCTGGTGATTATTTTGGTTCACAAGAAACATCCATTCAAGCATTAGCATTTTTAAATGAAAATAAAAAAAAGGATCATCCAAGTCTTGCGATCATCTACAATAATTTAGGAAATGTAAGTGACCGATTGGAGGATGATGTTAAAGCCATAGGTTTTTTTGAAAAAGCTTTATTTTTTGAACGTGATTCTGTTAATGCTGCTGTCTATCAAAACAACTTAGCACTCTGCTATAGAGGGGCTGGTAAATACTCGGAAGCTATACAGCTCTTTGAAGAAAGTTTGAAAAAATCGATTAAGGGAGGTAAGGAATATGCAAGGACGCTTAACAATATTGCTCGAACCCGTGAACTACAGAATCCTGATCTAGATTTAAAAGATGATTATTATGAGGCTATGGCTATTCGTAAATCGCTGAATGATAGTGCCGGTCTAAATTCCAGCTATTATTATTTGACCAAATATTACGAAAAGCGCAATGTGGATTCTGCATTATCGTATGCAAATAAACGGTATAAGATTGCCGTACAGCTCAAAATGGCAGGGGATAAAATTGACGGACTAAAGCAGTTGATAAATCTGACCACTTCTGATCAATGCAAACATTATTTTAAAGATTTGAATTATCTGCAAGATTCAGTAGATAATGCGCGCCTAGCTGCTCGTAATCAGTTTGCTTTAATTCGTTATGAGGTGGAGAAGTCGAAATCCGAGAACCTTCAATTGCAAAAAGATAAAGCAGAAGTATCTTATAAGCTTACCTGGTTCCGATTAGGATTCATATTGGTCTTGATTTCTCTGCTGTTGGGCTATTTGGCGCATAGAAAACATCGCAAGCGTATGGCCTTGGAGGCTGAAAATCAAATTAAAGCCAATAAACTTAAAACCTCTAAAAAAGTACATGATGTTGTTGCGAATGGAATCTATCGTGTTATGATGGATATTGAGCATAAGGAAGATTTAGATCGTGATGGTATTTTGGATCGCTTGGAATTGATGTATAATCAGTCTAGGGATATTTCACATGACAAAGATGTGGAATCGCAAGATCTGAAATACAATGTTGGTTTGGCTGCCTTATTAACATCTTTTTCAAGTTCATCTTGTCGGGTATTGTTGGTGGGTAATGATGAAGAAACCTGGAATGGATTGAATAGAGTGATTTTAGATGAACTGAAAACCTCGCTGCAAGAATTGATGGTGAATATGTGTAAACATAGTTTGGCAGATACGGTAATTGTCAAGTTTTCTCGAGTGGATAATCTTCTATTGATCTATTATAAAGATAATGGGCAAGGAATGCGAGATGAATCGATTTTAGGAAAGGGACTGGAGAATACGGTTTCCCGTATAGAAAGCTTAAATGGTGATATTACATTTGAATCTGAAAAAGGGAATGGCTTAGCAATAAGCATAAAAATTCCTGTTTGTTAAAGGACAGACCTATATGATAAAAAAAGTACTTATTGCCGAGGATCACGAGATTGCAAATATTTCAGTTCAGAAAACCCTACATGATTTAGGGATCCCAGATGCGAAATATGTATTCTACTGTGATCATGCGCTCACCTGGATAAAAAAGGCTCTTCAAGATGCTGAGCCTTATGATTTGCTTTTGACAGATATCGAATTTGATGATGATGCAAATCCACAAACTTTGAAAAATGGTATTGAGCTTATTCGTGCAGTTAAAGCTATACAACCCGATATCAAGATTATTATTTTGTCTGCATTGGACCGTAGTTTAGAGATTGATCAGTTATTTGACATTGGCTATGTTGATGCCTACGTCCGTAAGGCTCGTAGGGATGCACAACATCTACGTGAAGCATTACATGCCATTTCGCTTAATAAAACTTATAAATCTCCAGAGACAAGGAAAATAATTCAAGATCGAAATGCGCATGACTTCAGTAATCTTGATATGCATATTGTAAAGTTGTTATATGAAGGAATTCCTCAGAAGGAAATGCCACATTATTTGCAACAACGCAATATTAGACCTTCCAGCTTAAGTAGCATTGAGAAGAGATTAAACCTAATGAAGGAAGTGCTAAGCTTTAGTAAAAATGAGCAATTGGTGGCTTATTGTAAGGAGATAGGTCTGGTTTAAGAGAATTTTTTTTATGTTTTTATTTTAAATTTTAATACCTCTAGTAAAGGGTCGGTGCATGCATCGACCTTTTTTTATGCTGGATGGAGTTGAATGTTCAAATTATTCAACTGTGTAAATGTAAAGGAGATTTGCAATGAGTTGGAAACCAAAGTCTGTTATTTGTAGTCTTATATCTAATAGCGCAGCGGTCTCCTATCTCACATCTAACGGCACAGCGGTTTCAAATCTAATCACTATCTTACCCTATATGAATGAGCTAACTAGAAAGAATTTCATTAAAAAGTCTGTTTTGGGTATATGTGGGTTAGGGATCACCGGATCTTTAAAAGGAGAAAATTTTGTTGAGCAGCAGACGGATGATACAGAAGGAGGAAAAATGGAAAAAAGAATTTATAATAATGTTCGATTAGAAACTGGGTTTGAATATGATGGAGATGAGGTTGTCTCTACAAAAGCTGGACTATTTCAAATTGAAGTTACGGATGGGAAGATTACTAAAATCATGGAAAACAATTCTGTTCCCGGTGGTTTTGAAGCGAACGGATATCTGATGTTGCCTGCTTTTAAGGATATGCATATACATTTGGATAAGACTTTTTATGGGGATCATTGGCAGGCTAGGAGGGCTCGGGCTGGTGGGGTTAAGGCAATGATAGCATTGGAACAAGAGATTCTTCCAGGGTTATTATCATCTTCTATTGAAAAGGCTGGTTTTTTAATCGAGTTACTACAATCGAAAGGTTCTTCTTTTGCACGAAGTCATGTCAATATCGAACCGACATCAAAATTAGAGTCATTAGATCATTTAAAACAAGCATTGAATTTAAAGAAGGATAGTTTTTCTGCTGAACTGGTCGCTTTTCCCCAGCATGGACTCTATTATACGGATTCTGTGCCTTATATGAAGGATGCTGCACAAGCTGGAATAGATTTTATTGGCGGACTAGATCCAATGAGTATTGATGGAGGAATAGAGAAACCCATTGATTTTACGGTGCAATTAGCATTGGATAATCAAAAAGGAATTGATATTCATTTGCATGAAACAGGTGCATCAGGTGTTCAAACCATTAAATATTTGATTAAAAAAGTGCTAGAGAATCCTGCTTTAAGAGGTAAAACATTTTTAAGTCATTGTTTTGCTTTGGGGAGAATGACTCAAGCAGAACAGGAAGCTATTGCCGAGAAATTAGCGGAAGCACAGATAGGTATTGTTTCAACAGTTCCTTTTGCAGGATTAATTATGCCAATTCCTACTTTATTAAATAAGGGTGTCACAGTTATGACTGGAAATGACAGCATAGTCGATCATTGGGATGTTTTTGGAACTGGAAGTGTACTGCATAAAGCGAATTTAGCTGCTCAATTGTATAATTGGAGTACGGAATTTAAATTATCGAGAGCACTAAAGTTGGCAAATGTAGATAAACTGCCACTAGATGATAAAGGTGTTCAACAATGGCCTAAAGCAGGGGATAAGGCTGATTTTGTTCTCATGGATGTGTCCTGTTCGGCAGAAGCGGTAGCACGACTTCCAGAGGTCAAGCATTTGATTACAAAAGGTCATTTAGTTTATTAATATTTTTCACATACCTGTAGCGTTAATTGTTTAAAATCCGTTCATAACATATCAACTAATTATTTGTTATGAAACGTATTTTTCAATTACTACCCTTTAGTATGCTTGTCACAGCTTTCTTGCTGTTGACTTTTAGTTCTTGTCAAAAAGAAGATACTGAGTATTATGAAGACCTTTCTTTTAATAAAGAAACTTATTTTGTTCCTTTGGGGCATGAATTACATGTCAATATACAGCGGGGTAATGGCGATTATGAAGTAGTAGCTGCGGATGAAGCTCTGTTTGAATGGGATTTTTCTAATGAGAATTATTATCCTGGTTATTTTAAGTTTAAAGGAAAAAAGATAGGTACTACCACCTTAACTGTTGCCGATAAAAAAAATGCTGCTAAAGTAAATCTGACCATTCATGTGGTTGATCCATTTCAGTTCTTTCATGTGTTGGAAATTATGCCACAAGTAAAGATAAAAGCCAATGCCTCCTCTAGTAAATTGGAAGAAATTCGTCAAGAAATCTTAAAATATAGAAATTTTGAGAAACAGCAGGTAATTTTATTAAAAGCCAATGCCAAGAGGGATTATTATATCTTTAAAGATGATAAATCTATTTCCGTAGATCAAATACTGGAAAATGGTGAATTCCAAATTAATATATTCACAAATTATGGTCCTTCTGGTCTTACCTTGATAAAGCAAGGATCTAGCAATTCCCAACATTTTAAATTTTATTTCCCTGGTAATGAAGTTTCAGATTATTTAAAGATTATTATTCCAAAGTCTGCACAAAATCAAGAACTGAAAGCTTCCAATAGAAATTATTTAGCAGAATCTCCACTTCCACCAAATGATTATTTTCACATTTATAATGATGTGACCTCTGAAATTGCGAAGAAATACCCAGAAGTGGAGTCTGCCAGTGTATTTCATTATTTACATATACTTTTTAGGATTCAAGAATCAGAGACTGCTATTGACCAGAACCTCTTGATCAAACAATAAGAATTTTTCCTATTCATTTTTAATTAATAGAAGCCTTAGATTCCTTTCTCATTAGAAAAGAATCAAAAGGCTTTTTTTATTTAGCCCTTTTACGGTTAACCATAAAATTTAAAATAAATTGATTTTAGATTTGTTCATCTTATTTATGAATAAGGTTTAGGTTGATTGTATACCCGGTGCATTGCATCGGGTATTTTTTATTTAGCTAAGGACATATTTATTACCTTTGCGCTATGTCTACATCGTCATTAATTTCTCAAGATACCATTATCGCATTGGCTACTTCACCTGGTGCTAATGGTGCTATAGCGGTTATTCGTTTATCCGGTTCTCAAGCCATACAATTGGTCAATGAGGTCTTCAAAGGAAAGGATTTGAATAAGCAGGAATCTCATACCATACACTTTGGGACTATTCGTGATGGTGATCAGATTATCGATGAGGTATTGGTGAGCTTATTTAAAGGTCCAAACTCTTACACCAAGGAAAATGTAGTAGAGATTTCCACGCATAATTCTAAATACATTATCGAGCGTGTCATAGGACTTTTGATTAAAAAGGGAGCAAGAGCAGCCAAGGCGGGAGAATTTACCTTACGTGCCTTCTTAAATGGTGGTATGGACTTGTCTCAGGCGGAAGCAGTAGCAGATTTGATTGCCTCGAATTCTGCAGCTTCTCATCAGATAGCCATGCAACAAATGCGTGGTGGCTTCTCCAACCAATTACAGAAACTTCGTGAGGATCTTGTTCACTTTGCTTCACTTATTGAGTTGGAGTTGGATTTTGCAGAAGAGGATGTAGAATTTGCTAATCGTGGACAATTGAGATCATTGATTCAGCAGATACATTCAGTCATCGCGAAGTTGATTCGTTCTTTTGAACAAGGTAATGTACTTAAAAACGGTGTTCCGGTGGTTATTGCTGGTAAACCTAATGTCGGTAAATCCACTTTATTGAACGCTTTGCTGAATGAAGAGCGTGCTATTGTTTCAGATATTGCCGGTACAACCCGAGATACCATTGAGGATGAAATCAATATTCACGGGGTTACTTTTCGATTTATCGATACAGCCGGAATTCGTGATACGGAGGATGTCATCGAAGCAAAAGGGGTGGAGCGAACCAGAGAAAAGATGAAGCAAGCGCGATTGATTATTTACCTATTTGACCCTACGCAGGATCAAATTAGTGATATTCAACAACAGATTGCGGATGTACAAGGATTAAATATTCCATTTGTGACGATTATTAATAAGTCGGATTTATTGACAGAGTTACAGAAAGTAGAATTTGAGATATTGAATCCGATTTATATTTCTGCAAAGCAGGGTTTAGGGATTGAAGAGCTTAAAGATGAATTGTTGAATCAGGTGAATCTTTCCAATATCAATACAGAAGATGTGATGATTACGAATATTCGTCATGTGGAAGCTTTGCAGCATACGCAAGAGGCTTTAGAGAAGGTGTTGTTCGGGATAGATAATCCGATTACTTCGGATTTTTTAGCAATGGACATCAGACAGGCTTTGCAGTATCTCGGTGAGATCACTGGCACAGTGACAACAGATGATTTGTTAGAGAATATTTTTAGTAAGTTTTGTATCGGGAAGTAAGTGATAATTATCTTATTTTAACTATTAAACATAGTAAGTCGAAGCGAAAACACTTTTTTATTCGATATTATATTCAAAATTGATGCATATTTAATTTTTTAAAGGTCATACTGAATTATAAGCTTTTTAGAAAAGGTTTCCCGTAATATTATTTACTTTTTTTGAGTATGTTTAAAATACTTAATACCAGTTATAAATCAATAAATCATTAATTTATCAAATGACAAAAGAGCAAGAAAGAGACGAATTGCATAGAACCATCTGGCAGATAGCAAATGATTTACGTGGTAGTGTAGATGGTTGGGATTTCAAATCCTATGTATTAGGGATTTTATTTTATCGTTTTATTTCTGAGAATCTACGATCACATATAAACAAAGCCGAATGGGAAACAGGCAATACAGACTTTGATTTTGCTAGAATTTCGGACGAAGATGCTGAATATGGTCGTAAAGATACGGTAGCTGAAAAAGGTTTCTATATATTACCATCTGAGCTATTCGAAAATGTACAAAAGAATGCAGAAAATAATCCAAATTTAAACACGGATTTGCATAGAATTTTTAAGGATATCGAATCTTCTGCCAATGGTACAGATAGTGAAGATGACTTGAAGGGATTGTTTGATGATGTGGATGTAAATAGCAATAAACTAGGTGGTACAGTAGAACAGCGTAATAAGCTTTTGGCTAAAATTCTAAAAGCCATAGCTGGTCTTAAATTAGGCGATTACCAAGACAATAATATAGATGCTTTCGGGGATGCTTACGAGTATCTGATGACAATGTATGCAAGTAATGCAGGTAAATCTGGAGGGGAATTCTTTACACCTCAAGAGGTATCAGAACTATTGGCAGAAATTACTGTTGTAGGCAAAACAGAAGTAAATAAAGTGTATGACCCTGCCTGTGGTTCGGGATCATTATTATTGAAGTTTGCCAAAGTATTGGGTAAGGAGAATGTTCGTCAAGGATTCTATGGGCAAGAGGTAAATATTACAACGTACAACTTGTGTCGTATCAATATGTTTTTGCACGATATTAACTTTGAGAAGTTTAATATCGGACATGGTGATACTTTGATGGATCCGATGCATTGGGATGATGAGCCATTTGATGCCATCGTATCTAATCCGCCGTATTCGATCAAATGGGAAGGCGATGCCAATCCATTATTAATTAATGATCCACGCTTTGCACCAGCAGGTGTATTAGCCCCGAAGTCAAGATCCGATTTAGCTTTTACAATGCATATGCTTTCATGGTTGGCTACTTCGGGTACAGCAGCGATTGTAGAGTTTCCAGGGGTATTGTATAGAACAGGTGCAGAACAGAAAATACGCAAATACTTAATTGATAATAATTATGTAGATACTGTTATACAATTGCCTTCTGATTTATTTTTTGGAACTACAATCGCAACATGTATTCTTGTCTTGAAGAAAAGTAAAAAGGATAATGCGACATTGTTCATTGATGCATCAGCCGAATTTGTACGTGGTGGTAACAAGAATAAATTATCGGACGATAACCGTAAGAAAATATTAGAGGCTTTCATTACTCGTGAATCAGTAGATCATTTTGCTCGATTAGTACCGAATGCGGAGATTGCGGAGAATGATTACAATATTGCCGTTAGTTCCTATGTAGAGCAAGAAAATACGCAAGAAGCTACAGATATTAAAGCGTTAAATCTACGTATAAAAGAAATTGTAGCTCGTCAACAAGAGTTGCGCATTTCGATTGATGCTATTGTGAATGACTTGGAAGGAGTAGGAAATGAGTAAGATAGATGAATTAATTGCGCAATATTGTCCTGAAGGAGTGGAATGGAAGAAATTAGGTGATATTGCAAGTATTATAACTGGTCAAAAACCAGATTCTATATTAGAAATTAATAGTTATAAGTTTCCTTATATTAATGCTGGACTAGAGGCATCTGGAAGCGTTTCTCTATCAAATACAAAAGGTGGAACTATAACAATTCCCTCAAGAGGTCAAGGAGGTGCTGGACATGTTGGATATCAATTAAATGAATTTTGGTGTGGACCTCTGTGCTATAGAATTAATAGTATTGTTTCATATGTTAAAACTAAATTTATCTATTATTTCTTAAAAGAAAATCAACAGGACTTGATAGATTTAAGAAAAATTGGCAGTATACCTGCTGTGAATAAAGTAGATCTAACATTAGTTAAAATCTCCATCCCTCCACTGCCTGTACAAGAAGCAATAGTTGAGATTTTAGATAAGTTTACTGCGCTGGAGGCGGAGCTGGAGGCGGAGCTGGAGGAGCGTACGCGCCAATACGAATATTATCGCAATGAGCTACTTTCTTTTGAAGGCAAAGATGTAGAGTGGAAGACGTTAGGGGATATCGGAGAGTTTATTCGAGGAAGTGGTCTACAAAAAACAGATTTTAGAGAGTCAGGCGTTGGATGTATCCATTATGGTCAAGTTTATACCTACTATGGAACTTCAGCTACTGAAACTAAATCGTTTGTATCGGAAGAATTAGCGAAAAAATTAAAGAAAGTTAATAAGGGAGATATTATAATAACAAATACAAGTGAGAATATTGAAGATGTATGTAAAGCTGTGGCGTGGTTGGGAGAGGATGAAATTGTAACTGGAGGGCATGCATGTATTTTCAAGCATAATGAAAACCCATTGTATATTGTTTATTGTACTCAAGTAAGTAGTTTTTTTAGGCAAAAAAAGAAATTAGCTAAAGGAACAAAAGTAACTGATGTATCAGCTAAAGATTTAGCCAAAATAAAAATTCCACTGCCATCAATAGAAGAGCAAAATCGTATAGTTGCTATTTTAGATAAATTTGATGCTTTGGTCAATGATATTTCTACAGGTTTACCAGCGGAAATAAAAGCTCGTAGAGAGCAGTATGAATACTATCGTGGTAAGTTGTTGAGTTTTGAACCAAAAAGTGCTTAGTCATTATGGATAAAGTCTCGATTCGTTTTTTTGATGACCGTGAGGTTCGAGCCATTTGGGACGATACACATAACAAGTGGTGGTTTTCGGTATTAGACATTGTCGCTGTATTGACTGATCAAGATGATTATACCAAAACCCGTAACTACTGGAAGTACCTTAAAGCGAAGTTAAAGAAGGAAAATAGTGAAGTGGTTAGTGCTACTACCCAGTTGAAATTTATCGCTCCAGATGGAAAAAGAAGGTTGGCTGATGTTCTAGATTAC
Source organism: Sphingobacterium kyonggiense (assembly GCF_039536825.1). Lineage (NCBI taxonomy): Bacteria > Pseudomonadati > Bacteroidota > Sphingobacteriia > Sphingobacteriales > Sphingobacteriaceae > Sphingobacterium > Sphingobacterium kyonggiense. Next base: position 19,522 of record NZ_BAAAZI010000013.1, read on the forward strand.
GAAGGTATCATAAGATTAGGCAAAACTTTTCCTGGTACCAAAGCGAATCGCTTTATAGAATGGTTTACCTACAGCGATGAAACCATTGATGGTAAAAGTAAGAACAAAGCTTATGCTTTGTTCGAAAGCTCATTTATAGATAATATTGAAGTGGGGACAGTAAAAGGTTTGTTGCAAATTCATGCTTATTTATTTGGTGGTTTATATGATTTTGCTGGACAAATACGAATTAAGAATATTGCAAAGGGTGGATTTCAATTCGCTATGGCGCATTATCTTCCCAATACGTTGAAAGATATTGAAGCTATGCCTGATGCGACTTTTGATCAAATTGTAGACAAATATGTAGAAATGAATATTGCCCACCCATTTATGGAAGGTAATGGCAGAAGTACACGTATTTGGTTGGATTTGATGCTTAAGCGTGCATTGAAAAAATGCGTGGATTGGAGTAAGATCGCAAAGAACGACTATCACCAAGCTATGATAAAAAGTGTCTTAAATAGCGACATTCTAAAGTCAGCACTGAATGGTGCATTGACTGAAGATATCAATAGTCGAGAGATGTTTATGAAAGGAATTGATTATTCCTACTATTACGAAGAAAATTAAAGAATAATGCCAATAACCAATTATAACCTAATCGCTGAAAATACAGAATCTACTGTAGTTTCAGAATATATATCCGAATACAAAAAAGAAGTACACTATCAGTCGGAAGCTGAGTTAGAAAAGGCTTTTATTAAATTATTAAAAGCACAGGAATATGAATTTCTAACGATCCATACCAACACGGAGTTGGTCAATAATCTACGTGTACAGTTAGAAAAATTGAACGATTATCAATTTACCGAAAAGGAGTGGAAGCAATTCTTTGAATGTAAATTGTCAAATCCCAATGTTAATATCGAGGATAAAACCCGATTGATTCAAGAAGATTATATACAAGCATTACAATGTGAAGATGGGTCACTTCGTAATATTTATCTAATCGACAAAAAGAATATTCATAATAATAACCTTCAGGTTATCAATCAATATGAAACTGCTGAGGGTAATCGTGCTAATCGTTATGATGTAACTGTATTGGTCAATGGGCTACCGATGGTGCATATAGAGTTGAAGAAACGTGGTGTCTCTTTACAAGAAGCATTCAATCAGATAGATCGCTACGAACGCGAATCTTTTTGGGCAGATAGTGGCTTATTTCAATATGTCCAATTATTTGTCATTTCCAATGGGACATTGACCAAATACTATAGTAATACCACACGCTATACACATATCAAAGAAAAGGATAAACAGAGTACAAAGAAGTCGAAGACAAGCAATAGTTACGAGTTTACCTCTTGGTGGGCAGATGGTAGCAATAGGCCTATATTAGATTTGATGGACTTTGGTAAAACGTTTTTTGCCAAGCATTCAATTTTAAATATCATTACTAAATATTGTGTATTTACATCAGATAAGTTGCTTTTGGTTATGCGACCTTATCAGATTGTAGCTACCGAACGAATTTTACAAAAGATAAATGTTTCTAACAACTATAAAAAGTACGGTTCGATAGACGCTGGTGGCTTTGTATGGCACACCACTGGTTCAGGTAAGACATTGACTTCTTTCAAAACGGCACAATTGGCAAGTAAATTACCTTTCATAGAAAAAGTAATTTTCGTTGTAGACCGTAAAGACTTGGATTACCAAACAATGAAGGAGTATGATAAGTTTGAAAAAGGAGCAGCAAATAGTAATACCAATACAGCGGTACTGAAAAAGCAATTGGATGATCCGAATGCGAAAATCATTATTACCACCATTCAAAAGCTTTCTATTCTTATCAAGAAACAGAAAAATCATCCAGCCTACGGTAAACCGATAGTATTTATTTTTGACGAATGTCACCGTTCGCAATTTGGTGATATGCATGAGTCTATTACCAAGACATTCAAGAAGTATTTTCTATTTGGATTTACAGGTACGCCTATTTTTGCGAAGAACTCCAATAGTGGAGGCAAGGCGCATTTAAAGACTACCGTTCAAGCTTTTGGCTGTTATGTGCATGGCGATCCAGTGAATTGTCCTGAAGCTATGCATCAGTCCGCTATTCATACTTATACTATTGTAGATGCTATAGCAGATAAGAATGTGTTGCCATTAAGAGTAGATTACATTCGTACGATTAAGGAAAAGGAAAATATTGCAGATCAAAAAGTGCGTGATATTGACAGAGAGAAAATCCTTTTGTCTCCAAAATATATCGCTAACAATGTAAACTATATCTTAGAGCATTTTGATCAGAAAACAATGCGCAATTCCAAGCCATATTATATGACTGCTTTGGCAAATGTGCATGAAGTCGCTTCTGCAAAAGACCGAAACAAAATTGAGGAAATTAAAGAGAAAATACGGAGAAGAGGGTTTAATTCTATTTTTGCAGTTACATCCATAGATGCAGCCAAGTTATATTACGAAGAATTCAAAAGACAACAAAAAGAAGTTCCTGAGCTTCGTAAATTGAAAATTGCTACGATTTTCAGTTTTGGACAAAATGATCCTGAAGAAGATGGGGTCGAAGATGAAAACTCTGAATCAACAGAAGGGTTAAGTCCATCACATCGTGATTTTCTGGATCATGCAATTCTAGATTATAACCTAGAATTTAAGACCAATTACGATACTTCACCTGATAAGTTTCAGAACTATTATAAAGACGTTTCATTACGCATGAAAAATCGAGAAATCGATTTATTAATCGTTGTGAATATGTTTTTAACAGGATTTGATGCTACTACTTTAAATACGCTTTGGGTGGATAAGAATTTACGCATGCATGGCTTACTACAGGCTTATTCTAGAACGAATCGTATACTAAATTCGATCAAGACTTTTGGAAATATTGTGTGTTTCCGAAATCTTGAAGAGAATACAAATGAAGCTTTGGCATTATTTGTTAATAAAGAAGCTGGAGGAATTGTATTGCTCAAAACATTTGATGAATACTATTACGGGTATAATGATGGTAAGAAAGATGTTAGGGGATATGCTGAATTAGTTCAAGAATTGCTAGAGAAATTCCCTATTGGTGTTCGTATCGTCAGTGAAGAGGCTAAAAAGGAGTTTATTCGACTCTATGGTGCTATTCTTAAGTTAATGAATATTCTCCGCTCGTTTGATGAGTTTGCTGGTAAGGAGATATTATCGGATAGAGATTTTCAAGATTACCACAGTATCTACATTGAATTATACAATGAATTCAGAGGACAGGGAACAGGGGATCGAGAGAATGTGGTTGATGATATTGAGTTTGAAATGGAACTCATCAAGCAGGTTGAAATCAATATAGATTATATTTTGATGCTCATTCGTAAATACCACGAGGGGCATATGAAAGATAAAGAAATCGTTGTGAATATTCAGAAAGCAATTGATTCTAGTGTTGATTTGAGAAATAAAAAAGACTTAATCGAGAAGTTTGTCGATTCTTTGACACCATCCTCTAATGTAGATGAAGAATGGATTCAATATGTTAAAGAACAAAAAGAAGCTGAACTGAATCAAATCATTGTCGAAGAGCGATTGAAGGAAGAGGAAACGAAAACTTTTGTAGATAATTCATTTAAGAATGGTGAAATCCAATCCGCAGGTACATCTTTTGCAAAGATCTTACCGCCAGTTTCTCGTTTTACCCCAACAGGAGAACGCACATCATTAAAAGAACGTGTTTTGACAAGGTTGAAAGAGTATTTTGATAGGTATTTTAATATAAGTTAGAGCTAATTGATAATATTAACATTTTAAATAATGAGTAATAGGAATGCGACCGCAAGCTGGAGCGGATACTCACATCAAGGATTGGTTGGATTACTGGTAGCGATTAAGGAAATACGTCGATTAATTAGTGAGAATAAACAAGGTGAATTTGGAATTCATTTTTTGGAATACGAAAATAATGAAGATGTTGCAATTTCAAGGGAAGAGATGGGTTCAATAAAGGAATTATTGTCTGTACATCAAATTAAAGCATATTACTCTCAAGGTCATTTAATAAATACATATAAATCTGTTTTTACAGGTGCTCCAATTTATCAACTTGATGCTAATGGAAAACTGTCAAAAGACGATGATGGAAAGAAAATTGAAACAGGGAATTATAATCCTGGTCAATGGTGCAATGGATCAAATTATTTACATGTAGTTGAGAACATAACAAATTGGCCGACGGATAATGATTTTTCTTCTGTCGGAGGAAACCCTAATTCTATCGAAAGATTTGAATATGAAGCTGGAGTTTTTCATTGCGGTACGAATCAAATAGACCAATATATTATAGATTCTTTGAAAAGTATTGATTTTCATATGGATAATGAGGGGCTAGCTTCAATGGCTCTTAAAAGATTATGTTTTGAACTGGACTCGAAAATTAGGTCCGAACATGCAACAAAAAGCACAAAAAATGACTATGAGATTAGGTTCAGTTTTGATGATTTAATAGGAATCATAAATAGCAATATAGATGTATCAACAAATGATATTTATATCTGTAGAAAATTATTTTATGATTCATATAATGAAGCAAAAAAGAATTCATCCCTTGACGCAATTGAGTTATCAGAGATTGATAAACTTATCGATCAAATTTACCATGGTTTTTCAGATGACGATTTTTTACTTTTTATTCGACGTTTGAGTTTGAATCGAAACCCGAAGCATCAGCATAACACTCATTCCGTATTTAATCCAGACGGTTTAAAGCAAGTGTTTTTTAAATTATTATTAAATCTACCTAACATATACCCTGAAATAATGAAAGAGGAATTTACTCTTCATTACTCTTCATTGAGATATGTATTAACTACCATCATTGACGAAAAGGATGATGCAAAGGATGTAGTACAAAACATTCTTAATAATCTAGATTCTCATAAATTGCTTTGGGAAAAAACATCATTAATCAATAAAGAAATCAACGGTACATTTCATGACTTGAATCCTGATTTCTTTGATGTTCGAAAAAGTGAAGATAAAGCAATGGATTTTACTGAATTTATGCAATATAACGGTTCTACAACATTCATCTGTAGAGACACTGCCAAAATTAACTTAACCAATGGAAGCAATAATTAAAACAATTCTTACCAATAGCAATTTCATTTTTAATGAAGAAATTAATGGATTTCAGGAGGAGAATAAATCCTATTTCTTCGTTAAAACAATAGGCTCTGATCAATTAGAAAAGGTAAAGAATAAAACATTACTAAATGTGAGCGAATGGTATCGTGAGTTTTTAACTCATTTCAATCAATCGTGTTCTAAGGAAAATTATCCAGCTTTAGAGAAAAATAGTTCTCTCATTATTCTCGTTAATTCAGCTAATATTACAGTAATTGAGCGATTACAAACACAAATATTATTAATTGAAGAAGATCAGTTTTATGTTAAAAAGTATGTGATTATATATACTCCAGAAGCTTTAGGGAAAATTTCAAATTATACTTCGAACGAGCAGTTACAAGGTGCAGTAAATAACAAAATAGCTTTTCAAACCATTCTATCGAATGGTTTTAGTCAGGAACAAGAAGATTATTTATTGCTATTACAAATATTCATCAAATTGCCATTCTTGACGTTGAAATTTAATGAAGATGAATTTATCACTTTAGAAGAAAAACTGAAGAAAAAATTAGATGATGATTATTCTATATTTCAAGAACTATTGAAATCTGATGAACAAATTCGGAATCTCGATTTTTCATCTATTGAAAGTGAATCTGAAATTAATAACCTAATTACCTTACTGACAAATGATCCGAATTAAAAAACTCTTGATTTACAATTTCAAAGGAGTCAAAAAGCAATTAATAATTGATTTTCAGAAAGCCGGTAATCATAATCAGATACTTTCTGGCCCTAATGGTTTTGGAAAGACCACAATTTTTGAAGCATTAGAACTTTGTATCACGGGTAAATTTGATCGGGTTCAAGCGTTTAAAGATGTACAGTTAAAAACCAAAGGTAGAAACAAACCCTTCTTTCAGAATACTGATGGAAAAAATGTTATAATTAAGTTACTCATTGAAAAGGATCATCAAGAAATAGTCATAACAAAATTATACGATGACGTAAATTCACCTAAACGAGCGACTATTGCTAAAGATTTTATTCCTGAAGATTCACATAGTTTTTTCTTTACATCTCTTACTGAAAGTAGTCATGACTTTGAGTCATTGGCTGTTGATAGTAATAATTTGGTTGATCAATCAAAAATTAACGAGCTATTTCTTGGTAGAGATGCTAAGGTGGGTTTAGATTCGATTTATTATCTTTTTAACTACATTCAGCAGGAGGAAAGCATTCGTTTCTTAAAACAACGTGAAGATACTAAAGGGTCTTCACTAGCTTTTTTATTTAATATTGAAAAAGAAGAAAGTGAGCAAATTAAATTAAACGCAATAGTAGATAATTTCAGAAATCAGAAAAGTACTATTGATGAAGAAATTAAAAGACTAGAGTCATCACAATCTGAAGGACAGAATCTTGAATATAAAAGGTTGTTTGGGCAAAAAGAAATCGCTTTTGATAAGCAAGAACCTTTTGAAAAATTGACAGATGCAATTGCATTATTTCCTACATACATCGAAGAACTCGATAAGCTAATAGTTTTTAAAACAAATTTTGACATCGATGAATATAGAAAATCATTGTTTTATGATGCGATTAATAATCAAATTTTACCGAATGATGCTTTACTGAATTCTTTACTTATTTCAAATATTTATGACGTAAGTTTAATAGATAAACTCAATGAAAAAAACTCGAAAATAGTTCAATACAACAAACTTAGAGATTTAAAGGAAGACCTAATTATTTCAAAAGAAACCGTTCAGGAATTCTTTAATGATGAGCAAAAAGGGAAGTATGCCGTGCTAGAAAACAAATTTATAGGTATTAATAAAGATTTAGGTGAAATCGGTTTAATACTATCCAATTTAATTTTAGCAAATGAAACTGTATGGACTCATTACCAAGGTTCATTAAGAAATAATCAGCTATCTGAGAGTCATTGCCCTTTTTGCAACTCTAAATTCACTGGTATACAAGAGCTTACTGATTCGTATGAAAAGCAAATAGAAAATCTAAAGAAATTCAATCAAAACAAAATTGATGAAAAACAAAAAATAATTGAGGAATTAAAGGAATTTCATCAAATTATTAAAATCAAAATTAATGACTATTTAAAAGAAAACACAACAACTGATACATCGATTATTACACTTCTACGCAATTATCCAAATTTACAGAGCAATATAGATCGTATAAAAGAGAGTTTGTTAAGAGCAGAGTTTGGCTTTTCAGAGGAAATCTTCTTAACTCTTTTACCAAATGAAATATCAGAGCTGGATACTAAGAAAATCGAACTTAAACATTTTTTAGAAAACGATTTACTGCGCCGGTATAGATATGATATACAAAAAATCAGTAATAAGGAGTTATACTCAACATATTTTGATAGTAATGAGGAGATACTAAAATTAATTTCGATTGATTTACTTGAACAAAAAAAGCAATATCTACAATTAAAATTGCAATTAATCTCAAGCGAAAGGCTTTCTTTTTTAAGGGAAAGATCAGGCAAACTTATAAAAGTATTTGATCGCTTAGAAAAGTTAAACAAAAGTCTCTATAAGACAATTAAAGATCATAAGGTAGAGATGATTGAAAAGATAAAAATCCCATTCTTTATATATTCAGGTAAAATTTTACAAAATTACCAACAGGGATTCGGAATTTTTATTGATATTTTGCCAACTGGACAACGTAACAATGTTGTTTTAAAAACTGGTAAAGATTCAGATCACGATATTGTATTTCATTTGAGTGCTGGACAGATGGCTGTTGTTTCTTTAGCCTTTTGTTTGTCTCTAAATAAAGTGTACAACACAAATAAGAACTTTAAATTATTAGCTATTGACGACCCGATTCAAACAATGGATAATCTAAATGTACACTCTTTTATCGAGCTTCTCAGAAACGAATTTTCGGATTATCAGATAATCCTTTCAACACATGATGATTTTATCTCACGCTACATGAGTTATAAATTTGAAAAGTTTAATATTAAAACATCGATTCAAAATGTACAGGATTTAGTGTTAGAAGGTTCGATGAATTAAATTATAGCTTTTTTCAGTTTTACTGACTACAAATAACAATTTGTAGTCAGTAAAATTTGAAAAGTAAAGAATGTAGAATTAATATATGAGGCGTGTAATCAGTTGTTTATGAAATTAATAAACTAATTTGTAGTCATGTAGTCACGTAGTCAGGACTTTTTCAAAACTTTTCAAGTGTTATAAATGAGAGCGTTTTAAATTTATGGTGAAATAACAGGTGAGATAACTACTGATATAAATTTTGGATAATAGTTGATTACATTTTGTCCAACAGCTTTAAACATATACACCTTTAGTACATGTTGTTGTTTTGTAACATATTGTAAATCATTGATTTATTTATGATATTTACTTTTTGTATCGGGAAGTAGTAGTTTATTATAGGATAATGCTACTTACAATTAAGATGTAATCTTTATATGTTGGTCTATGTTCGATTTTTATTGGTGTTTTATTTGAAATTTTATTGTGATTTATGAAAATTCAGGTAATCAGTGATTTGCATCAAGAATTTGGAATGTCAGAGCTTTCTTTTGATCAAGCTGATGTAGTGGTACTTGCTGGTGATATAAACCTTGGTACAAAGGGCATAGAGTGGATTCAAAAGAAAATTAAAAACAAACCTGTTCTTTATGTGCTTGGCAATCATGAGTATTACAAAGGTTCTTACCCGAAAACACTAAATAAAGTTAAAGCAATAGCCGAAAACTCCAATGTGCATTTGCTGGAAAATTCATTTATTGATATCGATGGTATTCGATTTCATGGCTGTACCTTATGGACAGATTTTTCCATATTTGGTGATCCAATTCATTACGGTATTATTTGTCAGGGATCGATGAATGATTATAAAATGATTAAGCGTGATCCTTCCTATTCTAAAATGAGGACTGTAGACATTTTTAAAATTCATCAAGCTTCCAGATTATGGCTAGAACAAAGTTTAGAGAATTCGGATAGGTCTAAAAATATTGTTGTAACCCATCATGCACCAAGTTTGCAATCAGTTCCTGAGCAGTATAAAAATAACCCAGTAACTGCTGCATATGCTTCCAATATGGAAGAGTTTATTTTAAAACATCAACCTGATTTTTGGATTCATGGTCATATTCATACACCTTCTCGATATCATATAGGTAAAACAGAGATTATTTGTAACCCTCATGGATATATTGATGAGCCTTTTAATGGGTATGAGAGGGAGTTGATTGTTGAGGTTCTTGGTTTAAGACGATGATACACTTTATTTAATTCTAATATTTGTATTATTGTGTTTCGTTAGATATTTCAAAGAAATATTCTTTTAAGCAATAAGATATCAATAAGTTTTTGATTAATAGGATTATTAAACAACCAATTATTATACTATTAAAATGTCAAATATTATTAAAGAATTTACTCGTAAAGATATTATTGATGCAGTTTCCTTTTTGGATAATCATCCAGAGGAATTTAAAGGTCGAGGTTCATCGACATATGATCTTGTTTATGAAGGGAAATTTTACCCTCCAATTTTAGTTTTATCAAAAGCTAATCAGTTGAACGGAGGATCAGAACTATTACTCAGCGATTTTAATAATAGTACTGAGAGGGCATTCAAGAATTTAGTGGATTTGGGATTTACAATAGATTCTAAAGAAAAGAAAAAAGTTTTAGATACATCTAGAAAAGTTTGGATAGAGAAAACAATTACTAATAATAGGGCGGATAGACTTGAAGGTGATAGGGCATTGGGAAAGGCTTTATGGTCTCCCCAAAAGGACAAAAGAGGTGCGAAAATTTATGAAAATATGCTTAAAGTTGATGAAGGGGATTTTGTTTTGCATCTAATTGATAATAGTTATTTTTCAGGAATATCATTTGTTGCAAAGAAAGCAATAAAGACCGAAGGCATAAAAGGAACGGATTGGGAGGGTGATGCCTATTTAATTGAATTAAAGAATTACACTAAATTTTCAAAACAATTAAATAGAGATGCTATTTTGAATCCAAGAAATGAAAGGAAATTACTTTCTATTAAAAATAACGGTGAAGTTTTTTATGACTCTAATTTGTCTCTAAGGCAAGGTGCTTACCTCACGCCCTGTAGTTTTGAATTATTAAACCTAATAAATAATGAATATTTTGAGTTAACCCAAGAAAATATTCCATTTATCAATGATTACTTTGATATGAATAAAAATGATTATCTAGCTTTGAATTTATTGAAATTCCAGGAATCTTTGTTACACTCCAACCTCCAATTTAATCAAAACATAGTTAAACGATTTATAGCATCGCTAATTACCAAACCCTTCGTTATTTTAACAGGTTTAGCAGGTTCAGGCAAAACTAAATTAGCCCAATCATTTATTCAATGGATTTGTGAAGATGAAGAACAATATAAGATTGTTCCTGTGGGTGCTGACTGGATTAATCGTGAACCACTTTTGGGTTATCCAAATGGCTTAAAGGACGAAGAATATGTACTCCCAGACAATGGTGTTTTGCAACTGATTATAGCTGCAGCAAAAGAAGAAAATAAAGATAAACCTTTTTTTTTAGTTTTAGATGAAATGAATTTATCTCATGTTGAACGATATTTTGCAGACTTCTTAAGTATTATGGAATCTAACGATTCTATTAAATTATATACAGGAATAGAGAGAAGATCATCGGATATTGATGAAGTACCAAGAACTATTTCTTGGCCTAAAAATTTATTCATTATAGGAACGGTTAATATAGACGAAACTACCTATATGTTTAGTCCTAAAGTATTGGATCGTGCCAATGTGATTGAGTTTAGAATGGATGAAATGGATTTAAATAATTTTCTTTCAAATCCTTTGAAAGTAGATTTATCGCAATTGGTAGGGCAAGGTAGTTCTATGGCTTCAAGTTTTCTTACATTATCTCAAGAAACTCAAACAATTCCAGATTTAGACCTAAATAATATATTATTAGCATTCTTCAAAGAATTAAAAGCTATAGGTGCGGAATTTGGATACCGTTCAGCTTTTGAAATTCATTTATTATTTGCTCAATTGTCTAAACTTGATCCAACTTTATCAACAAATGATAAGATTGATTTTGCAGTAATGCAAAAATTATTACCAAAATTACATGGTTCTCGTTCAAAAATTGTAAAATCATTAGAAGCTTTAATGAAGTTATGCCTAAATGATTCGAAAAATTTAGATTTATCCAAATTGATTTATGTTGAAACTACAAACATTAAATACAAAGTTTCTTTCGAAAAATTGAAACGAATGCATATTAATGCTATAAATAACGGTTTTACGAGCTATGCTGAAGCATAATCAAAAGTTTTTAAGTTTTAATTTAAATGTGGTAGAAGAAGGATTAACTTTGGAAATATTTCCAGAGCAACAATCTCGTTTGCGATCAATAGAGAAAACTATTGCTGAAGAATTTAATGAAAGTCCATATCAATTATTTGAAGGACATACCTATGAGTATGAATTCCAAGGGAATAATAAAGAGCTTTATCGTTTAGAATCTAAAATAAAAGGAATTGTTATAACTTCAAATCGTCACCAGTATAGAGGAAGATTAAGTCCTAATATATACGTTGGTAAGCTACAGCTGCAGATTGTAAATACACAAACGAGCAAAGATTTTCCTTTATCATTAGAAGTTATTGCAACAAAATTTAATAAAAAGGAAGATAAATCTTATCGTGAAAATTATCGCAAAATGTTAGAGGACATAACCGATAAATGTACCGATTTGATGATGCAAGTTAATACACCAGTAACACAGACAATTGCAATCGATTACTCTGCTGACTCAAGAACGATTTATCAACGTTTTTGTTTCGTAAAGTCATTCTTGGATACAACTGAATTTGAAGAAGCTATTTTGCGTATCATTTCCAATCCATCAACGCTTTGGAAGACAAAGGAAACTTCAATAAAATCATCGCAAATTAAACGAGTAGACCGTTCAGTAACGAAACAGTTAATCTCTGCTACGAATCGAATAGATTGTTCTGATTTGAAGTATTTAACCGAAGTTGGTCTTAACAATATCCCATCACGAATTCAGTCAACTACTAAAGTTAGAAGTGTAGACACCACTGAAAATCGTTTTATAAAGCATGTCCTAGGTGTATTTCTAAACTTTGTAGAGGATTGCCAATCTGTTTTTCTTGTAAATAATGGTTTTGATTTTGCTCACAAAGAGGAGTTTATTGATTGAAAAGATAAGCTCTTATTTATCGTATGCATTTTTTAGTGAAGTTTCTGAAGCCTTAACTTTAAAATTAAATAGTCCTCTACTACAAAAGAGAAGTGGCTATCGAGAAGTTTTGAACCGTTGGTTACAATTTGATTTAGCATCCAGACTCATTTGGCAAGGAGGGGAAGATGTATATGAAGCTGGAAAAAAAGATATTGCTAAATTATATGAATATTGGTTGTTTTTTCAATTATATGAATTAATCATCCAGAAATTTAACCTTCAAATTTTTCAAACTCAAAATTATGAGCATTTGTTTGAAGTTGATGAGACGGGTTTATCTTTAAAATTAAAATCTGGAAAAGAATTAATAATAAAGGGTGAAACTAATTTTGAATCCCGTAATTTAACTGTTAGATTTAGTTATAACAGAACGTTTACTGGAGGTGTAAAATATCATTTAGGCGAGCCGGGTAGTATAACTACAACATTGCGACCTGATTATACTTTAAGTATATGGCCAAGTTCTTTTTCAGAAAATGAAGCAGAAAAAGAAGAAGTAATTACTCATATTCATTTTGATGCTAAGTATAAAATTCAAAATTTAAGAGATCAGTATACAGAAAATGTCGAAGAACATATATTAAATCGTATAGATGAGAGAGAGCGTAAAGGTACTTTTAAGAATATAGATGTCCTTAAAATGCATACCTATAAAGATGCCATACGCAGAACTGGAGGAGCATATATTTTATATCCGGGCAGCAATGAGAAGTGTTTCAAAGGTTTCCATGAAGTATTGCCTGGATTAGGAGCATTTAGTATTAGTCCCTCAAAATACGATACTGGAATAAATAGTTTAAGTGAATTTTTAGATAAAGTGATCTTACATTTGATCGATCGCACGACTCAAAGAGAACGAATAAATAATGTGTCCAATCAGATTTTGAAAGAACCTAATTTAACATATGGGAACTCTTTAAAAACAATTCCTGTACATTTAGAAAGACAGAAGATAGATATATTAAATACTTATGTTTTAGTTGGATATTCACGTTCTGAACAACATTTAGAGTGGTGTATCAAAAATGGTATTTATAACTTTAGAATGAATGACAATGTTGGCTCATTAGAATTAACTAAAGAAGTTGTTCAGGCAAAATATCTCTTATTAAGGGAAAGTGGTAGAGATATTGCAACTAAATTATATAGGATAACAAGTAAAGGACCTAAGGTTTATTCGAATTCTAAGTTGCTAGAACTAGGATATGATAATCCTTCCCAATCTGAATATTTAGTGGTGACTATAGAACCATGTACTGATTGGAATGATTTGGAGGTTTCTTTTAAAGACTTGGATGAATACAAAAACATTAATGCTTCAATCTATTCAAAACCTGCTATTCCTTTTGTTGTAACTTTAGATAAAATTTTAATTTTGTAAATTCAATGGAATCTAACAAAACCCATATTGCCAACCACAAAAAATTAAAACATGCCCACACTCACACCCGAAGACCAAATAAAAAACTTTGTCGAGCAAAAACGACCAAAAGACTTAGAAATCAGGAAGCAAATTGACCTTGGATATTCCTGGGATGGTCGTACAGCAATATTTTTTGAGATCAGACCGCATTGGAACGATCCATCAATTATCAGAGAAAATCCAATAGCAAAAATAGTATTTATTAAAACCACGCAAATCTGGAAACTATACTGGATGAGGAGTACAGGAAAATGGGAATCTTATATGCCGAAGAAAGAAGCAAAAACCATTAAAACATTATTATCCGCAATCCAAGAAGATAAGTTTAGATTGTTTTTCGGATAATTTGCACATAAAACAATTCTAAAAAAATCACCATATTAAAAAGCCGTATCCAAACAAACATCAGATACGGCCTTTCTTGTTTTATATCAAAAAATAAACTTTCCTTACTTCATTTTTATAAAGTACAATCTATTTCTATCCACATTTTTGGTTAGAGGCAACATCTTCTGAGCAAAACCACTTTTTCCATTATCCACCACACCAAAATCATCATCATTGGAAATAACTAAAATATTCCCTTTAACCATGGTTAATCCTTCTGCTTTATCGTGTGGATATACCGAAGGTAAATCCTTCAACAAATCAAAAGTTAAAGTTTTTGTAACCGGAGTAATACCAGCAGCAGTCAATCCAGCTAGATCCTTTAATTCCTCAACCGTTTTACCATTAAACAATTTACCGATGGCAGCGTTCGCAGCATCTGAAATATCTGTCGCTTTGCTGATATCGATTTTAAACACCTTTTTAAATTGCGCTGGACTATTGGTATCACCACCATAAAGTCCATCACGCTCCAAAGTCAAGAAGGTAGTACTGCTTAGTGCCAGGATTTCACTTACACCTGTAAGAGAAGCGTTGTCCATCAAATAAGCATATTGTTTAGTAGCACCAGAGGCGATGTCAAACGTTAAGATACGAATCACAACGGATCCGGACATAGCAGCTGAACTTGGATTGTATATAGGTGATTGCATGATACCTACTAAAGTTTTGCCATCAGGAGTGATGGTTAAACCTTCCATACCACGGTTAGCACGACGTTTGGCAAAGACAGTTGGAATTTTACGACCTCCAAATCCTGAACCAAATGGGTTGATACGCTCGATTGTCTTACCATTGGCATCCGTATGCAAGATGTGAGGACCGTATTCATCTGAAATCCAAAATGTGCCATCAGGAGCAATGACCAAGCCTTCAGAATCAATGCCATCTGCAGATGGCGTTAGTTGTTTTCCTGTCAAATCGAATGGTACTTCACCAGTAGATCCCATTCCTGCAGGATTCGGTACCCCATTTAATTTAGCGCCTTTTTCATTTTTCAATTCAATTACTTGCTCCAGCACTAGTTTGCCATCTTTCAATCTGAATTTCCCAATTTGAGGAGTAAAATCAGTCTTACCGATGATAATGGAGTTTTTTGCTTGGCCAGCAACATTGGATCCACGGTCGGTCATCATGTAGAAAACCTCCGGATCGTTCGGATCTGTGGCAACTGCAGAACCAAAACCTCCATTGTAAACTTTCACTCCATCTGCAGTGGTCATCAGCACTGGAGGCGTTTCAACTTCTGCCATTTCTGGATAGTTTACTTCTTTTGGTTTGTTAGGATCTTGATCCTTGTTACAGGATGCAAATGCTGCTACTAAGGACAAAGCAGCTGTTAGTGTTAAGATTTGTTTTCTCATTAATAAAGCTTAATAAATTGGCACAAATAAAGAAGTTGAATGTGAAGCTCGTGTTAAGCTTAAGTGAAGTTTTTATCTTTAATTGAAATTTATTCTTTAGGTATTTTAGGTTATTATTTAAAGTTATTTTCACATCAAATGCGTAATAATATACTTTCTATAAAAGTTTTTTATTACTTTCATAATTGACATCTATCATTAGATTAAAAACCAACTAGCAAAATTATCTTTCCTAAATTAAATTGGAAATGCTGGCATTTATAGATACCGAAATTGATCCTAAAAGTAATCGAATCCTTGATATTGGAAGTATTAAGGATGACGGAAACTCTTTCCATCATCCTTCTGTTGAGTCATTTACTCAATTTATAAAAGGAAGTCGATTCGTTTGTGGACATAATATCATAAATCATGATATTTTATATATCGGTAATGCGATAAATCTAGCCGGAATTAATGTTGACTCCGTTATTGATACGCTGTTTTTATCCCCATTGCTTTTTCCTACAAGTCCTTATCATGCTTTAGTAAAAGATGACAAGCTTCAAACTGATGAATCCAACAACCCTTTAAATGATGCAATAAAAGCTAAAAATCTATTTTATGATGAGGTTAATGCTTTCAATAGGTTAGAAAAACCCTTTCAACAGATTCTTTATTTATTATTAAAAGATCAAAAGGAATTTGCTGCATTCTTTAAATTTATTAAAATCCAATCTTATTATCTCAATTTAGCTGATCTTATTAAGACCGTATTTCATAATGAAATTTGTGACCATGTTGATTTAGAGAACTTTATTCTTAATAAACCTATTGAATTAGCCTATTGTCTTGCTCTCATTAATTCCTTTTTTCAGCATAGTAAAGTTAATTCAATTACCCCTCGATGGTTATTAAAAAATTATCCGGAAGTTGAACAATTGATGACTTTGCTAAGAAGCAAGCCTTGTGTAAGTGGATGCGCATATTGTAATCGTGTTTTAGATCCTATTCTTGCCTTAAAGAAATATTTCGGATATGATTCCTATCGAACCTTTGCAGGAGAGGCTTTGCAGGAAAAGGCTGTTCAGGCTGCTATAGATAACAAATCAATTCTCGCTATTTTTCCTACAGGAGGAGGAAAGTCGATAACATTTCAAGTTCCAGCATTATTGAGCGGAGAAACTTCTAAAGGACTTACTGTAATTATTTCTCCTCTACAGTCATTAATGAAAGATCAGGTTGACAATCTAGAAAAGAATGGGATTACCGACGCAGTTACCATTAATGGTTTATTAGATCCTATTGAAAGAGCAAAATCATTTGAACGAGTAGAAAATGGCTCGGCCTCTCTTTTATATATTTCCCCTGAATCATTACGTTCAAAATCTATTGAACGTCTAATTTTAGGAAGAAAGATTGCTCGGTTTGTAATTGACGAAGCCCATTGCTTTTCCTCTTGGGGACAAGATTTCCGGGTGGATTATTTATATATTGGAGATTTTATTAAATCTATTCAAGAAAAGAAAAATTTAGATAATCCCATTCCAGTATCTTGTTTTACCGCCACAGCAAAGCAAAAAGTAATCGAAGATATTCAAGAATATTTTCAAGAAAAACTGTCAATTGACCTTAAATTATTCACTTCAAATGCCTCAAGGACAAATCTTCAATATAAGGTATATGAAAAGAATGATGAAAACGATAAGTACCAAACCATACGAGATTTAATTGAACAAAAAGATTGTCCAACCATTATATACGTTTCGAGAACAAAGACTGCTTATAAACTTGCTGAACGATTGAATAATGATGGTTTTAATGCAAAAGCTTACCATGGTAAAATGGAGAAGCAAGAAAAAACCGAAAATCAGAATTCTTTTATCAATGGAGATACTCAGATAATGGTTGCCACATCTGCCTTTGGAATGGGGGTTGATAAAAAGGATGTAGGCTTAGTCATCCATTTTGAAATTTCAGATTCACTCGAAAATTATGTTCAAGAAGCTGGTAGAGCAGGTAGAGATGAAAATATTACCGCCGATTGTTTTGTACTGTTTAATGAGGAAGATCTTAGCAAACATTTTATTCTACTTAATCAAACGAAACTTAGTATTAAGGAAATCCAACAAATTTGGAGAGCCATAAAAGATATTACAAGATTTAGAAGTACTGCGTCAAACTCGGCACTAGAAATAGCTAGGAAAGCCGGTTGGGATGAAAATGTATTAGACATCGAAACACGTGTTACTACTGCTATTGCTGCATTGGAAGAGGCCGGGTACCTCAAACGTGGACAAAATATGCCTCGTGTATTTGCAAATAGTATACTTTCTAAAAATGTTAATGAAGCAATAGAAAAAATCAATTCTAGCAATAGATTTATCCAGAGTCAAAAACAAAATGCTATCCGTATTATTAGAAAACTCTTTTCGAGTAAAAATAAAAAGAATAGTAGCGAAGAAGTAGCAGAATCTAGAATAGATTATATCAGCGATCATTTGGGAATAGTGAAAGATGAGGTGATAACCATTATCAATCTTTTACGAGAAGAACGGATTTTAGCCGATTCAAAGGATTTGAATGCTTTTATCAAAAAAGGTGAACATAAAAACAGATCGCTTCAAATTGTTGAAGAATTCAGTAAAATTGAGAATTTTTTAATCCGATATATTGATTTGGAAGAAAAGATATTCCATCTTAAAGAGTTAAATGAATTAGCCGAAAAAGAAGGATTAACGGATATTTCCTCCAATAAGCTTAAAACGATTTTCAATATTTGGGCTATAAAAAATTGGATCAAAAGAAAAAACCTAAGTTCTAAGAATCACATTGCTATTATCTCTTTATTAGATTCAGGTGTATTAAAAGAAAAACTTGCTAAAAGACAAATGTTAGCTAGGTTTATCATTGATTTTCTATATGAAAGAAGTCGTAGGCATTTGGACCAAAGTGAAAGTGAAGAGGTACTAGTCGAGTTTTCTGTTCATGAATTAAAGAATAGGTATGAAAGTTCAAACGAGTTATTTAAAATAGAATGCTCAGTTGAAGATATTGAGGATACACTATTTTATTTATCTAGAATCGAAGCTATAAAAATTGAAGGTGGATTTTTAGTACTATATAACCGTCTTACAATTGAACGTAAAGAACAAAACAATAAGAAACAATACACAAAAGATGATTATCAAAAGCTATATGAATTCTATGAGAATAAAATACAACAAATTCATATCGTAGGGGAATATGCCAAAAAAATGCTTGAGGACTATAAAAGTGCTTTACAATTTGTAGATGATTATTTTAAATTAAACTATTCATCATTTTTAAATAAGTATTTCAAAGGAAGTCGGCAAAATGAAATCAAGAGAAATATTACACCTTCTAAGTTCAAAGAGCTATTTGGCGAATTATCACCTGTGCAATTAAAAATAATAAATGATAAGGATAGTAAATATATTGTTGTAGCAGCGGGTCCTGGAAGTGGAAAGACCAGAATTTTAGTCCATAAATTGGCTTCTCTACTTCTTATGGAGGACCTAAAGCATGAACAATTATTAATGATAACATTTTCTCGAGCTGCTGCTTCTGAATTCAAGAAGCGCCTTCTCAAATTAATTGGTAATGCTGCAAATTTTATTGAAATCAAAACTTTCCATTCTTACTGTTTTGATTTGTTGGGTAGAATAGGAACCTTGGATAAAGCAAAAGACGTAATTAATAAAGCAATTGAAAAAATAAATAACAAGGAAGTTGAGGTTAGTCGGATAACGAAAGCTGTTTTGGTAATTGATGAAGCTCAAGATATGGATGAAAATGAATTCGAGCTAATTAAATCCTTAATGCAGCACAATGAAGAAATGAGAGTAATTGCAGTTGGTGATGATGACCAAAATATTTATGGATTTAGAGGAGCTAATTCTAAATATTTGCAACAAATAATATCGAATTATCAAGCTGAAAAATATGAGTTGGTAGAAAATTATCGAAGTAAAAGCAACCTGGTAGCTTTTTCTAATCAATTTGTAAATAATATACAAAATAGATTAAAGAGTAATTCCATTATACCAATGCAAAATGAAAATGGAAAATTTAAAGTCACCCAATTCCAAAGCGAGAATCTAATATATCCTACAGTTCAAGATATCATAAGTACCGATCTTATTGGTACCACATGTGTATTAACAAAAACTAATGATGAGGCATTGCAGGTTACAGGCATGTTATTGAAAAATAATATTAAAGCAAAGTTAATTCAATCAAATGAAGGTTTTAGTCTTTATAATTTATTGGAAATCCGTTTTTTCATGGATCAATTAACATCAAACAATCAAGTTTTTACAATCAGCGATGAGGCATGGTTATCTGCTAAAAAAGAAGTTTACAGAAAGTATAAAATGAGCTCCAAGTTGGAGATCCTAATAAACCTGATTAAGGATTTCGAACTCTCAAATCCGAAAACTAGATACTATTCTGATTTATTAGTGTACATCCATGAATCTAAACTTGAAGATTTTATGGCTGAAAATGGAGAAACAATTCTTGTTTCTACTATTCATAAAGCAAAGGGAAAGGAATTTAATAATGTTTTTCTTATGCTAAATAAATATAACCTATTAAATGATGAAGAAAAAAGACTGTTATACGTTGCTCTGACTAGAGCAAAATCTAATTTGTCAATCTATGTGAATAACCCAATCTTTCAGTCTATAAAAATTGATAACTTAACTATTATTGAAGACAGGGAAACCTATCAACCATCAAATGAAATAGTTTTTCAATTGACATTTAAAGATATCTGGCTTGATTTTTTCAAAAACAAACAACATTTAATTGATAAACTTATTAGTGGGGATTCTTTACAAGTGAACGAAGTAGGTTGCAATGATTTAACTGGTTTACCAATACTTAAATACTCTAAACAATTCTTAAATCAAATTGAGAATCTTAGATCAAAAAATTACCATTTAAAATCTGCAAAAATCAATTTTATAGTCTTTTGGAAGAATGAAGAGCTGGATAAAGAGTATCAAATTATTTTACCAGAAATATCCTTTATAAAATCAATAGAAAATCGCTCAATTAATTAGACTCAGCCATAGATTAGAAACATTTCAACATAATTATAATTCTAGTTATTATCATCTAATTCAAAACCATTCTTCCTTACAATCCGAGTCTCAAACCCTCCCTTTAAGATTCCCCCAAATATCTATTTCTAATGAAAGTTGCATCCCAAATATTCTCACCTTCGGAGAGTTCTAAGTACTGAGCGGCTTGATGAAAAACAAAATCCTCAAGAGCATCCTCTGGATCAAATATAGCTTCGCCAGATGCTTCAGCTATTTCGCCTTCACTAATAACCATATGGCTAACCAATTCACCTTGTTCATATTTATCCAAATAATAGGTGTCGGACACATCGGAGATTATAAAATGAATGATTTCCAAATCGGTTGGGGGAGGATGTATACCATCCATTAAATCAAACAAGAGAAATACACCCGAACCTGTTTGCAAAACATCAAGTCTTTCCTTTGGACGCTGACTGCTACTAGCCTCCTCAAAATCGATCTCTTTTTCAAACACATATTTATCCCCTAAGATTGCCTCTAAGGTCTCTTGAGTCGGCGTACCTTTAATAACTAAACCTGCAATGTTATAACCCATAATAATTTAGTTTATGTCCTCAATATCTTTGTAGATCTTATCCTCAGAACCAATTAATGCCATCAAGTCCTTCCTTAAAGCAATTTCTAATATCTCCCGTTTTATTGCCTCGATATCATCATAATCAATGTCTATGGATAAAACAGACCCATGATGATTAAAAATCAAGTAATGTCCCCAAACCATCTTATTGGGTAATTCCGGGAATTTAGTTTTTATTTCCTCTTCTGTTTCTTTTAATATCTCGGCGCATTCCGTTTCCTTTTCTTCAACGTCTGATACGGCTAACCAAGTTTTACGGTGAGAAGTGCTAAGAAGATGTTTCTCTGCTATGCTGATGTAATACTTCATGATGGATGCTTATTATTTCTATTTAGTGAGATATATGTGATGACTTTCGGATTCAAAAATGATGATCATAAGTCTATTTCTTATGCTTGTTCTAATTCAGTAGTCCTATAAAAATAGATTAAACTGAACAAATAAAATATACCTCCTATGAGCAAACAAATAAGAAAAGTTTTCCAAAGACTAATATGCCAACGGTAAAGCATTATATTAGCTGGAATGACGACAATTAAAATTCCAATTAGATTACTTATTATGGAAATATTCTTTGGTTTTAACTGCACTCCACATGAATAACATGGCCACATAGAATACTTTGACATCCAAAATAAATGTCTTACATGTTGCCTATTATGACAATTTGGACATTGGAAGTGTCTATTGTTTTTGAACATTTCAAATTATCGGAATTAGTTATAATCTTAAAATAATTATATTTTTTCAAAATAACGTCCTTTTAATTGATATTTAATGCGTTTATCGGTCACTTTACCATCCGCTTGGATTAAAGGTAAACTGATAACCTTATGTTTACTATCGTATTCAATCATTGTTTGTTCCATTGGAAGGTCTGAATTGGACTCTTTCGTTTGATCAACTTCGTAGCCCAATTGGTTTCGAATTCCCGTTTTGGTCTTGATTAACTTCGCATCGCTGTTTAAGGATTTATCATCGATGCTAAATACCTTCATGCTATGGTAGCTCAATGCAGAGCTTAGTAGCGCAATTTGATAACCTAAATAGTAGTCTTTATTTCCGACATGAACAACATTAACAGTTCTGAAAAATACCCCTGGATCACCTTCTTCGTTCTTGTCTTTTTCAGATAATACCTGATTACCGGCTTTAAATTGAAAAAGATTCTTATAAAAATGCATACTTCCTCCTGTTAGAGTATTCCAGGTATAGATTCTAAATTTTCCGTTTGGAGCAGAAGAAATATGTAATCCTTTATCAACTAAAGATTTAAAAGGATGATTTAAGCTGGCCGCATGTTTAGAAGTGACCTGAAAGAGCATCTTCTCAAAATTCTGATTTGCAGCTAATAAAGAATCGAGGGAATAATCTTGTCCACGACCATCACTAGCCCAATATTGGATTCTTGAAAATGATTTCAATAAATCCGCTTCCACGGAGTTCATATTTTGAGCAAACAAAACACTAATAGTAAACACGGATAGGATAGTGGCAATCAATTTTTTCATCTGTTCTATTTATAATTCAAACGTTCAATTTCTTTAAAATGTTTTCTAAAGTTAAAATTATTTACTTTCGATTATTTTGAAAACAGCATGAATAGAATGATTTGACTGTATTTGACACATTTTGAAAGAAAATGACTGTTCAATATGAAAAGATGATCATCTGCAAGTCTGAATAAATTATCCACCCTGAGCTTGTTGGAGATTATAATCCTTCCTGTATAACGGCAAAAAGGAAAGTATACTTGTGTTTAAACGTATTTTATCCAAATGAACCCAATTAGCAAAGGACACAATATTGACGCAATTTCTGTTGTTTTTAGATTATTTCTTGGCTATCACCTATTTTCAAGATTAGGTTTTCTTTTGTCTTTCGTCTGTTGTCTAATTGTCCGTTCCTGAAAATGGTTTACAAAATCCGAACAATTAAAACGTAAATTTAACGACATGAGTAAACCGACAAAAA
>NZ_BAAAZI010000014.1:0-510 GCF_039536825.1 Sphingobacterium kyonggiense
CCGTGGCGCATCGTCCTCTGTTGTCTTCTCTTGTGTCTCTTTTCTTCCAATATGTCAAAGAACTCTTTGTTCTGGTACCGAGTATTCAGTATTTGGTATTTAGACCGTGGTCGCATACCCAATAACCGCATTACCGGACCTGAACTCGTGGAGAATAACGGATTCGAACCGTTGACCCCCTGCGTGCAAGGCAGGTGCTCTAGCCAGCTGAGCTAATTCCCCTTTCCATTTAATCTTTAATGGTAGTCCCGAGCAGATTTGAACTGCTGACCCCTACATTATCAGTGTAGTGCTCTAACCAACTGAGCTACGGGACTAGCTTATCTGTTCATCTCTTCGAAGGGATGTTCCATTCCTGACCATTAGGTCGGGTAGGTACTTTCTTCTGAGTTTTTCTTTTTATAAACGATCATATGTTGCGCAGTCGAGCCGGAAATCGGGCTCTAGAAAGGAGGTATTCCAGCCGCACCTTCCGGTACGGCTACCTTGTTACGACTTAGCCCCAATTAC
>NZ_BAAAZI010000015.1:0-272676 GCF_039536825.1 Sphingobacterium kyonggiense
CTCTCCATTGTAGAATGAAGTGTGAGATCGTGACCATTTATAAATAAACGGAAACGTATCTATTAATTATTTAATATCTGTCGCCGTTCCGGATCTGATTTGAATTGACTTATAAAAATCTCATTCTTCAGCTTTCGTCTTTCGACTACTCGCTGCGCTACATGATCATAAAAACTTAAAGAACTTCTCGCCTCCGCTTCGCGCTTCGGCCTTGTATATCATCCCCAAACGGGGCCGATCTGTCATTTTTCCTGCGGCTCCGGGCGTCGCGCCCTGTGCCGTTCCCCGTAGTTGGGACTGCAAAGGTAGAAGGTTTTTTCGGTTCCGCAAAATTTATTTTAAAATAATTTTTCGGTCGTTTTTCTCGGTCGATCGTCGTGCGGAATCCGCCTTTCCGATCATCCTTTCCTTCCCTTGTTTCAGTGGCCGTATGGCCGTCCCTCCCTTGCGGAGTGGTGCAAAGATAGGGACTTTGGAACCGTATTTCCAAGACCCAGGGTGAACATTTTTCTCGGTAACGCCGTAACTCGCTAGACTATTGGGAGATAATTTTATCCAGATGGACCGAAAATGTGCAGGATATGCCGCAATATGGTCGGAAGCCTGTCCAGGGGCAGCTTTTGCAGGGAAGGGAATATCCATTATCCTTACTCCTGATTGCTTTCTGTCACCGTCCTATCGGGAATGTGCTTCTGGGCGGATTCCGAGGGGTTCTGTTCGACACACCTTCGGATCTCCTTCGGAACTCGTTCGGAACTCCTTCGGATCTCGTTCGGTTCAGACCGAACGAGATCCGAACAAGATCCCTAGAAGATCCGAGAGAATTCCTTGGGAGATTCGAAGGAAAACGGGGGAAATTAGGGGTTGGACATGAATTATAGTGGGGTCATTATATTATCCAGGTCATTAATATGATATTATTGAAAGGCTGACTATCACTTTTAACAAAAATGCAGACAGCGTAAAACTGATTCAATCTAATAGAATAGATTCTTACAAAACAACCAAAACAAGATAACTCGACAATAAAAAGCATTGCTAGGCATCAAGGAGATGGTATAAGTAATAGGAAGAAAAATCTAAAGCCCCGAAAACAAGAAAGTAGTGATGGAATTGGAAAAGCTCAGAATACAAGACCAGATAATTTAAACACTGAATATCACCAAACCTACTTTATATCATTTAACATAAGGAGGAGATAAAGAAAGTCATTCTGCAGAGCGAATTTGTGAAAAATACCCTTATTGGGGTATGGTGAACCTAAAGGTATCTCTATAACTTTAGTAACCAACCAATTAATTAACAGCAAGATGAAGAAGCTCCTATTTTTGATTGTTTTAATATGTATTGCAATTCAAGCCAAATCGCAAGCTAGTCGGAAGGACAGTACGGCATTACCACTTTATAATTTATTTCAATTGGCAAAATATATGAATGCCAAAGGGCTGAAGAATCATCAAATGGATCAAGTTTATTACACCTTGACAAGTATACTCGACCGATCACAGCGATCAAAAACAACAGAAGAATCATCCCAAAAACTAAGATTAAATTTCATAGAGGATTATGATGCATTGAAAATCAATATTATTAAAAAGGATATTAACAACAACATTTTCGATATACCTAGTGTTGAAAAAAAACTTCAACTTAATCCTAACTCGACAAATAAACATAGGAAAGATTTGCTTCAAGAGGTAATTACTCATGAGCAAAATGTCAATAAACTAAAGGAGGAAAATCAAAAGTTACCTATACTTTCTAATTTAAAAGGAAAGTTGGATGGGCATCAATTCACTTTAGCTAGATTAGATTCAGTAAAATCTAAAACGGAAATTGATAGTATAAGAAAAGTTGTCCAAAAAGATATAGATGATATAAAAAATCAGAACATTCACCCTATCAAAGGTCTGACATTGAATGATACAGTTGTTAGTTTACAAAAGTCCATTGCTGATACAATTAGCAAACATGAAAAAACTCGAGATTCTTTAATATCGATGGTTGACTCATTTAGCACGAAATCGGCCCCTCATATAGCAGAATATGCTAAGGTTATTTTTAACGAAATAAAAAAATCTAATAAGACCTCCTTATTATTGGATTTCAGTTCCCAAGGTTTTGAGAGTTCCTCAGAAAAATCGACTCAGATTATTCAGGTTCAAAGTACTATTCAGCAGGCCGAGCAGAATAGCCGGTCTTCCTTTTCCTTACCCTCGGAGTCGGATTTGATTCAAGCGATGGCCATTTTCTTGGCGAACCGAGCAAAGCAAGAGACAGTTATATGGTTTTTGGATCGATTAAAGCAGGACATCAACAATCCATTTGTATATGATGCCTTTCCCAACACCCATAAAATGTTAATACAACAGACCAATTTTAACAGTCCAGATTTTGGTTCAGCATGGCGATTGGCCTTTGCGGAAGATTTCATTCATTTACCATCTAATTTAATTGCAAGCGATTGGATCGATCGAAATTGGTCTGGAAGTAAGAAAAAATTAGATGAATTGAAAGTAACCGTTGGCTTAGGGCAACAATTACTGCAATTGGTTCATAAACAGTATTCGTATCGTGACATCATCAAGCACTTTCATTTGAACCCAGCTGTTCCAGATACTTCCAAACTAAATTACATCAATCAGATATTCGACAATCTGTATATTCTCACCAATGAATTCTTTATGATTGACAATGTGGATACGAAGCCTACTTATCGATTGCTAAGTTATGAGGAACTGTCCAGTCTCACAGAAGAAGAGATAAACACCTTATCGTCTTTGATAGAAATAAAATATGGGAGTTACTTCAAGACAAAGAAGGGTCAGTTTCCGGACCTAAAAAACCTTAGCAGTTTATTATTGACCCTATCGCAGTTTGACAAGATAGCGAAGCAAGATCAGGGCGGTCAGGAATCCGGACAAAAGAACAATTTCTGGGAATTTATGGATCAAAACATCCTACAGATTAAAAACACATTTGAATTTAAACCTGAAGAAGTACGTGTGATCGATAATTTTAAATCTGCCCTTTCGATTTATAAACATATTTACCAGAAGAACTTTGATGTTGCCTTGGATACCTTATTGGGTATTTTACAAAAAGAGGTTTTCAAACAAGGTATTTCTGTAAACATTCACACATCTGGAAAGATTGATTTGATAGAAATGGGTTCTGATGGTGTGGAAAAAGATATATCCACCTTGAATAAAAAAGGAAGGTTTAAGCCCAAAGAGGAAATAAAACTTAAAATAAAGGATGGGAAAATCACTATAAACGACAATTTTCCAATAACTATTGAGGATGCACGAAAAGCTATTAAATTTCTGAAATATGCTTCTACAGCCAATAAAAAAGACAAAGAAAATATTATCAACCTGGCTATACAAGATTCCAAAAATGAATTTTGGTATAAATTAGTTGACTTATTAAATCCTGATTTGAACTCAGGAGGGAAGAAAGATAGCACGCAAATATACGATTATGATAGATTAGTATTGATTGGTTTTTTGATTGACTTTATGGATAATCCGATGGAAGCCCTACGAACTCCTATTTACAGTGAATATGCCGCGGAGGTTAGCAATGACTATTTAAAGAATAGAGGATTACATCATTTAGCGAAATTAAAACAAGTCACCAGTTTCTTTTCGGATATTTCGAACAGTACGGATGAGAAGAGTTTGGCGGCTGCGATTGATCGCAATGTATTACCGGCGACCTCTTATCGGATGAAGCGGGAGTCCAAATTCAGCATCAGCATCAACGGTTATGTCGGTCCATATGCAGGGATGCAATGGGTCTTAAATTCACAAACAGATTATAACAATGGTTGGATTTATGGGATTACCGCCCCAGTTGGTTTCACCTTTTCAGGTAGTAACCAGGGAATCTTTCTTCAAGTTCTGGATCTAGGCAATTTGGTGAATCAATATTTATGGCAGAGTGATCCGGAGATTGATGAGGAAAAGCTGAAAGTTCGTCAAATTATTAGCCCTGGTATTAATTTCATGAAGTACCTAAAAAACAGTCCATTTGTATTTTTTGTTGGAGCGAATTATGTCATGACAGAAACTACAGAAAAGCCAAAAGGATCTTTAAACCTATTTCAATATAAGGCGGGAATTCAAGTCGATATACCCATCATAAATCTGAACCGATAATTTTTTCATTAACATTTAAAACTAATCCTCAAAAGATAAAGCATGAGATTTCCAGTGGATTTGAGGTTGAAGGCCAATAGCGGGGCAAGCTGCTTGCCTGGAATGGTTCAATTCTAGGCGCTTCGTCTGTTGCATAGATTGCATTTCGAACTCATAATTTATTTACACTAAAAAAGGGAGGCCATTCCACAGCCTCCCTAAACTAACGAAGTAAGCAAGGCTTACTTCCACCCTCCACCTAATGCTTTATAAAGCACAATTTGATTCAATAATTTTTCTTTTTGCACATCCACTTGCGCCACTTGCGCGGCAATGGTGCCTTTTTGCGCGGTGATAATATCCAAGTAATTAACTCGTCCAGCCATAAATAAGGCTTCGGCAGCAACAATGGCTTCCTCCAAGGCCTGGGTCTGTGCCTGCACATGCACTTCCCTTTTCACGATAGCATCTTGGGTTTTTAATGCCAAAGACACCTCGTTGACAGCTTGCATGACCTGTTTCTCATAAGACAAGAAATGAATACCGTACTCCGCTTTCATGGATTCATATTGTGACTTCAATTCGCGCTGTTTGAAGATTGGCATGCTAATTCCGCCAAAGAGGCCATAAGTAACAGACTTATCGAGCGTAAACAATTTGTCCAGGCTGAACGATTGCAGCCCCAGGTAGGGACTAATAGCAATAGCAGGCAAAAAGGACAACCTGGAAGCTTCTAGGTCATGTTGACTAGCCTTTAGTTCCAAGGTAGCTTGACGAATATCCAACCTGTTATTTAGCAATTCCGAAAGGGAGCCAATTTGCAGATCTTGAAAAAGAGCTTGCTGACCATTGACATTATCCATTCTACTGATGGGTTGATAAACACGACCGATTAAGTTATTAATCTGATGTTCGTAGGACAGGATATCCTGCTCGGCGAGTTCCCGATTGGCTTTAGACTCGGCGAGAATGGAACGGAATTGTTGTACCGCCAATTCGTCAGCCCTACCGGCATCCTTCTGCGCCTCGATGATTTCTAAGGCACGTTCGTGCAATTTGATATTCTGTTCATAGACTTGGATCTTTTGATCCAAGCTGATTAATTCATAATAAGCAGAGGCAATACTAGCCACGAGTTCTGTTTCCAACAGACGCTTTGTTTCGTGTTTGGCTAGGAACTGTGCAAATGCAGCCTCTCTCCTATTTCGAAGTTTCCCCCAGAGGTCAATTTCCCATGAAGACCTCACCCCTACAAAATAATCGGGGATAAAAGGTTCTGGGATTTTCTCATCTGCATTCAGATTTTCGGAGAAATTAGAATCGTAGTTACCGATTCCGGATTCGGTATAATGACCATACTTACGGAGTCCGGCTTCCACCGCCGCTTCTAAAGAAGGCAGACCAGCTGCTTTTCGCATTCTGAAATTTGCTTGTGCCAATTCAATTCGATGTATCGTTTGGCGGACATCGTGGTTATTTTTCAGTGCCGAATCTATAAGTGAGATTAATTTGGCATCTGTAAACACATCTCGCCAAGGCAAATTCGCCAAGGTTTGTGCAGAGTCTGTCATTAAATCGGTAGCATTTGCTTGGATAGTGGTATCCAACTGCTTTTCACTTGTTTTGTTTGGAACAGCACAAGACCCCATAAATGCTATTACAGCTACAGCAACAACTGCTTGTTTTAGTTTCTTGGTTTTATTTCTTTTAAAAAAAAAGATTAATATAGCCCAAAGTGGCTAATAAAGAGTAGTTTACAAGAACCGAAAGTGCTATCGGTAACGATTTAGTAATGGTGCTTACTGCACTCGCTTTCATCTGATTACCTTGTAAATCATTATTGCAAATTTAATAAAAAAAGGGTTAAGTCGTAGTGTACTTAACCCTTTTTCTGCTTTTCCAATATACATCAAAAAGCGTAATTGGAAATAAATCTTTCCCAATATGGGGACACAATGTGATAATGGTTTACATATTATTTCCAAGTTTTGGTATATCAATTAAAATGTGGTTCCGAAACAAGTAGTGATAACTTTTAACAGACTAAGCTATGGAAATCGTGTTGAACAAAATATTATCGGAAATTCAGCGTCAGGAAGATATGCTATCTTCTCAAATGATGCAAACTGCGGATGAGGCTTACCAAATGACCTTATTCTTAAAGGAAATGCTGTTTACTATAAAGATGAAAGTCTTGCAGACCGGATTTAAGGACGAACGGCAGGAAATCAATTTTTTCAAGAATATCAAACCGCAGATTTTAGGAAAACTTATTTATTACAATAAGGTATTCCGTATTGAAACCACCTGTCCTGTAAGTACCGGGAGAATACATCAAAGCTATTTTGAAAACCAACTGAAAATCCTGAAATCCGAATATAAGGAAAGCATATCCAATGAAGATTTTTACAGGTACTACCGTGCAGGCAGAACAGACCGTGACCACAGTTATTTCAGGCTCGGAAAAGTCAATTACCACGATGGTTTAAAGAGTGCCGTATTTGAAATTGACCTTAGCTTTTCAACCTACTACGATAACAAAGTTGCCCACATTATAGCCAATGAATTACTCTATACTTTTTTGCTTACCAAAATCAATCCTGAAAAAAATCCCGATACCATTTTAATGAACGGGGATGCAAGCAAAGACATTTCGTGGACTAATTCACAAAATGCACTGATAGAATTGATTTACGCCCTGTATGCTTCCAATTCTATTGCATACGGTAAAATAGGCATCAGAAAATTAGCTCTGATTTTTCAAATCTTATTCCGAACGCCCTTGAACGATATACACCATTCTTTCCACCGAATGAAAACAAGGGCAGGCTCCCGGACGGCGTTTTTAGACCAACTCAAAATTTCCCTCGAAGAGTATATGGATAAAGACCTTTAGCCGTAACAGCAAAAGTGTTTCAAAGCAGTACATTTTGTGTACTGCTTTTTTTGTCCATATCTGCCAATTGGCAAAAGTTGGCAAAAAGCTACAACAAAATAACTGAAACACGCTAAAACCCTTATTAAACAAGGATTTTCCTCATTGCAAAAAAAAATCAAAAAAGTGCCAAACCAATGGGTAAGCATTGGCAGACAAACACTGCCACACTTCTGAATTTTGCCCTGTGAACATTAAACAGCAGTGCAATGAATATTATAACAGTTGACGAAGAAGTGTGGAAGCACCTCAATGAGCGGTTGAAAGCCATTAGCGAATATATCCTCAAACTGGAAGATACAAGCTACGATAGCTTATGGCTCAACAACCACGAAGTCTGCCAGTATCTCCACATCAGCGAAAAAACGTTGTGGCGTATGCGCACCAACGGGCAGATAGCTTTTTCAAAAATGTACGGGCAGTATTACTATACGATTGGTGCTATCAAGGAAATGCTCAACGCTAACGCCGTGCAGACGACCGATGAATATGTGGAGCAGCTTATGGCGAAAGGCAAAAGCTATATCGAGAAAGGCAGAAAGCTGAAATCAGGTAATCATTAAAAGCGTACCCGTATGAATATCGACAAAATGGAATTTGTGGCGTGGATGGAACGCATAATGGACAGGCTGGACATTCTTGGCAACCACATAGACGATTTACAAAAGAAGCGCAACAGCATAGACGGCGAAGAGTTACTGGATAATCAGGATTTATTGCAAATGCTGAAAATCAGTAACCGTTCCCTGCAACGGTATCGCTCCATAGGTAAGCTCCCTTATTATACCATTAGCGGAAAACTGTATTACAAGCTATCCGATGTGCATCAGTTCATCAGGGAAAGTTTTAACCCTCCGTTACCTAAACTGGATGCCAATAAGTGACAAACGCTGCCTTTGAGTGCCACATAAAGCAAATCAGTGAAGGCTTCCTTTACATTCGATCGTGAAATTTTGAAATTTTCAGATTATGAGCGAAGAAACAACTAATAAACAGGAAATGCCCGAACAGCTTTCGGACATCTTACTCGTACTGGATAAAGAGAAAATGAAAATCCAGGCAGTAAAGAGTATAGACGAAAACGGGAAAATGGAAACCGTTGACCCCACGAAGAAAAATCAAAACCAGTTTATGCGTGTGGATAAAAGCGGTGATTTCTTTTCCAACTTCTTTTCCAATTTTTTCAGCCAGTTAAAGAACCCTACAAACTTTACTTTCTTCAAAGTGCCTGCCTCGGTTGCTGCTGAAAAAGCAGAGGAATTACAAAAGCACGTAGATAAGCCCACTCCACAGGGCGAAAAAGTGCTGAAAGAACACGAAGTGAAAGCAGAACCCCAACCCGATAAAAAACAAGAAAATCAAAATAATATGGCAACAGCACAAACAACAACGGAAACAAGCGAATATCGCTACAAGCCGGAGCAGATTGATTGGGACACAATGAAAAACCTCGGATTGAGCAAAGAGTATCTTGAAAAAAGGAACCTGCTCGACCCTTTGTTACGAGGTTATAAAACCAATGAGCTTTTACCGATAGGTATCAACCTCGGGGGCTCGATCCTCCGCACGGATGCCCGCCTGTCTTTACAGCAAGCGGAAGACGGCAATGTTATCGTGGCAATACACGGTATCAAAAGAGAACCTAACCTCCACTTTGAATTTTTCGGTCACAAGTTTACGGACGAAGACAAGAAAAACCTGCTCGAAACGGGTAATATGGGGCGTATCGTCAATTTGGTAAACTCCAAAACAGGCGACCTGATGCCGTCTATTATCAGCATTGACAGGCTGACCAATGATGTGATTGCGCTACACACGGAGTTTATCAAAATTCCCGATGAAATTAAGGGCGTAAAGCTGAATGACGAACAAAAACAAACTTTAATGGAGGGTAAACCACTCTATTTAGAGGGTATGACTTCCACGAAAGGAACGGAGTTTTCGGCAACGGTACAATTCAATGCGGACAAACGATATGTTGAGTTCCTGTTTGACAGAAGCAACAACAATCAGCAAGCGCAAACGAACCAACAGAACACCCAACAAAGCAACCAGCAAAGCCAACCGCAGGAAGCTCCAAGAACTTTCAGGGGCAAAGAACTGGATGATGAGCAGTACAATAAGTTCAAAGCCGGACAAACCATATACGTTGAACTGAAAGATAAAAAAGACCAACCGTATAAGGGTTATATCACTTTCGATAAAGATACCGGAAAGACCAATTTTGAGTTTCCCGGTCAGTACAAAGCACGGGTAGAACCTGCCGAAACCCATAAAACGCAGACTGCCGTCAATTCGGAGGGTAAAACCAACGAAGCGACCAGGAACGTCCAAGAGCCTTTGAAGTCCGGGCAGCAAAGACCGAAAAACGAAAAGCAGCAGGAACAACAGGACAACAAGCCTGCAAAATCCAAAGGCAGAAAAATGTAATACAGTATGAAAACAATCATTGCAGAAAAACCAAGCGTAGCAAGGGAAATAGCCGGACTTGTGGGAGCATCCGATAAAAAGGACGGCTACCTGACAGGTAGCGGCTATTTTGTTACGTGGGCATTTGGTCATTTGATAGGACTGGGAATGCCCGAAGACTACCGGATTTCGGGATTTGACAAAGCATCCCTGCCAATATTGCCCAACCCCTTTTTATTGACCGTTCGCAAGGTCAAAAAGGACAAAGGGTACACCGCCGATACTGGCGCATTAAAGCAACTGAAAGTCATTGAGCAGCTTTTTAAGCAAAGCAACAGCATCATCGTTGCTACCGATGCAGGTCGTGAGGGCGAACTCATTTTCAGGTACATTTATGAATACCTGAAATGCAACAAACCTTTTGAACGCCTTTGGATAAGTTCGCTTACCGAAAAGGCAATAAAGCAAGGCTTCGACAACCTGAAAGACGGAAAAGAATTTGACGGGCTGTATCAAGCAGCGCAAGGCAGAAGCCGTGCCGACTGGCTTGTAGGCATCAATGCTACACAGGCATTGAGCATTGCCGCAGGAAACGGCATTTATTCGCTCGGAAGAGTACAAACGCCCACACTGGCTTTGATATGCAAACGCTACCTCGACAATAAGAATTTCACGGTAAAGAAATACTGGCAGATACAATTAACGCACAACAAAGCCCAGGTTGATTTCAAAAGTATTTCCGCAACCAAATGGGACGAAAAGCAACTTGCTGATGATACCCTTAAAGCTATTCAGCGTGGCGCAACGGCAACCTTTACATCAGTAGAAACCAAAAGCGTTACAGAACAACCGCCCTTGCTTTTCGACCTGACAGGCTTACAAAAGGAAGCCAACAAAAGGCTGAAATTATCTGCTGAAGCAACGCTCAATATTGCGCAAAGCCTGTACGAAAAGAAGTTTATCACGTACCCACGTACCGGGAGCAAATACATCCCTGAAGATATGTGGGCAGAAATTCCAAACCTCGTGCGGGCATTGCAAAATCGTGAGGATTGCAAGCAAGCCCTTACCAAAATCAAATGGGGACGGTTCAACAAACGTATCGTGAATGACCTCCGTGTAACGGACCATCACGGTTTGTTGATTACGGACAAAGTGCCGTCCGTACTTAATGCAGACGAAAACAAGATTTACAATATGATTGCGCTTCGCTTGCTTGAAGCCATATCGCAAGCCTGTGTCAAAGAAATAACCGATGTATCATTACAGGTATTGCATTACGACTTTACGGCAAAAGGCTGTAAAATTCAGGAAGCGGGTTGGCGTTCCATAAAAGGAAGTTTTACCGATGACGGCGAAGAGCCAGTGCAGGAATTACCTGAACTGCATAAAGGCGACGAACTTGCCATAAAGGAAGCCGCCGTTTTGGAAAAGCAGACCAAACCGCCAGTGCTTTACACCGAAGCCGGGCTTTTGTCGGCTATGGAAACCGCAGGGAAAGAAATTGAGAACGAAGAAGAGCGCAAAGCCCTCAAAAATATCGGTATCGGTACCCCTGCAACAAGAGCCGCCATTATCGAAACCCTGTTTACCCGTAATTATATCCAACGGGATAAACGTTCTTTAATCCCTACAGAAAAAGGATTACAGGTGTATGGGCTTGTTAAAGACCGGAAAATTGCGGATGTGGCAATGACCGCCGAATGGGAACTGGCATTGCAGAAAATCGAAAATAACGAAGCGGATGCCGGAACGTTCCAAAAGGAAATGGAAACCTATGCCAAATCTATTACTGATGAATTGCTGCAAACCTCTATTGCAAGCACTAACCAACCCAATCTGACCTGCCCGAAATGCAAAAGTCAGCAGCTTATTATCCGTGACAAGATTGTGAAATGCCCTGATGAGGCTTGTAACTGGGTACAGTTCCGCACCGTCTGCGGTGTACAAATCAGTATCGAAAATGTAACAAGCCTTGTCAATAAAGGCAAAACCTCTCTTATTAAAGGAATGACAAGCAAAGCGGGAAAGAAATTCGATGCTTACATCATTCTGAAAGAAAACGCTGAAAGTTCCTTTGAGTTTGAGAAAAACAAAAGCAGTAAACGCAATGGAAAATAAACCGTCAATCGTACCCAAAGAAATCAGGAACCTGATTTATACTATCCGGGGCAAACAGGTAATGTTGGATAGCGACCTCGCTGCCTTATATCAGGTAGAAACAAAGAACCTGAACAAAGCCGTTAAACGGAATATTGAGCGTTTTCCTGTATCATTCTGCTTTCAACTGACCGAAGAGGAAGTTGAAAACTTGAGGTTCCAAATTGGAACCTCAAGTTTAAATTACGGTGGCAGGCGTTATTTGCCCTATGTTTTTACCGAACAGGGCGTTGCAATGGCATCTGCCATACTCCGGTCTGATATAGCCGTTAAAATGAGTGTGGAAATAATGGAAGCCTTTGTAGAAATGAGGCGTATGCTTATCAGCAACGCTTCTTTGTTTCATCGTTTGGATAATATCGAATTAAAGCAACTGGAAGCCGACCAAAAATTTGAAGAGATTTTTAAGGCTTTGGAAAGCGACAAGCTGCACAGCGAAAAAGGCATTTTCTACAACGGGCAGGTATTTGATGCCTACACCTTTGTTTCCGATATTATCCGAAGTGCCGTAAGCTCAATTATCCTGCTTGATAATTACGTGGATGATACGGTGCTTATTTTACTGGGTAAGCGTAAAAACAATGTAACCGCTACAATCCTTACCAAAAGCATCAGCAATCAGTTACGGTTAGACTTACAACGCTACAATAGCCAATATCCTCCAGTAACTATTGAGGTTTTCTCCGATGCCCACGACCGATTTTTGATTATTGATAATGCAGAACTCTACCATATAGGAGCATCACTCAAAGACCTGGGCAAAAAATGGTTTGCGTTTTCAAGAATGGATATTGAAGTCGGCAGGATGCTCCAAATCTTAAATAATGAATAAAAAACCTCTGATAATTCGGAGGTTTTTCGCTAAATAGGTTATACTCACAAATTTAGACAAGTAGCTTTCTAAAGTAAATTATTAAGCTTCTCTTATTTACAACAGCTATTTCCTGCTTGTATTGGCGGGCATTTTACAGTACCATAACTGCAATACACACAACAATCCCCCTGTAATGGTTTTAATCTTGTTTTGCAATTTTCACATTCATAAAAATACTGGCAAGCATCTGTTGGCATTGTTTCCTCTTTTTTGTGTCCACAGTTTGGGCAAGTTATTATTGATTTTAATTTAATTTCCATTATGATATAACTTTACTTTTTAGTGATTTATAACCTGTCGAATTGATAGCTTTTTCGATTTCGGCAATACTTGTTTGCTTGTTGTCAAACTTAACAATAGCGTTGCCTTTCTCATAGGAAACGACAACTTCGATAATTCCTTTTAGTTTGCTAATCTCTGTTTTAATATGATGTTCACAACCTGAACAAGTCATCCCTTTGATTGTAAACTCAACTTTCTGGATTTTGGAAGTTTGGGTAATAATTGCTTTACTTTCGGTCTTTGGAAAAAAGATGTGGGCATAAAGGGGAAATGACAAAAGTAAAGCCGCCATAACAGTAATAATTCCTAAAAATGATTTTGTTTGCATAAAATTCGGTTTTTCATTTATTTCACATTCACAGTCAATTTGCTTTTTGGGTTTCAACTTTTGAAACCAAGCAAAACCAAGCACTAAAATTGTCAAGCCAATAAAATATGGTCGGAAAGGTTCGAGCCAAGAAAAGGTTGAAGCAATCCCGCTTGTCCCTGCTATTAGAGCTAAAACAGGCGTAATGCAACATAATGACGCAGCAATTGCTGTAAAAAGTCCAGTGCCGATTAGTTTGTTGTCCGTTTTCATATAGTTTATAAAATTTTATTATCATCAAGTATTTCAAAAAATGGGGTCAACATTTTTTCATACTCTTTTGTCAATGAATAAAAAATAGTTTGTGCTTTTCTTTCCGTTTCAATTAGTCTACGGTCTTTGAGCTTTCGTAAATGTTGAGAAATTGCAGAAATTGTCATACCGAGAATA
Source organism: Sphingobacterium kyonggiense (assembly GCF_039536825.1). Classification (NCBI taxonomy): domain Bacteria; kingdom Pseudomonadati; phylum Bacteroidota; class Sphingobacteriia; order Sphingobacteriales; family Sphingobacteriaceae; genus Sphingobacterium; species Sphingobacterium kyonggiense. The sequence continues at coordinate 13,560 of NZ_BAAAZI010000015.1, forward strand.
TCGCTTAAATCACAAACACATAGTCGTTTTTCTTCATAAATCAGAAACAGGATTTTCAGTCTTACATTGTTTCCCGCCAATTCAAGTCCATTCGACAAATAGTCAAACGAACCGTGAAGTTCTGAAACTCGTTCTTTACAGCGATTGATTTGTTTAATGTCCGCCTGTTGTCTTATACAAGAAGTACTATCCATGTTGCAAATATAGTTAATTTGCTTATTTAAGCAATTGCTAAAATACAAAAAGTTAAAACCGGCTTGGTTGAACTGTTTGTTCCTACTGTATATTTTCGTAAAAGGTTAGTAAATTTCCGTATAAGTCCAAAGTTGCAAATTCTCTTGTGTCGTAGTAAGTGGTTTCTATTTCGGTTTTTTCATTGTGTAATACTTCCTTTTCTTTTAGTTCTTTATACAGTTCGTCAATGCCTTTTATTTCAATCCGGCAACTGTGTGTACCTGCCAAAAAACTTTCCGCTCCGCTACTAATCGGTTTGAGAAATAAAAAAATACTTTTCCATTTCCAGCTATAATTACAGGAAGCCCATAAATGTAAGTCTATACCATTCCTAATTAATATTGCAAAGGTTTCTTCCATATGTCTGCAATCAAAGCCCAATCGGGCTTTATAAAAGGCAACTGCTTTTTCAATATCCCGAACAGGAAATGCAGGTATGGTCTTTATTAGTTTTATCATTTTCGCGATATTATTTTAATTATTGAACCTTATATTTTTTGTACATCTGTTGAAATCATATTGCCATTTCATAACTTTTGCTTGTTTCTAACTGTAATACTTCTTCTTTAACCATAAACTTGCACGTACTAATAGAATTAGTACCGGAACTTCTACCAACGGTCCTATAACGCCTACAAACGCTTGTGGGGAATGAATACCGAAAACGGCTATTGCTACCGCTATTGCCAATTCAAAGTTGTTTCCTGTGGCTGTAAATGCGATGGATGCGTTTTTGTCGTAAGGAACGTTTAAAGATTTATTGATAAAGAAGCTGACAAAAAACATTAGTACAAAATAGATGATTAACGGTATGGCTACTTTTACTACATCCATTACTTCATTATAGCCATACGTATATTATTTTTTAAAACCTTTTTGAAGCTCCTGCTATGTACCTAATTATTTTAACATTTGATTTGGAAAATAGAAATAAAGGCAATACTTTTAAAGTGCGAGTAAAAAAGTTAAAATGCCCTATTTATATAGTGCCAAAGCAATGAGGTACTGTATATACGGCGGTGGCTTTTGTGTATAGCAGACTATTATAGGACTACCATACGGTAAGCCTATTGCTGTATATACTTTTTGGTGCAGGAGCAACAAAAAGGAAATGGTTTAGCACCGCATTAAGGCGGATGGGTTATGGCGGTATGTACAAATTTCGTTCTCATAAATAATATTTTATGTGGTTATGGAACGATGTTTCGGGAGTGTAAAGAATTCTTTGCAGAAAAAGCAAGGAGCGGTTTCACACTTTCAATCCGTGGGTGTCCTACGACCCTTACAAATAAATTGTTTGCAATTGAAAGCTTACGTGAAAACCGCTCGCATGCCGTATGCAAAAGTAAGAAACTTTTTAGACATGGAGCGATTTCACGATACTCTCGTCTGCAATTTTAGGACTTTACGGAACGAGAAATCATCGTTTTAATTGCCCATGAAAGGCTAATTATCAATTCGCTATTACAAATATATAAATATTTTTTAAATGTGGCAATAAAACCACAAATAATTTTTAATGGAAAATAATTTTACCAAAAGCTTTGAAAAAATTGGGCAGCTAATAAGAAATAAAAGACTAGAAAAGCGACTAACACAACAACAATTAGCTGATAGAATCCCAAAAACTGATCGCGCTAAAATCAGTGATATGGAAAATGGAAAAGAAGATTTTTATTTTTCGACTCTACTGAAAATATGTGATGCTCTTGAAACAGATATTGAGTTCTTTTTAAAAGAAAAATAACTATAAAGGTTTATGAAATTTCCTACTCCGGAATACGATAAAATAAAAGTAACGGTGGAACAAACATTTAACGAAGCAGGAACTAAAGTTATAAAAAGCGAAGTTATAAAAATTGAACCCATAAAATAAAGCATTCAATTTAAACGAGATAACACAAAAAAGAGTTACTTTTAAAGTAAATAACTTTTATTATGAAATGGTCTGCAAAACCCATAATACATAAAGAAGAAAAACGTATCGGCGTGTATTTTGAAAAAGATGCAGATTTGATTGCTCGCATTAAAAAACTTGAAGATGCCCGATGGAGCCAATCTCTAAAAGCTTGGCACCTACCAGATACGGAAGAAAACAGAATTTTATTTAAAATCCCTTTACAATCGTTACGCTTACCCTCAGATGAGGGGTTGGTGCAAATAGCCCGTTTTAAGCAATGGCTACGTTCTAAACGATATAGCGAAAACACCATTAATACCTACAGCGAAGCCCTAAAATCATTTCTGGTATTTTATAGAGATAAAGCAATTTGTGAAATTACAAATGAAGATGTGATTATTTATAACAACGAGTATATTTTAAAAAACAACCTTTCCTCATCGTATCAAAATCAAATTGTGAACGCCATTAAATTATTTTTCCGTACGATATTAGAAACTAAAATTGAGATTGATAAAATTCATCGTCCAAGAAGAGAAAAAAAACTACCAAATGTTTTAAGCAAAGAAGAAGTGAAAGCTATTTTAAACGCTCACAGCAACATCAAGCACAAAACAATCCTTTCCCTTATTTACAGTTGCGGTTTACGTTGTGGCGAATTATTGGCTTTACAACCATTTCATATCGACTCTAAAAGAAATTTGGTTTTAATAAAAAACGCTAAAGGTAAAAAAGACCGTATAGCTCCTTTGTCTAGAAAAATTTTAGAAATGTTACGAGAGTATTATAAAGTATACAAACCAACTACATACTTATTTGAAGGACAAATAAAAGGACAACCTTATGATGCACGTAGCTTGCAACTTATACTGAAACATGCTTTGCAAAAGGCTGGAATTACAAAACCAGTAACTTTACATTGGTTAAGACACAGTTTTGCAACCCATTTATTAGAGAGCGGTACCGATTTACGGTACATTCAAGAGTTATTAGGACACAAAAGTAGCAAGACAACCGAAATTTACACACATGTGAGCACAAAAAATATCCAACAAATTAAAAGTCCGTTTGATGACTTATAAGAAAAAAGCGATATATTTGAGATGGAAATAATGCGATATAAACCTTCGCTAATCTACCTTTTTTTAGGTGTATACACGAAGGTTTGTTTCGCCTATATACTAGTTGGTGGTAATTTAAGACAGTCTCTCAAATTTCAACCTTGAATCTTTGATATCATTAAAATTTTCGACAGCCCATCCAACAAGATTTTTAATATGAGGAATCAAACTTTTACCTCTTTTTGTTAGTTCATATTCGACACGCGGAGGAATAACCGGATGAACCTTACGCTTCACTAATCCATCTGATTCAAGCCTTTTTAATGTTGTTGAAAGCATCTTTTGAGAAATCGAGCCAATGGCTTTATGAATCTCATTAAAACGAAGCAATCCTTCTTCATCTAAAATAGATAAAACCAACATAGACCATTTGTTCCCAATATGGTTTAGCACATTACGTATAGGACAATTCTCGATATCCGAATATTTGTTTAACATTTTTTCATCCATAACTTACTGTAAATCAGTGTTTATAACTTTTTTGTAATTAGCTTACCATTTGGTAAGCTCTTTATTTCATCGATAAAATTAAGTATTTTTGCTTACTTAAAGTAAGTTAATATAAAAAATATATCTAAAATGAATGTACTATTATTAGGCGCAACAGGAAGATTGGGAAGTGAAATACTAAAAAGATTAATAGATGAAAAAATTGAGACTACAGCTCTTGTCAGGAACCCCGATAAATTGAAACTAAATTCAGAACACCTAACAGTTGTAAAGGGAGATGTTACTAATTCAATAGACCTAAATAAAGCAATGAAGAGTGTTGATGTAGTAATAACTGCATTAAATATTTCAAGGAAAAGCGACTTTCCTTGGGCTAAACTTCGTACCCCTAAAACATTGCTTTCTGACACGATGAAAATTTTAGTGGACTTGGGTGAAAAAAACGACATTCAAAAAATAATAACCATATCAGCTTGGGGAGCAAATGAATCTAAAAATGACCTACCAATGTGGTTTAAATGGCTAATTAATAACAGTAATGTCAAATATGGTTATGAAGACCACGAGAGACAGGAAAATATACTTGTAAAATCAGATGTAGATTGGATGATAATTAGACCTGTGGGATTAAGTGACTCTCAAAAAAATAAAAAAGCTAACATTTCGACAGATTCAAAGACCTTTGGCTTATTGGTAGCCAGAAAGACCGTTGCAAATTTTATCGTTACAAATTTAAAAGGCAATCAATTTGTTAAGAAGATAGTTACTATATCTTAAATTGAATAATAAAAACTACCACCAACAACGTATATAAAAAACAGCGGTTTAGGTGCTTTCTTTAAAGTTGGTTTTGTAAATTTATCGTCAGTAATAAACCGAAAAGTTAGTGCATAAAAATCCGCTACTTTTCATATACAAGACCGTTATACACAAGCAAAACGAACACTTTTAGATTGTTCTTCGATAATTGAATAATGCGATATAATTAACAAGCATAACTAAAAGACCTAAACCTACAATAATTGCAGAGTGTATTAAATTAAGTTCTATAAACTTTTTATTTGCTCCTGATAAAATTGAATACCAAAGAATAGGGCAAAATACTCCAATCAATATAATATTACGTCCTGTTTTTATACCTAACTTGAATGACAGAATTCTGTCATTCAAGTTTTTATTGGTATGTGATCTAGTCTTTCCCTTAACTGCGTCAAAACATTTTCTTCCTATAAAAGAATAAGGACAAGCTTTGAAAAGGAAGTTAATAATATTTTTAAAAGATCTCATAAATTTCACTTTAAAAGAAAAAGTAAAAGATAAAACCTCCAACAATCGCCATTGTCATAACCGAAAGAATAAATGCCATTATTGCTTTTGGTTTTAACATTGAAGAGATGAGTGCTATTTCAGGTAAACTAGCACCCGTTCCGCCAATTATTAAAGCAATTGCCGCGCCCATACTCATACCTTTCACAATAAGTGCTTTTAATATAGGAATAGCCATCTCAATTCGCAGATATAGAGGAACACCAATTCCTGCCGCAATAGGGATAGCAAGTGGACTATCATTTCCTAGATATTTTTGAATCCAAGTATCTGGCACAAATGCTACTAAAGCAGCACTTATAACCGCCCCAATTAAAACATATGGAAGTATACGTTTGAACAATGCCCAACCAAACGAAAATGCCTCATTCAATTTCGGATTAGATTCACCACATACGCTATTTGATGAAGTACCGCAACTTGCAACTTGTTGAGATGAATTATTATTTGATGAAGTACCGCAACTTGCAACTTGTTGAGATGAATTATTATTTGATGAAGTACCGCAACTTGCAACTTGTTGAGATGAATTATTATTTGATGAAGTTCCACAACTTACAACCTGTTGAGATGAATCTTCAACATTAGTGTCTTTGGAATCTAGGTTGATTCTTTTAACTTCATTCTTAATCGATGTTTTTCCAAAAAGAGTTCCGAATAAAACCGAACCGATAAAAACAATGAGAAAGTAAACCAATGCAACTTTCCACCCAAAAACACCAAAAATAAAACCTACCACAACAAAATTTGCCAATGGCGCTGAAAGTAAAAAAGAAAAAACCATAGCAAATGGTGCTCCCATCTCTACCATCCCCATTGATACTGGAACCATAGAGGCACTACAAAATGGTGTGGGAAGACCTAGCAATGCCCCCATTAAGCCACCAAACTTACCTGTTTTTGATAATCTCTTCTGAAGTTTCTCTTGTGGAACAAAGGCTCTTATTAAACCAGTAACAACCGATACCAATGCAATAATAATTACTAAACCTACACCTACATGTAAAAACTCATCTAATGCTAAACTTAATTTTTCGTTCATGATATTTATTCTTAAATTTGTAAAAAAACTATTCCTATTTATTTTTTAATCAACTAATTCTATTTATAATTATCACGTCTATCTGATAATCATCTACTTATTCATTTACACTTTAAATCCTTCTTTCAAGTTTTTTTGAAAAAATTAATTTAATCCATTTTCTTATTTTTTTGTCATGATATTTATTTTAAATATTAGTAATACACATGCGCTTATCTACATATGTTGTGGTAAAAAAAAACCTTTTGCTTATTTTCCCATCCCTATAAAAATGATTAGTTCGTTCATTCTTGAATTCATATGCTTAGTTAGTAACAATTTAATTTTGGTTTTTTATGTGTTCTATCCTTATTACTCGTACAACCTCTTAAAACAATTACCAAAATCCATTATATTTTTTTTCATTCATAATATTCATTCCAAATATTAGTAATACATATGCATTTATCCACATATGTTATGTTCGTAAAATTCAATTACATATTTTTCCCAATGGCTAAGAAATATGTTGATTATTCTCTTTAATTATCACGCTTAGCCAGTAGTGATTTACATTTATTTATTTCCTTTTTCATTTGTGCGGTAGGCATTGCTTTTATAGCTTCTTGAACCAAGTGCCTAAATTCACTGGTAATTGGAGTTAAATTATAATAAACCCATTTACCATCTCCCACATCCGAAATTAAATTCGCCTCCTTTAATATTTTTAAATGTCGAGATACATTATACTGGTACTCATCCAGTACCTCAACAATTTCTGAAACACAAACTTTTTCATCAATATTTGTAAGCAACCAAATGATTTTTAATCTTTTGGTATCCGATAAGGCTTTAAATACTTTAATGCATTCATCCATCTTTTCAATACAATAAACATATGCGTTAATGCGCATATAGAAAGCGATGCAAATATATAAAAACTTTTTAATTTATTAGTTTTTATCTAAAAAAGATTAATAAAGCCTAAATCGGCTAATAAAGAGTAGTTTACAAGAGTGGAGAACTCTATCGGTAACGATTTAGTAATGGTGCTTACTGCACTTGCTTTCACTTGATTACCTTGTAAATCATTAATGCAAATGTAATAAAAAATGGGTAGAGTACATTAGTGCTTTACCCATTTTTTCGCCCTTTCCTTTCTACTGAAATATCAATAAAATCTCCCCACTGGGGGTATTCTGTGATATTGGTTTCAATATTATTCCCAAATTTTGGCATATCAACAATAGATGCAGCTCCGAAACAAATTGTGAGAACTTCTAAACGACTATGCTATGGAAATCGTGTTGAATAAGATATTAGCGCAAATTCATCATCAGGAAGATAAATTTTCTTCTCAAAAGATGCCAACGGCGGAAGAGGCTTATCAAATGACCCTGTTCCTAAAGGAAATGTTGTTCAATATAAAAGCCCAAGTCGTACAGGATGGATTTACAAATGAACAGCAAGAAATTGACTTTTTCAAGAACATTAAACCACAAATCTTAGGGAAGCTCATTTACTATAATAAAGTCTTCCGCATCGAAACTACCTGCCCTGTGAGCAATGGCAAAATACACCAAAGCTATTATGAGAACCTATTAAAAACCCTCAAATTACAATATAAAGAAACTATTTGCAATGAGGATTTTTACAGATACTACCGTGCAGGCAGAATAGACCGTGACCATACTTATTTCAGGCTCGGACAAATCAATTACCACGATGGATTAAAGAGTGGTGTATTTGAAATTGACCTTAGCTTTTCAACATATTTTGATAACAAAATAGCCCACATTATAGCGAATGAATTACTTTATACTTATATGCTTACTAAAATCAGCCCCGAAGAAAATCCAGATTTGATTTTATTAAATGGAGAAGCAAACAAGGATATTTCGTGGACAAATTCTCAAAATGCACTTATCGAACTGATATATGCTCTTTATGCTTCTAATTCCATTGCACACGGAAAAATCGGCATCCGAAAATTAGCTTTGATTTTTCAAGTGCTATTCCGAACTCCCTTAAACGATATACATCACTCTTTCCACCGAATGAAAACAAGGGCAGGTTCCCGAACGGCATTTTTAGACCAGCTCAAAATATCCCTCGAAGAATATATGGATAAAGACCTTTAGCTACATTAAAAAACGGTATGTCCAGAGCAGTACACAAAATGTACTGCTTTTTCTTTGCCCATATCTGCCAATTGGCAAATGCTCTCAAAACTTCATTACAAAATATCCAAAATCCCCTAAAATCCTTATTAAACAAGGGTTTTCACTAATTGTAAAAATTTTCAAAAAACCGCCAAACCAATTGGCAAGGCTTGGCAGACAAACACTGCCACCTTTCACAATTTTGCATAGCGAACTTTAAAAAGCTGTGCAATGAAAATAATAACCATTGAAGAAGAAGCGTGGCAACAGCTAAACAGCCGTATCAATGCCATTGCCGACTACCTGAAAAGATTGGATGATAGAAGCTATGATGACCTGTGGGTCAATAACCACGAGGTATGCCAATACCTGCATATCAGCGAAAAGACCTTATGGCGCATGCGCACCAAAGGCGAGATTGCTTATTCAAAAATCTACGGTCAGTATTTCTACACCATAGGAGCAATTAAGGATATGCTCAATGCCAATGCCATACAGAGCAGTGATGAATTTGTGCAGGAGCTTATGGCAAAAGGCAAAAGCTATATCGAAAAAGGCAGAAAGCTAAAGGCAGACAAAAAATAGGTATGAACCCTTAAAGTATATTCCTATGAATATTGACAGAATGGAATTTTTGGCGTGGATGGAACGCTTAATGGGTCGCCTTGATATACTGGGCGATAATATAGACGAGTTGCAAAAGAAACGCAACAGTATAGATGGCGAGGAACTGCTCGATAATCAGGATTTGCTTCAAATGCTGAAAATAAGCAACCGCTCTCTGCAACGGTATCGCTCCATTGGCAAACTACCTTATTATACGATAAGTGGAAAATTGTATTACAAGCTATCTGATGTACATCAGTTCATAAGAGAGAGTTTTAACCCTCCCTCAAAATGAACGCCAATGAAAGACAAAGGCTGCCTTTGAGTGCCAAATTGAGCAATACAGCCAACGCTTCATTTACATTCGGCAGTGAATTTTTAAAACTTTCAAAATATGAGCGAAGAAATCACAAACAAACAGGAAATGCCCGAACAATTATCGGACATATTATTGGTGCTGGATAAAGAAAAAATGAAAATCCAAGCCGTAAAGAGTATTGACGAGAACGGAAAAATGGAAACCGTTGACCCCACGAAGAAAAACCAAAACCAGTTTATGCGTGTGGATAAAAGCGGCGACTTTTTTTCCAACTTCTTCTCCAATTTTTTCAGCCAATTAAAGAACCCTACCAATTTTTCATTCTTCAAAGTGCCTGCACCTATTGCAGTCGAAAAAGCACAGGAAATGCAAAAGCAGGTAAATAAGCCCACTCCAGAAGGCGAAAAAGTGATGAAAGAACACGAAGTAAAAATAGAGCCGCAACAGGATAAGAAACAAGAAAATCAAAATAATATGGCAACAACACAAACAACACAGCAAGCCAGCGAGTACCGCTACAAACCGGAGCAGATTGATTGGGACACAATGAAAAACCTCGGATTAAGCAAGGAATACCTTGAAAAAAGAAACCTGCTTGACCCTTTGTTACGAGGTTACAAAACCAATGAACTTTTGCCGATAGGCGTTAACTTCGGAGGTTCTGTTCTTCGCACAGATGCCCGATTGTCTTTACAGCAAGCCGAAGATGGAAATGTTATCGTAGCAATGCACGGTATCAAAAAAGAACCCAACCTGCATTTTGAGTTTTTCGGACACAAGTTTACCGATGAGGACAAAAAGAACCTGCTCGAAACAGGTAATATGGGGCGTGTGGTTAACCTGACCAATTCCAAAACGGGCGAACTGATGCCATCCATTATCAGCATAGACAGGCTAACCAATGATGTAATTGCCTTACGGACGGATTTCATAAAAATTCCCGATGAAATTAAAGGTGTAAAACTGAACGATGAGCAAAAACAAACTTTAATGGAGGGTAAACCGCTAAAGTTAGACGGTATGATTTCCACGAAAGGAACGGAGTTCTCGGCAACGGTCCAATTCAATGCAGACAAACGTTATGTGGAGTTCCTGTTTGACCGCAATAATTCCAACAGGCAAACTCAAAGCAACGGTCAAACTCAAAACAATCAGCAAAGCCAGCCGCAGGAAGCTCCAAAAACATTCAGAGGTAAAGAATTGACCGATGATCAACATAAGGATTTCAAAGCCGGTCAAACCATCTACATTGATGGATTGAAAGATAAAAAAGGGCAACCATATCAAGGTTATATCACTTTCAATAAAGAAAATGGAAAAACCAATTTTGAATTTCCAAATCAATATAAGGAAAGGATAAAACCGACCGAAGCCCATAAAACGCAAACTGCTGTCAATTCGGAAGGTAAAACCAATGAGGCCACCAAGAACATCAAAGAGCCTTTGAAGTCTGGTCAACAAACACCGAAAAATAAACAACAGCAGGAACAACAGGAAAAGCCCAAAGCTCCAGCAAAAACCAGAGGCAAAAAAATATCTTAAAGTATGAAAACAATCATTGCAGAAAAACCAAGCGTAGCAAGGGAAATAGCAGGACTTGTGGGAGCATCTGATAAAAAGGATGGCTACCTTACAGGCAATGGCTATTTTGTTACGTGGGCATTCGGTCATTTAATAGGATTGGGAATGCCCGAAGATTACGGGATTTCGGGATTTGACAAAGCAGCTTTGCCAATACTCCCCAATCCTTTTTTGCTGACCGTCCGGAAAGTGAAAAAAGACAAAGGTTATACCGCCGATACAGGTGCATTAAAGCAATTGAAAGTCATTGAACAGCTTTTTAGCCGTAGCAACAGCATTATTGTTGCTACCGATGCAGGACGTGAGGGCGAACTCATTTTCAGGTACATTTATGAATACCTGAAATGTAACAAGCCCTTTGAACGCCTTTGGATAAGCTCGCTTACCGAAAAAGCCATTAAACAAGGCTTTGATAACCTTAAAGACGGGGCAGCATTTGACAGACTTTACCAGGCGGCACAAGGCAGAAGCCGTGCCGATTGGCTCGTGGGCATCAATGCTACACAGGCATTGAGCATAGCCGCAGGAAATGGTATCTATTCACTCGGAAGAGTGCAAACGCCTACATTGGTTTTGATATGCAAACGCTATCTGGAAAACAAAAATTTCTCGGTAAAGAGATATTGGCAGATACAGTTATCGCACAACAAAGAGCTGATAGATTTTAAAAGCATTTCCAAAACCAAATGGGAAGACCAAAAACTTGCCGATGATACGCTGAAAGCCATTCGGCGAAGCGAAATGGCAACGGTTACATCGGTAGAAACCAAAAGTGTAACGGAGCAACCTCCTTTATTGTTCGACCTAACCGGACTGCAAAAGGAAGCTAACAAAAAACTGAACCTTTCTGCCGAAGAAACGCTCAATATTGCCCAAAGCCTCTACGAAAAAAAGTTTATCACATATCCACGTACCGGGAGCAAGTACATACCAGAAGATGTGTGGGCAGAAATTCCCAATCTCGTAAGAGCTTTGCAGGACAGAGAAACTTGCAAGCAAGCAGTGTCAAAAATAAAATGGGGACGTTTCAATAAACGCATCGTGAACGATTTGCGTGTTACCGACCACCACGGATTATTGATTACGGATAAAATCCCGTCTGCCCTGAACGCAAAGGAAAGCTCCGTTTATGATATGATTGCCTTTCGGTTGCTCGAAGCCCTTTCACAAGCCTGCATCAAAGAGATAACCGATGTGGGTTTACAGGCGTTGCATTATGATTTTACGGCAAAGGGTTGTAAGGTTATAGAAGCGGGCTGGCGTTCCATCAAAGGCAGTTTCTCCGATGATGATACCGAGCCTGTACAGGATTTGCCCGAACTGAAAAAAGGCGATGAACTTAAAAAAAAAGAAGCCTCCGTTTTGGAAAAAAAAACCAAACCGCCTGTATTATATACCGAAGCAGGGCTTTTGTCGGCTATGGAAAGTGCAGGAAAGGAAATCGAAAATGAAGACGAACGGAAAGCCCTGCAAAATATCGGTATTGGCACTCCGGCTACAAGAGCCGCAATAATTGAAACCCTGTTTACCCGTAACTATGTACAACGTGAAAAGAAATCCTTAATCCCTACCGAAAAAGGATTGCAGGTGTACGAATTGGTCAAAGACCGTAAAATTGCGGATGTGGCAATGACCGCCGAATGGGAATTGGCTTTGCAAAAAATCGAAAACAACGAAGCCGATGCAGGGGCATTTCAAAAAGAAATGGAAACTTACGCCTCATCTATTACCAATGAACTGTTGCAAACTTCGATTGCTCAAAATAACCTGCCAAAATTGGTTTGCCCGAAATGTAAAAGCCAGCAACTCACTATCCGTGATAAAATAGTGAAGTGTCCTGATGAGGCTTGTAATTGGGTACAGTTCCGTAATGTATGTGGCGTACAAATCGGCATAGCCGATATTGAAAGCCTTATCAATAAAAAGAAAACTTCACTCATCAAAGGAATGAAAAGCAAGGCAGGTAAGAAATTCGATGCTTATATCGTGTTGAATGAGGATTGCAAAACCTCTTTTGAGTTTACCAAAAATAAAAGCTACAAAAAGTAATGGAAAATAAGCCTATTAGCATAATGGAAATCAAAAACCTGATTTATTCCATACGTGGAAAGCAAGTGATGTTGGATAGCGACCTCGCTTCCTTATACCAAGTGGAAACAAAAAACCTCAACAAAGCCGTAAAAAGAAATATTGAAAGGTTTCCTGCTTCTTTCTGCTTTCAACTGACCGAAGAGGACGTTGAAAACTTGAGGTTCCAAATTGGAACCTCAAGTTTGAGCTACGGCGGAAGACGTTATCTGCCCTATGTTTTTACCGAACAAGGGGTCGCAATGGCTTCTGCCATACTCCGTTCAGATATAGCGGTTAAAGTCAGTGTTGAAATTATGGAAGCCTTTGTAGAAATGCGGAGAATGCTTACCAGCAATGCCTCTCTTTTTCATCGTTTAGATAACATTGAACTGAAACAATTAGAAGCCGACCAAAAATTTGAAGAGATTTTTAAGGCTTTGGAAAGCGATAAGCTCCACAGTGAAAAAGGAATTTTCTACAATGGGCAGGTTTTTGATGCCTATGTCTTTGTATCAGACATTGTTCGTAATGCCAAAAACTCCATTATCCTGCTGGATAATTATGTGGATGACACAGTATTGACCTTATTGGGCAAACGCAATGATGATGTTACTGCCACAATCTATACCAAAAGCATTAACAATCAACTACGTTTGGATGTACAACGGTACAACAGCCAATATCCTCTGATTGAAATTGAGATTTTTTCCGATGCCCACGACCGATTTTTGATTATTGACGGTACGGAGCTTTACCACATCGGGGCATCACTAAAAGACCTGGGCAAAAAATGGTTTGCCTTTTCGAGAATGGATATTGAGGTGGGCAGAATGCTCAAAATCTTAAACCAACAATAAACCCTCTAATTCAGAGGGTTTTCTTTAGTTTTTTGATGCTTCAAAATGCTCTTGTACGTTCTTAAATTAACTTCAATAATATTTTTTCTTTAGCCATAAACTTGCCCTTACCAATAATATGAGTACCGGAACTTCTACCAGTGGGCCGATAACGCCCACAAATGCCTGTGGCGAATGAATACCGAAAACCGCTATTGCTACGGCTATTGCCAATTCAAAATTGTTTCCTGTGGCTGTAAATGCGATGGATGCGTTTTTATCGTAAGGAACTTTAAGGGATTTATTGATAAAGAAGCTCACGAAAAACATCAGTACAAAATAGATTACTAACGGTATTGCCACTTTTACTACATCCATTGGCAATTCCAATATTTTATCGCCTTTCAGACTGAACATTAATACGATTGTAAACAGTAAAGCATATAATGTAATGGGCGATATTCGGGGTACAAATTTCCTGTTATACCATTCTGTACCTTTTGATTTGATAAGGAAGTAACGACTTAAAAAACCTGCTAAAAATGGAATGCCTAAGTATATCAATACGCTTTCGGTTACGTCTTTCATTGATACGCTTACATTGAAGTTGGCTAATCCTAATTTTGAAGGTAATACGTTGATGAACAGCCAAACTAAGAAGCTATAAGAAAGTATCTGGAAGATACTGTTTAATGCAACTAACATAGCTGTATATTCTCTGTTTGCTTTAGCTAAGTCACTCCAAACGATTACCATTGCGATGCACCTTGCCAAACCTATCAATATCAAGCCTGTCATATAATCGGGTTCGTTCCGTAAAAACAAAACTGCTAAACCGAACATCAGTACCGTGCCGATAACCCAATTCAGCAATAAGGATATACCGATTACTTTTTTATCCTTAAATGCCATAGGTAACAATGAATAATCAACCTTTGCCAATGGCGGGTACATCATCAATATTAAACCTATTGCCAACGGAATGTTTGTAGTGCCTACGGATAGGGCATTTGTAATTTTTGAAATACCGGGAAAGATATATCCCAATCCTATACCTACTGCCATTGCAAGGAATATCCATAAGGTAAGGTATCTGTCTAAGAATTTTAGTTTTGGTTGCATTGCGTGGCTAATTTGTAAGTTCTTTATATTGGTTTGATGTCAATAATTTTTCTAATTCTGCAATATCTTTTATTTCAATTTTTATCAGCCAACCATTTCCAAAAGGTTCTGAATTGATTAGTGTTGGTTCTTTTAATAAGCGTTGGTTCGTTTCAATGATTTTACCCGATACAGGCATAAATAAATCACTGACCGTTTTAACCGCTTCAACAGAGCCGAATACTTCATCCTGCTGAAAACTATATCCAACATTGGGTAAATCTGCATATACGATTTCGCCCAATTCGCTTTGTGCAAATTCTGTAATGCCTATTGTACCTGTGTTGTCGTGTACGCTTATCCACGTATGTTCTTTTGAATACTTTCTATCGGTTGGAAATTCCATTTTTATAAATTTTTAGATTAGTAACCTCTCCTTAAATTTTCTGCGTATTCGTTTGGTAAAATGCTTTCCTCTACTGCTTTTGCTGCTCTTTCAATATCATAATCAAAGCGTATAAATTCCACACTGATACTGTCTTTATCCAATACAGAACTTTGCTCGTTGATAGTAAGTATTACATAACCGCCTCTTACATCGCTGTCTTTCGGCTTTCCTACCGAACCTATATTGATGGCGTGTCTGAAATGGTCTTGTCCGTCAATTCCCGAATTTAAAATACGGTGGTATGGCTTATGCGTATGCCCGAAACACATAATGTCTGCGTCTGCCTGTTCCATAATTCTAAGCATACTTTTTTCTTCCCTGTCTTCAAATAAGTATTCGTTTATCTTTCTTGGGCTACCGTGTACCAATAGTAAATTGAGCTTGTCCTCGTTCAACTGAAATTCTACTTTGATATGTGCCGGAAGTGTACGCAAATAGGCTCTTTCTTCATCTTTCATAATAGAGTTGGTAAAGGAAATAGATACGCTGCCATTGCCTTTTTCACTATCGGTTTTATAAGCACATCCGCAATCATTGCTCATACGCCCGATGCCAAAATCATAATTCCCTGCAATGGTTGGTATTTTCCTTTTACGGATTTCGTTCACTACTTCATTTGCCCAAATGTTATAGCCTACCAAATCGCCTAAGCAATAAATACTGTCGGGATTTCTTTTTTCTACATCTTCAAAAAATGCTTCTAATGCAGGTAGATTGGCGTGAATGTCACTGAATAATGCGATTTTCATTTTTATTTATTTTTATGATTATACTATTAACAACATCCTGAATTTGGTGTGCAACAAGTGGTACTGTTTAGCTCTGATAGTTTTACCTTTTGTTTCTCTGTTGGAATACCGCAAGCATCCTGAGCAAGACAAGCGGTTTGTTTATTCTTCAATACAAAATATTTTCCGTTAAAGTCTAAATCGTATTTACCAATCGTTTCGCTTTGGTATTCTACTTCTATTTCAGCATCTTCAATACCCAATTTTTCTTCAGACAGTTTGATGATATTCAATAGTTTTCCTGGTTTCAATCTATGTTCATAATCGTTGGCATTCCATAGCTGAAAGTTTACTACTTTTTCATTGCGGATTACACCGCCGCAATCAATAAAATTTTTATTGATTTGTCCCACTTCGGTAACGTGGAAATGTTCGGGAACAGGCGTTCCGTTCTCTAACTGAAATTCAACATTCTCTAATGTTGGTAACATTTCTTTGATTTTTGATAGTTTCATATTAACTGAATTTTAAGTAGCACAATAAATGTTATATTGCAATATAACGATGTTAAATATTAAAAAAATGCTATGGGCAGCACTTGGTTACTTTTACCTCCTGATTGAAAAACGCATTAAATTCCTCTTGAATTTCATTCCATACTTTTTCATCAATACAATAGCAAACAGATTTTCCCTCAATCGTTCCCTGAACGATACCGATGTTTTTTAATTCCTTTAGATGTTGTGAAATGGTTGCCTGTGCCAACCCTAATTCCTCAACCAAATCGTTACAGATGCAGGCATCTTGATTGATGATATATTGAAGTATAGCAATCCTTGCAGGATGCGCCAAAACCTTAAATCGAGAAGCCAGCTTATTCTGTTGGTCTGTAAATATTTCTGATTTGGTAAGTCCCATAGTTTACACTTTTACATCGCAATATTACGATAATAAGTTTAAACACAAAAGTAGTTTATGAAAAAATATTCAAATCTTAATTCTTTTCAAGTTTCTATTTCAATTTACTAAGTGGTAAAACCCTACCTCTCAAAGCCAAACCCTGCCACTTCTGCAAAGGGGCTCATCTACTGCTATAATTTTAGGCTTCAAGTAAAATTCTAAGCAAAATTATAGTATGGATACACAGCAAAAAGACCTATCGTATTTCAGGTTACGATTACAAGAATTATTAAATACCAGCTTTCCCGAAAAAGCAAATGACCAAAAATTTATTGAGCAACGTTCTTCGTGGGGCGCCAATGCTTACGAGGGGGCTTTTAGTTCGGGAAACGCTATTGAGCAATGCAACGAAATAGCCAATTACATACTTTTTGAGGGCTTGCACTTCTCCAAATTCGACACCGTTTTTCAGGTGGTATGCAATGAGTTTGATACCATAATGGCAGATGAGGAACTGCGACCGTTCGCCCTGAAAATGTTCGCGGTTTGTGAGCCTGTTTTCTCCGGCTACCAGCTAACCGATGATTTCGCTTATAACACAGAGTACGACCTGCTCTATACCGAAATAACCGGAACCATCGCAATATGGATAGAGGAAAATGGGCTTCAGTAAAAAGCAACATCTCCAACAGAACATTGATGCCCTGCGAATTGCTTTTAAACTGGAAAAGGAGAAACGACAAGCCACCGTAGGCGAAAGACTGCTAATGATGCAATACAGCGGATTTGGCGGTCTTAAATTCGTGTTGAACCCCATAGCGAACGAAATAGACATCAATAATTGGAGAAAAACAGAACACGACCTTTTCCCGATTACGCAGGAACTCCACCAACTACTCAAAGAAAATTCAGAAGACGAAAAGCAATACCGCAGGTATGTGGACAGTATGAAAAGCTCCGTACTGACGGCTTTTTATACACCGCCACAGGTCATAGATGCGATTTCCGCAACTTTGCGTGAAAGCGGTCTGAACATTGATAAATTCCTCGAACCCTCCGCAGGTATCGGGTCTTTCATACAATCCTTTTCAGAAAATAAAAAAGCCAGTGTTACTGCTTATGAAAAGGATTTGCTCACAGGCAAGATTTTAAAACAGCTTTATCCCGAAAGGATAATCCGTATAAGCGGTTTTGAGGAAATCCCCGAAAAGGGACAAAACAGCTTTGATGTAATCGCCAGTAATATTCCATTTGGCGATACTTCCGTTTTCGACCTTTCCTATTCCCGAAGCAGGGACAGTGCAAAAGTACAGGCAGCCCGAAGCATACACAATTACTTCTTTCTGAAAGGTGGTGATATGCTCCGTGAGGGCGGTTTGCTGGCTTACATTACTTCACAGGGCATTCTGAATAGTCCGAAGAACGAGCCGATACGCAGGGCGTTGATGCAGGATAATAATTTGGTTTCGGCTGTCCGCTTACCCAACAACCTGTTTACGGAATATGCAGGTACGGAAGTCGGCAGTGATTTGATTATCCTGCAAAAGAATACGGGAAAACAAAACTTGACCGAAGCCGAAGAACTGTTTTGCCAAAGCAGGCAAACGGAATACAACACTCCGGGCAATGCGCTCTTTCAGGACAGCACAAGGATTGTGCATACCGACCGCAAATTAGATACCGACCCTTACGGACAACCTGCACTCATCTATACTCATAAAGACGGTGTTAACGGAATTGCCCAAGACCTCAAACAAATGCTTACGGATGATTTTGGTAAGCACCTGAATTTGAATTTATACAAAGGCGAACGGAACGATGAGCCTGCATTACAAATTCCTGTTACACCAACACCAACGGTTACACCTCCGGTTATCGAACCTGTAACCATTCAGCCGGAAATACAATCTTTATCTGTTCCTATAATCAATCGGGAAAGTCCGCAGGAATTAAAGCAACTAAGCATTTTCGACTTGTTTGAAAATGTGGACGAGCCTGTAATGGTTGCTGCTCCATCCAAAAAAACGACACAAGTTAAAAGGCAAAGCACCAACAAAAGAAGAGGTGCAATAGGTCGCCAACCTGACCTGTTCAGCAGTGCGATGCAGCAACCTTATACGCCTCCGATTACCAATAGAACTGCCAACGGAAGCCCATCTACCAATGGCAAAAAACAGGAAGCTATCGGCGACCTGTTTTCACAAATAAACGGGAATGGCCAAGCTGATAAGCCAGCCGTTCCCAATACCATTCCCGAACCTGCTCCTTATAGTGGCGAACTGCAATCGTACCACCGTAACGATTGTCTTGTTGTGGATAATGGTTGGGTCGGTCATCTGCAAGATGTAGATACATCAGACGGTACGGCAGTTTTCCACCCTTTGCAGTTACCGACCTTACAGAAAGCAAGAGCCGAAGCGTACATTGCTGTACGTGATGTTTACCAAGACCTTTACAATAAAGAGGCAAAGTTTCAGACCGAATACAAGGAAGAAAGGGAAACCCTTAACCGCCTTTACGATGCCTTTGTCAAAAGGTACGGAAACCTTAACAGTGCCGATAATATCAAGCTCATCAAAGCGGATAGTTCCGGCAAGGAAATCCCTTATTTGGAGCGTGTTGTTGGTGGCGTGGTACACAAAGCGGATATATTCAGCCGTCCGGTAAGTTTTTCAACGCTAACCATAGCAACCGACAATCCCGATGAAGCGTTGGCTGCTTCGCTGAACAAATACGGAAGCGTGGATTTGGACTATATGTCCGAAATCAGCGGTATTACCGATGATGCTTTGAAAGAAGCCTTACACGGTCGCATTTACTACAATCCTTTGCAAAAGGAATATGAAATATCCGAACGCTGGATTGCAGGAAACGTAGTAGAGAAAGCCCAAGAGGTACTGAACTACATTGAAAACAATCCCAATGATACTGAAGCCAAAACAAGCCTTACCGTTTTGGAAGAAGCCCGACCAAGACGAATTGAGTTTGAGGAACTCGATTTTAATTTGGGCGAACGCTGGATACCCACTGGCATTTATGCCCGCTTTGCTTCACATCTTTTTGATACGGACGTACTCGTTCATTACTCTGAAAGCTCCGATGACTTTTCAGTAAAGTGCGACCGTAAGAATTTGCATATATGGGAAAAATACGCTGTCAAAGCTGAAAGCAGAACGTTTGACGGGATTGCCCTGCTCAAACACGCATTGGTTAATACCACGCCGGATATTACCAAAAAAGTAATGGTTGGCGACCAAGAGGTCAAGGTGCGGGATATGGAAGCCATACAAATGGCGAATACCAAGATTGACGAAATCCGTACCGCCTTTACCGAATGGCTCCACGCCCAAAATGATGAGTTTAAAAGCAGGCTGACCGACCAATACAACGATACTTTTAACTGCTTCGTCCGACCGAACTATGACGGAACGCATCAGGACTTTCCGGGCTTAGACCGTAAGGCATTGGGCATTGAAGACCTGTATTCAAGCCAAAAGGACACGGTTTGGATGATAAAGCTGAACAACGGTGCTATCTGCGACCACGAAGTAGGTGCAGGAAAAACGTTGGTTATGTGTACGGCAGCACAGGAAATGAAGCGTTTGGGACTGGCACACAAACCGATGATTATCGGTCTGAAAAGCAACGTTCACGAAATTGCCGAAGCCTACCGCACCGCTTACCCACACGCTAAAATCCTGTTTCCGGGCAAAGAAGATTTTACGCCCCAAAAACGCCTGCGGATATTCGGCGATATTAAAAACAACGATTGGGATTGTGTAATCCTCACACACGACCAATTTGGTATGATACCGCAGTCGCCCGAAATTCAAAAGAAAATACTCGAAATCGAATTGGACAGCGTAGAGCGTAACCTCGATGCCCTGCAATCGCAAGGCAAGGAAGTTACAAGGGGAATGCTTGCCGGAGTAATCAAGCGGAAAGAGAACCTCGAAGTGAAGCTCAAAACCCTGCAACACGATATTGAAAACCGCAAAGATGATGTGGTTGACTTTAAGATGATGGGCATAGACCATTTGTTTGTGGACGAAAGTCACCAGTTCAAAAATCTAATGTTCAACACAAGACATACACGGGTTGCGGGATTGGGCAATGTGGACGGTAGCCAAAAGGCATTGAACCTGCTCTTTGCTATCCGTACCATTCAGGAACGCATCAATGCGGATATGGGAGCAACTTTCCTTTCGGGAACGACCATAAGCAATTCACTTACGGAACTGTACCTACTTTTTAAGTACCTGCGACCAAGAGCATTGGAAAAACAAGGCATTCACTCTTTTGATGCGTGGGCTGCTATTTATGCAAGAAAAACAACGGATTATGAGTTTTCTGTGGCGAATAACATCGTGGCAAAAGAACGTTTTCGTTACTTTATCAAAGTACCCGAACTGGCACAATTCTATTCTGAAATTACAGATTACCGAACAGCAAAGGATATCGGCATTGACCGCCCCAATAAGAACGAGGTATTGTATAACATACCGCCTACTCCAGACCAGGAAGATTTTATCAAAAAGCTAATGGAGTTTGCCAAAACAGGAAATGCTACCTTATTAGGAAGAGAACCTTTATCACAAAGCGAAGAAAAAGCAAAGATGCTTATCGCAACGGACTACGCCCGTAAAATGTCTTTGGATATGCGGATGGTAAGCGGTGCGTATGATGACCACCCCGATAATAAGGCTTCGCATTGTGCGGCAAACATTGCCAAGTATTACAACCAATACAACGCACAGAAAGGAACGCAGTTCATTTTCTCCGATTTGGGAACATACAAGCCGGGCGAATGGAATGTGTACTCCGAAATCAAACGCAAGCTCGTGGAAGACCACGGCATACCTGCACACGAAGTCCGGTTTATACAAGAGGCTAAAAATGATAAGCAACGCAAGGAACTTATCAAAGGAATGAACGAGGGCAAAATCCGTGTACTGTTCGGTTCTACAAGTATGTTGGGTACAGGTGTGAATGCACAGAAAAGAGCGGTTGCCATTCATCATTTGGACACGCCTTGGCGACCGTCTGATCTTGCTCAACGGGATGGTCGGGCAATAAGAAAGGGAAATGAAATAGCCAAATTCTTTGCTGATAACAAAGTAGATGTAGTCATTTATGCTGTTGAAAAATCGTTGGATAGTTACAAATTCAATTTACTTTACAATAAACAGCTTTTCATCGACCAACTAAAGAATAACAATTTGGGTAAAAGAACAATTGATGAAGGCAGCATGGACGAAAAATCGGGCATGAACTTTTCAGAATATGTGGCGATCCTTTCGGGTAATACCGATCTGTTGGACAAAGCCAAATTGGAAAAACAGATTGCCGGACTGGAAAGCGAAAAGCAGGCGTTCAACCGTTCTAAATACAGTGCGAAATATAAATTGGAAGACTATACGGCAGAATTGGACAAAGCCAAATCTCGTTTTGACCGCATGAGCTTAGATTGGAATAATCTGCAAAGGCGTGTTCAAAAATGTCTAGACGGTTCTATTGCCAATCCTATTCAATTAGAGGGCTTATCGGCTAATGCAGATGTAAAACAAATCGGTGCTAAGCTCAATCAGCTAGCAGAAAAAGTCCGTACAGGTGGCGATTATGAAGAAATCGGCAGTTTGTATGGTTTTCAGCTCTTGGTAAAAACCGAAATTTCTCAAAAAGAAGGCATTGATATTCGGGTAAACCGCTTTTTTGTACAGGGCGAGGGAAACATTAAATACACGCACAACAACGGTGCAATGGCTAAAGACCCCGAAACAGCAGCAATCAATTTTTTAAGAGCTTTGGAAAAATTACCTTCTTATATCAAGAAAGAAAAGGAAAATATAGACGAGTTTCAAAAAGATCTGCCTGTTCTTCAGCAGGTGGTTAATGGCACATGGTCTAAGGAAAATAGATTAAGTGAACTTAAAACAGAACTCGCTGCTGTCGAAAGAAAAATACAATTGTCCATTGAGCCTGTTAATCAGATTGAAGAACCTGCTGAACAAGTCGAAAAAAAGGAAAATCAGAAGATTTCAGAAAGTATTATCAGAACGAAAAGTGTTCATTTACCAAGAGGTATATTGTGAATGTAAATGGATTAATAAAGAAAACGGGAATCTGTAAGTTTCCGTTTTCTTTTTAATTTCTAATCTTCTTCCTGTTCGTCCATCCGTTTTATTAATGCATCACGCAAGTTGTCAAGGAATTTTGTTCTATTTATCTTTCGGGCTTTCAATTCCATAAATGTATGGTAGAAGTCGCCCAAATCAACATTGAAAATACTTTCAAATGTTTTAGCTATTATTTTAATATCAGTATGATCAAATGCACCTTGAGCATGTAAGGCATATATCAATTCAGTTAATGCCGTTTTACTTCCTCGCCAATTTAAGTTAGGTAACTCTATTGATTTACTTTTATGTACCGGTCTGTGAAGTTGGTCTTCAAGATATACTTGTATCAGATCATTGGCTATAATTTTAGCTGCTTTGTAATCGTGAGATGTAGAAAATCTATGATCGGTTTCAAAATAGATTGTATCCAAACTTAGTTTTAGATCGTGTTTACCACGAACAAATAATTTATCGTCAATAAAAGAATTATTGGTTCTATAGTATTTATAAAATTCAAGGTTATTTTCAAAATACTTTTTAAGTTTTTTTAATTCTTCATTCAAATATTTTTTTAATGCCTTTGTGTCATTAGGTTTTTTCATTTCTATCTTGTAGATAGCATTATGAAAGATAAGTTTTGCAACAATAGCTGGTTTTTGATATTTGAAAAAATGAATTTCGTCGTTAATATTCTTAAATCCATTTTTTAATACAAACTCTTTAATTTTAGATAGAGCATTTACGATAAGTTTTATTACCTCTTCAATACGTTGGATAGGACAATTAGCTTCAATTTCAAGATCCCTAATTTCGTCTTCTAGCTTGTTTAGTGTTTCTTCGTAAAATTTATTCATTAAACTATATTAAGATATTAATATTTTTCTTATATACTTTATAAATGATTTGTTTTAACAATCGTGTGCTTCATTTCTCATCTTATTTAATTTTCTGACAATCAAATAACTGAATTTCAACTAAAATATAACTGTATTAACATTTTATTCATTATGATAAGATTGAATGTAAAAAACGTCGCCTATTCAGTTATTAAGAACTATTTCTAATCACATGCTTCTCTTCAAACATTGTTTCGAAGGAAAGAGCTATAAGGAATTATTAAAAAAAAATAACTCGAATAAGATAAAGCCTTGCGAAAGTGGTGTTTCGAAAGGCTCAATTATTTGTAATAGTTATTTCGGATATATAGCCTATTGTTCTATCAATGTTTCATTTTCATTCCACCAACTTTACCTGTTTTGCTCAGCGCAATTTTTAAAGACTTTATAAGTTCCTCCGCATTTCCAATTGCCCAATAGTGTAAGAAAAATACGTGTGGCTTTTCCTGCACCATGTGATTATGAACAGCAACCACTTCAATTCCATTTTCAATAAGCGCCTTAATCACTGGAGCTACTTCATCCTCTAGCATAGCAAAATCTCCTGCGATTGCAGCCTTTTCCTCTGTTCCTTGAATGGCAATCCAGGTATTATAACCAAAGAAAGTTGAGATTGGTATTCCATGCTCTGTAATGGGCGCATCTGGGCGACCAATGGTATATTTGTAAACGCCATTATTCATCTCTCCTGTGATACCCAAGATAGCGTCCAATTTTTTTGTGTCAATCGTGTTTTCAACCTTTCTCCCTGCAAAAGTACCTTTCAATGGATCTGCACCTCGCATTTCTTTAACTTTATTCAATACTGCTTTTGCCTTCATTGCCATCTGTTCAGCGGGACCACTTCCTCCGATATGCATATACATGACGTTCGGATGATTTCTAACGAAATGGTTATGTATCGCCGTAATGGTAAGTCCCTGCTTTATAACCTCGAACTGTACTTGTTTCAGATCAGTTTCTGTAATTACGATATCACCCATGATCATTGCACCATCGGTACTTGGCGTAAATGCTATCCACGTACCCAAACCCATTGGCGGTATGATTTTAAATCCGTCAACCTCTATATCCAAATCATTCTGAGGCACCGTTATTTTAAACTCTCCATTGTTTTCGACGCCTTTCATTTCCAAAATAGCCTCTATTTTTGCTATATCTAATTTTTTTAC
This sequence comes from Sphingobacterium kyonggiense, assembly GCF_039536825.1. Lineage (NCBI taxonomy): Bacteria > Pseudomonadati > Bacteroidota > Sphingobacteriia > Sphingobacteriales > Sphingobacteriaceae > Sphingobacterium > Sphingobacterium kyonggiense. The sequence continues at coordinate 38,550 of NZ_BAAAZI010000015.1, forward strand.
TGAGGCGTTATGCATCATTTTAACTTGCCCCTTCTTCTGTGCATAAATAGAATTGCTACAAGCAAGCGTAATAATTGTTGAAAATGCGACCAACTTAATAATACTAATTGTCTTTTTCATAACTTTAATTTATTTAAAATTTATACTACTATTTTTTAATTAACGGGATTATCCGTGTATCTGTTTTCAGTTCTTCCGATCCTTTTAACACCAAAGTATCTCCTTTTTGGACATCACCAAAAATTTCAGTTCTATCTCCCATATTAAATCCAGGGCGAACATCGATCCAATGCGTTACTCCATTTGACACTTTAATTACAAACTTTTTCTCCAAGGTAGTAACCACCGCTGATGCCGGAACTACAATTCCTTCCTGTTGTCTTAAAAATGATAATTTTGCATCCGCATAACTGCCTGGCTTTAATTTATTATCCGTATTACCAATTTCAAATTCCCAAATCTCGCTTCGACTATCATGATCTATTCGTCCTGCTTTCCGTACCAGTTTTGCCTCAAATTTCTTATCAGGCAATGACCTTGTAGACACTTCAGCAACACCATTAGATAAAACAGCATCCGTGTATATTTCTGGAACTGAAACCTGCAAACGCAGAACACTATTATCTGATATTTCAAATAACGGCTTATCATTGGGAGACCCCACAAAAGAACCTGTTACAATATTTCTTTTTGTAATAACTCCACTATACGGAGCAACAATAGCAAGATAGTTGCCAATTTGTTTAGCCGATGCAACAGATGACTGATTAGCCTTATACTCAAGGCTATCGGCCATCATTTGATTTTTCACACGCTGCAATTCGCCAGTAGCAATCACACCGTCAGTTCGAGAAGCAGAATAAATCCGTTCAAAATAATCTTTACTGGATAAGTAACGTGCCCGTGAAGCATTAGCTTTATCGTTCAGCTCTTGGATACGTGTATTTAATTCCGGCGCCTCAATCAAAGCCAAAACCTGTCCTTTGCTAACCTTAGAACCAATATCCACCAGCATTTTACGTACATAGCCCGGCACCTTTGCCCTTATTTGGGCATCTTCTAGTGGAAGCAGCTCCGCAGGAAGAGCAAGTATTTTTTTAACCGTATCGGTTTCAATTGTAAATACATTGACCGAGTCAATTTTATTTTCATTAACATCACTATTTTTTTCCTGACCATTTTGAGTGCAGGCAGCAACGAATAGCAGAAGTGATACACTCGCAACTGCATTAATTATCGGTAATTTATGTTTAAATATTCTTGTCATAATATAGAGAATTTGTATCGTTTGGATCAAGAGATACGGATATTTGCTTCTTTTTTCTTAACATTTCATAAACTAATGGAACCAGCCAAAGACTAATTACTGTACTAAATAACAATCCCCCTATCACGGCAATGCCCAAAGGTGCAGTTTGCTGTCCGCTTTCACCCAAACCAAGAGACATCGGTATCATTCCGGCAATCATTGCTGTACTTGTCATAATAATAGGGCGGAAACGGCTAAGTGCCGCCTGCACACCAATCAAGTTATTATCTTCTTGATTCTTTCGGATACTTTCAGCACTTGCTACAATCAAAATAGAATTAGATACCGCGACTCCGACAGCCATTATACAACCCATAAATGACTGAATGTTTATAGTATTACCAGTAAGCCACAGCAGCAGCATAGAACCTGCCAACACACCAGGAAGCACAGATAACACTGAAAGACTTAATTGTAGAGATTGAAAATAAGCAGTCAACATCAGACCAATTACGACAATCGCCAGTAAAAGTCCGTTAGACAGTTCACCAGTTGTTTGATTCAGCATTTCCGATTGTCCTCGCAAATACACCTTAACACCCTGAGGCTGCTCACCCAATCTCTGTATTGCCTCATTGATATCCTTCACTGCACTACCAAGGTCTTTTTTGTGAATATTAGCCGTAAGCGTGATAAACCGCTGTTGATTAATCCGATCATATTCACCTATAGTATTCCCTGTTTTCCAATCAGCTACATCTCTTAGATAAACTGTGTTATCTCCAGATTTTCCCACCGGTATCTGATTCACCTGTTCCGGATTATTCATTACAAACTGCGGGTATTCTACCTGCACCTGATAAGCATTTCCAGAAGCTTTATCCAACCAATACACCGGCTGCGTATAACGGCTCGAAGAAGTACCTTCTGCGACAGACCTTCCCGCCTCATCAACGGTCAGACCCATTTGACCTAGTCGAATACGATCATAATTGATATGCATAGTCGGGTAATCCAATGGCTGCGCCAACTGCAAATCACGCAGATAAGAAATAGAGCCAAGAGATTTTTTTAACCGATCAGCCAATTCTCTACTCTGTGTCAGATTTTTTCCCTGAACCACAATCTCAACAGGGTTACTGGCGCCCATACTCATGACCTGATCCACCAAGTCAGCAGGTTCAAACGACAATTGAGCACCAGGTAGACTTTTTGTAACCGACCCACGTAATCGTTCTTTCAAATCTTCGATTTCCACACCAGAACCCTTTTTCAAATTCACTTTTATAACAGCTTCATGAGGACCACTCGTGTATAAAAAGATAGGGTTAATCGCAAATGTAGGTGGTTGTAAACCCACAAATGACGAAGTAATAGCTACATTATCTTTTCCTGCCTCATCAGCTAATAATTGCAAAGTCTTTTTAGTTGCTTCCTCCGTACGTTCTATCCGTGTACCCGTAGGCATTCGCAACCTCAACTGAAGCTGTCCTGCATCCACCTTAGGGAAGATTTCCGACCCCGCCTGCCTATACCCAACGAAAGCTGCCAGCAGTAGAAGCACAAGAACAATGGGAACAGCCAATTTTCGCATTGGAAATGTTCTCTGAATTGTCTTGGATAGACTTTCTTTAAGTTTATCCAATCGTGGCTCCGGATGTTGTTTATAAGTATCTTTTAACATCCAGTTAGATAACACAGGAACCAACGTTTGTGACAATAGGAAAGATGCAATCATCGCAAATCCCACAGCCAATGAAAGTGGAAGAAACATCGAACGCGGTACGCCAGTCATCAGCACAGAAGGTACGAAAACAGCTAAAATGCTCAATAAAATCAATATTTTGGGAGTAGCGATTTCTTTACAAGCATCCCATATTGCTCTCGATTTTGATTTCCCTAATTCAAGATGATGATGTATATTTTCAATGGTCACCGTCGATTCATCCACCAATATACCGACCGCCAAAGCAAGTCCCCCTAAAGTCATGATATTAATAGTCTGTCCCGTGAGGTAAAGACACATAACCGACACTAACAACGCCAGAGGAATAGTAACAATCACAATGATGGCACTACGCAGATCCCGTAAAAAAAGCAACACCATCAGTCCCGTTAGTAAAGCACCAAGAGCACCTTCAACAAGCAAGCTTTTTAAAGAGTTTACAACATATCCAGACTGATCAAATTCATAAGATACCTTTATATCATCAGGGATAGCCGATTGCATATCAGGTAGCGCTTTCTTGATAGCTTGTACCACATCCCACGTAGAAGCATCCGCTCGCTTAGTGACTGGAATATATACTGAACGCTTACCATTGATCAACGCATAACCAGTTCCTACGTCAGCGCCATTATCCACAGAAGCCACATCTCTTACCAGTACGGAAGTACCATCAACATTTTTGACCGCAACATTTTCAAGCTCTTTAAAATTATCAACTACACTATTGGTTGCCGTAATTACAGCTTTATCTGCCGTACGCATTGTTCCAGCTGGCAGTATAGAATTATTTTTCGCAATTGCAACGGCTATTTCGTCCGGTGTCAAGTTATAACTTCTTACTCTTTCCGGATCCGCTTTGATAACGATTGTTCGTTGATTTCCCCCAAATGGAGGCGGAGCCGATACTCCTTGTAAAGCCGCAAACATAGGTCGCACCTTAAATAAAGCCAAATCCTGAATTTCATTGAGCGATTTTGTCTCACTCCTGAATACCAGTTGACCTACAGGAACAGACCCAGCATCATACCGCATGACGAATGGAGGCAATGTACCAGGAGGCATAAAGGACCGAGATCTATTCACATAAGAAATAACCTCCGCCATCGCATTGGCCATATTCGTACCATCATAAAACTGAAGCTTAATTAAACTCAATCCCTGAATAGATTTACTCTCGACAGCTTTAATTCCCGTGACGTACAGAAAGTGATACTCATAGTAAGAAGTAACATACCCTTCCATTTGCTGAGGTGATAATCCGCCATAAGTTTGAGCAACATAAATAGTAGGCGCATTTACCGCTGGAAAGATGTCAACTGGTGTCTTCTTGATGGAAAGTATAGAAAAAATCACGATCCCAACGACCAACACCATAATCGCAATAGGCTTGCGAAGTGCCAGTTGAATTAATTTTATCATATCCCTTATTTCATTTCATTTAAAAAAATATTCACATCACCTTTTACAGCAGCTTCCAGCAACTGAGCCTTCCAAGTATCCCAATAAGCTTGCTTAACATCAAGTTCAGATTTCAATAAGGTATACTGAGCCTGTATCAGGTCCGAAAAATTAACCAAACCAGTATTATACCTAATCTGCATAGCTTGGAAAGCTGCTTGTGCAGACCTTAACTGCTCCTTGGTTTCAGACACCACCTGAAGACTATGATCAAGTGTAGTATTGGCAATCTGTTGCTGAGAGAAGAGTTGAGAACGTTCATTCTGCAAAAGTTCTTCAGCACCCTTTGATAAAGAGGATTGATGTGCTAATAGCCGTTTAGCTTCACCATACTTCATAATCGGAAAAGTAAGTTGTAACCCTACACTGTAATTATATCGAGTAAGGTTCAACCCCTCCCAAGCATGTAAACTGCCATCAGCCAGAAAACCAGAACCCCTAGCAAAACCTGCTCCCCATACATTTATTTTAGGTAGATATGATTTTTTAATCTGCTGTTCCTTTGACTGGCTTAATTCAAATTGGCTTTGCGAATATTTGATAATTGGATGTAAATCAAGATTACTATCCGTCAATATTCTACTTGAAGGTAATGTCGACAAAAAAGCAGAATCCCGAGGAACAGGTAGATTCTCGATTACAATTAAACGAGCCAGATTCCATTGCAAAATCTCCAACTGTTTATGCGAATTGATGTATTCCACTTTCGCTTTTGATAATTCAGACTGAAACAATTCAGTATCGACACCAGCTTTTATCCCGCTGCTAGTCAATACACGACTTTGCTTTAGATTTGCTTCCACACGCTTAATATTCTGTTGATGTATATGCAGATTAGCATTCGCCAACAGGATATCCAGATAACTACTGATGATATTGATAGCGTGCTGAAACTGTTCTTTTTGTAATAAAGATTTCTGAACAGTAGCCTCAGCGACAGCGGTATTTATACGGGCATCTCTTTCACCAAAAGTAACCGCCTGCCAATTCAACAATATTCCTGCTGCACTTCCTGTGCCCGGTTCAAATTTATTCTCGGTAGACGGAGGACCTGAGATGGGCAATATCCCGTTTGGATTAAAAACACCTATCAGGTTATTAGCCGTAGAAATCCCTGCCTGATAACTAGCATCAAGAGTCGGCAACCTGCTATATTTTACCACATCTACATGCTTTTCTGCCGCTATTGCGTCAAACGTTCTGGCTCGGAGAAGATGATAATTCTGATTGCCCAAAACGATAACATCGTTCAGACTTAGTAACGTATCTTGCTGCGCCGAAGCCTGGGTTACAGAAATCGCCATTATAAAAATGGGCAGACATTTCTTTTTAAAAATACTTTGCAACATAATATTTATCAGCTATTGATAATTTTGATTATGTAGCAAAGCTATAATGTGATTTTGGAGAGATTTTGGAGAAACAATCAGCTAAAGCAAATTTCTACATTATGCCAACCATTTATATAATTGTATTTTACAGTGTAACCATATAATTGACAGATTTGCTTTACCAGCGCCAATCCTAAACCTGTAGTATTCTTTTGATAAGTGTTCTTCCGGAAGCGTTCAAATAAGGCTTCTGGATCTATGAGCAAAGGATTCCCTGTATTTTCTATTTTTACCTTACTGTCTTCTATACTAATTCTTATTTCTTTTTTTTCATTATTATGTACGATAGCATTATTGATAATATTTGAAACAAGGATTTCAATCAATGTTCGATTAGCGGTAACCGTAATATGGTCAACAACTGTACTTGTCATACGAGGACAATCATCTATGTATGCTTCACAGTTTCCTGATATTTCCTGAACAACCTCATTTACATTTATACGTTCAGTCTCAGGAAATTGATTATTCTCAATTTTGGCAAGTAATAACAAAGTCTTGTTCATCTCACTCAAGCGATTTGTTGCATTTGTTATATCACCTAGCAATAGCGCTTCCTTCTCATCAATATTTGGATAATTAATAAGTAATTCAAGCTTGGCCCGGATAATAGCAAGTGGTGTCTGGCTTTCGTGCGAAGCATTTTCAACAAACTGCTTTTGATTATGATAGGCTCTATTTACATTTTCAACCAGTTTATTGAGTGATTCATTAAGCCTGTCAAATTCAGTAGTTCCAGTTAACGCAGGAAGTCGCAACTCATTGTTCCTGTTAAGATCAAACTTTTCAGCAGCATCTATACTTGAAAAGAAAGGTTGCCAAAGCCTAACAGAGCTTTTTCGGCTTACCAGGACAATCGTAATCAATAAAACCAAAAGGATAATCGCTTCCGAAAAAAATACCTTGGCAATAAGATGAGCTGTCTCCGTTGAAGAAATATAGGTCGAGACAAGATAAGAAGCATTCTTCCATTGATATTCTTTTGTTAATACCTTAAAAGGAAGTTTCTTTCCTTCCATTTCATAGAATAGGGCGGTATCTCTAGGGATATTTAATACCACCTCACTTGATGTATTTTTCTCTTCAATACTATATTCACCGGTTATGTGTCGTTCTAGATTTCCCGATGTAGCCATAAAGCTGTTCCATACATTTTGTTGTTTTAGCAAAAGATACTTCTCCTCAGCGTGGTGAGCATGTCCTTTCAACACAAAATAAAAGATAGCCGAACTGATAACTAGGATAAGTGGAAGCCAAATCAACAATGATTTGGTATGACGTTGTAAAAGTGGGCTACTCATAATGAAATCTTATATCCTAATCCATAAACTGTCTGTATCAACTCATCACAATCTCTTTCTTTCAATTTACGTTTTAGGTTTTTTATTTGAGAGTAAACAAAATCAAACGACGGCATATTATCGGTGCGGTCTCCATACAAATGCTCTGCTATAGCCTGCCTGCTAACCACCCGGTTAGCATTATTGAGCAGATAAGCCAGTAGATCAAATTCGCTTCTGGTAAACTGAAGTTCTTCCCCATGACAGGTAATTTGTCTATTTAAAAGATTAAGCTGTAAACTACCCACTTCAAGTACCGCGCTACCTTGATTATACTTTCTACGGATCAAAGCTTTTACCCTGGCATTTAGTTCAGACAAATGAAAAGGTTTGGTAACATAGTCGTCTGCTCCCAACAATAACCCATCAATTTTGTCATCCAGGGAATCACGAGCGGAGATGATAATGACACCATCTTGCTTTTTATCCTCTCTAATATGTTGTAATAGTTTTAATCCGTTTCCATCAGGAAGATTGATATCAAGGATAATACAATCATAATCGAAAGATTCCACTCGTTCGATCCCTTCATAAAACGTTGTGACTCCCTCGCAACGGAAATATTCCTGCTTGAAATATTCCAAAATGCTTTGTAACAAATCGGATTCGTCTTCGATTACCAATAGCCTCATTTGATTCGATTTGTACAAATTTAAACAATAATTTTGGAGAGAATTTGGATACTAACGTTAGACATACTTAAAATATCAATAACGCTCCCCATAATTATAGCAATTTAATGTAGCTTTGAGGAGTATTAAAAGATATTATAAAACTTAACTAAATACATTCGTAGCTAAAAACGTCTGTTTTTTTGAGTAAAACAAAGCCTTGCAAAATTTATTTTTTACAAGGCTTTATGTGTTTTTCTTCAATATTATTACAATTGATATTTCAGTAATTCTGCAATTACATCTTGATACTCTTTTTCGGTAAGTAAATAATTATTACTAGCTTGGTAGTAGTAACTGGCTTCTAAGAAATATTGAATGGTTGTAATTTCTCCGAATCGCAAAGCTTTATCTAGTAACTGAATGCTGTTGATACTTTCTAAAACCGTTTGGTATTCGTCGAGTGTTTTTTGTAAGTTGGTGTATTTTTCATAAAGGCTTTTTATGTTGTAATAATGCTCCACTTTATGTTCATTCAACTGTACTTCGTTCATTTCCAACTCAGCCATACTTTGTTTTACACGGTTTTTATTTTCCCATAGAGGGATAGACATCCCAATACGAGCTCCGTGAAAATTTTGTCCCAAAATACCTTGATAGTGATAACCTGCTTCAAATTTTGGTAAAGCCATTGCCTTGGTAACCTGAATTTGTTGTTGGGCAATTGTTGTTTGTTGTTGCAATAGTTTTCTTGTTGGATCTTGAGCTTCGATGATTTCTTCTAGCTCTTCAAAAGAAGGTATTGCAATAACTTCAGGATATTCCGATTCATTAAAAATAACATCAATACCACCATTGAGTTCTGTTAATTTTTGCTGAAGCTGATTAATTGAAGATGTATTCAACTTCAAATCTTTATTAATTTCAATTAACTGTAATTTTGCTTTGTTGACATCTAAAATATTTCCTTCACCTCTATTTAATTTGGTTTGAAAATCCGAAAGAAACTTTTCAGTTTTGGTTTTTCTTTCTTTGATTTTTTCTTGCAATTTATTCCGGTAAATAAGTTCTATAGCCGATTTTTTCGCTTCTAACAAAATATCTTGTTTAGTAGCAAGTAATGCGAAATCTCCTTGTTTACTCTTTTCGTTGGCTAAATTTTTCTTTTTACCGTACACTGTAGGAAAATCAAATCTTTGTATCACACTAATATCGGTTTGATTTCCAGCCACTGCACTGGGGGTACCACGCATATAATCGTAACTTATTGTAGGATCATACAAGGTATTTCCTGTTTTGAATTGCAATTTTTGAGCTTCCCAATATTTGGATTGACTTTGTAAAGTTTTGTTATTCTTACTAATATCAGTCAGGATTGTTTCCAACCCTGACTGTGCTTCTGCGTTGGCTACCCAAAGACAGGCAACCAACAAAGCGATGCTATTTATTTTCATTTTGTAGCTTCTTTTTTGTTCGATAAATAATAGACTGCTGGTACAATGAAGATATTCAGAATGGTAGAAGTAAGTAAACCACCTAAAATAACTTTTGCCATTGGACTTTGAATCTCGTTACCTGGTAAATCTCCAGCAATAGCTAGCGGAATAAGTGCTAAACCTGCGGTTAAAGCAGTCATTAAAATAGGGCTTAACCTATCTTTAGAACCTTGTATTACGGTATCAAAAAGCGTATATCCTTCTTCACGAAGTGTATTGTAATGCGATATTAATAAAATCCCATTACGTGTTGCCACCCCAAATAAAGTGATAAAACCAATGATTGCAGGAATACTTAAAATTCCGCTGGTGAAATAAATACTGAACACCCCGCCAATTAAAGCTAATGGTAAGTTTATCAGAATGATAGCCGCTAATTTTACGGTTTTAAATTCTCTGAATAAGATTAAGAAAATGATTAAAATAGACAGCAATGAAGTAGCTATAAGCGTTTTCGATGCTTCGGCTTCAGCTTCAAATTGACCACCATATTCGATATGATAATCTTCTGGAAGTTTTACTTTTTCATTGATAATTTTCTGAATTTCCTCTACCACACTTTTTTGATCTCTACCCGAAACATTGGCAGACACTACCGTTTTACGTTGTACATTTTCACGGTTAATGGTATTAGGACCAGTAGTACTTACGACATCAGCTACATAGTACAAAGGAATTTTTTGACCATTAGTCCCATCAATCATTGCATTTTTAATCTTGTCAATATTTCCTCTATTGGCATCATCTAAACGAAGCATCAAATCAAAGGTCTTGTTTCCCTCATATATTTCAGATACTTTTTCACCTGCAAAAGAAACATCTACAAACTCATTAAATTGGCGCTTACACCAAACACATTCATCATCGCTAAGGCAAACAGCATTGCTAATGGAATAGCGGAAGCTACTATTAATCCGGCTCTAAAATTTCCTAAAAAAAGTACTAATACAAAGATAACAATCAACGCACCTTCTATCAGGTTTTTTTCTACGGTACTCATTGCCTTGTCAACTAAAACTGAACGGTCTATATAGGGTTCAATAATAATATCATCAGGTAATGACTTTTGTATAGTAGGAAGTTTTTCTTTTATTTTTTCAATTACATTATTGGCATTTTCGCCTTTTAGCATCATTACCACACCGCCTACTGCATCAACTTCTCCATTATATGTCATAGCCCCATATCTTACAGCATTACCAAATCGTACATCTGCCACATCTTTTATAAAAATTGGAACACTGCCAGGATTATTTTTTACACTGATGTTTTTTATATCTTCTAATGATGTAACCAAACCAATACCTCTAACAAAATAAGCACTTGGTTTCTTATCAATATATGCTCCCCCTGTATTTTGGTTATTTTTTTCAAGAGCGTTGAAAATATCGGTAATACTTATATCCATAGCCTTTAAGCGATTAGGATTAACAGCAACTTCATATTGCTTTAGCTCGCCACCAAAACTATTTACTTCTGCAATTCCGGGTGTACCATACAGTTGCCTTGCAACAATCCAGTCCTGCATTGTACGAAGGTCTTTGGCATTGTATTTATTTTCACTTCCCTTTTTGGGATGTATTATATATTCGTATATCTGACCAAGCCCTGTACTGACCGGAGCCAGTTCAGGTGTCCCTATTCCGTTCGGAATTTTTTCTTCTGCTTCTTTCAGTTTTTCATTAATGAGCTGTCGGGCAAAATAAATGTCTACTTTTTCCTTAAATACAACTGTAATTACGGACAAACCAAACCTAGAAATACTTCTGGTTTCTTCTAAATCGGGAATATTAGCAATGCTTTGCTCTATCGGAAAAGTTACTAATTGTTCTACTTCCTGAGCCGCCAATGTGGGGCAAACCGTAATTATTTGCACCTGATTATTTGTAATATCGGGTACGGCATCAATGGGTAATTTTGTGGCACTCCACACTCCCCAAATAATGAGCAACAATGTCATTATTCCAATGACGAGCTTGTTCTTAATGCTAAATTTTATGATACTGTCTAACACAATTCATTTGATTAATAATTAATAATAATGGATATAAATACTTTCTGTCCGTTACAGAAAGGACAGCTAAATGTGCAATTTAGATAATACACCTATCTAATAGTAAATGAATATATCATCCATTACCAATAAATACATTTGCTGAAAATATTAAGTATTAATCTTTGGCGGCTGCCAAATGTTTCCGTGATAATTGGAAATGAAATTGAAATTTTGAAGTGGGAATTTTTGTATCTTGCTAAGACTTGGCTTTGCCTCGTTTATTTTGAACGTTTGAAACGTAAAATTCACAACGGTATGACAAGTAGCACAAGAACAAAAAGGACTGCATAAATCGCCGTTTTTCGTTTGACCATTGCTTGTATTAGAAAGCTCTGATTTTGAAGTATTACTGGTATCCATACCACACGCATCAGTACACGGCATTAAGGATAATGCCAGAAAATATATACTGAATATGAATATAAATAGTTTCATCAGCTACAAATATAAATAAATAGATTGTGCAATAGAATTGCAAAGTTGAAAAAATCTATTTGTTACATTTGTCGCATTTCCCCTTAAGAACTAAATTAGCTCCATCTAATTTAAAGTTTTGAGGAACTTCGATGTTCGGAATTTCTGTTTCAGTAAGGCAAAAAGTATGTTTGCAGTCGGTACAATAAAAATGTGTGTGCAGTTCTGATAAATTACAATTGCATCCTGATTGGCAAAGTGCGTATTTAATCACTCCGCTTCCATCATCAATGGTATGGACAAGTTTGTGTTCCAGGAATACTTTAAGTGTTCTGAAGAGAGTAATATTATCTGCTTTTTCAAACTGTTCTGCCAGCTCTTTATGACTTACTGCATATTGTTGTTTCAATAACTTTTCAACCACCAACAAACGCATAGCGGTGGGTTTTATAGCTTTTTGCTGTAAAATTTTTTCTAATTCAGTCATTGTGATTTAATTTTCTATCGTCCAATCATCATTATCGTCCTCGTCAACTGATATTTGCTCAATGATGCTGTTTGCTGCACTGTCAGAGTATGTACCATAACCATTTACGAAAACACCTTTTGCTCCATCTTTTTGGTTTCTCATCGCATATAAGATAGCCTCATCTTCCAAGTCATTAAGCCCAGTAAAACGATAAATTTTATCAATAACAATGTCCCTTAAATTAACTTTCTCTCCGTCTATTTTGTACGAAATGTTTTCTTCCAATAGATTAAAGTCTTCCGTATAACCCCTTTGTCTTAGTACTTCAATTACTTCTGATAATGTTTTTTCTGTTGATAGCATAAGTATTCTTCTTAAATTTTTGAAAATATTTTTTGAAAAAACTGAACATTTTTTTCTCTTAATTGGTTTCTAATAGCAACATTTTTTATCCTGTTGTATTGATGGACAAGGAACACTGGCATAACTACAATACACACAACAATCGCCTTGTAATGGTTTTAATCTTGTCTTGCAATTTTCACATTCATAAAAATATTGGCAAGCATCTGTTGGCATTGTTTCCTCTTTTTTGTATCCGCAATTTGGGCAAGTTATAATTGATTGTAATTTAATTTCCATTATGATATAATTTTACTTTTTAGTGATTTATAACCTGTCGAATTGATAGCTTTTTCAATTTCTATAATACTTGTTTGTTTGTTGTCAAACTTAACAATGGCATTGCCTTTCTCATAAGAAACCACAACTTCCACAATTCCTTTTAGTTTACTAACTTCCGTTTTAACGTGGTGTTCACAACCTGAACAAGTCATCCCTTTGATTGTAAACTCAACTTTCTGAATTTTGGAAGTTTGGGTAATAATTGCTTTACTTTCGGTCTTTGGAAAAAAAATGTGAGCATAAAGCGGAAATGATAAAAGTAAAGCCGCCATAACGGTAATAATTCCTAAAAATGATTTTGTTTTCATAAAGTTTGATTTTTCAGTTGTTTCACAGTTGCAGTCAATTTTCTTTTGCGGTTTCAATTTTTGATACCAAGCAAAAGCAAGCACTAAAATAGTTAACCCGATAAAATATGGACGAAAAGGTTCGAGCCAAGAGAAAGTTGAAGCAAGTCCACTTGTTCCTGCTATGAGAGCCAAAACAGGTGTAATGCAACATAATGAAGCTGCTATTGCTGTCAAAAGTCCAGTCCCAATTAGTTTTCCGTCCGTTACCATATTGTTTCTAAATTTTTTTTATCGTCAAGTATTTTAAAAAATGGGTCCAACATTTTCTCATACTCTTTTGTCAATGAGTAAAAAATGGTTTGCGCCTCTCTTTCGGTTTCAATAAGCTTTCGGTCTTTAAGTTTTCTCAAGTGCTGAGAAATCGCTGAAATTGTCATTCCAAGAATTTCACTCACATCACAAACACAAAGTCGTTTTTCTTCATAAAGAAGAAACAGAATTTTCAGTCTTACATTGTTTCCAGTCAATTCAAGTGCGTTCGACAAATAGTCAAACGAACTGTGGAGTTCCGAAACTCTTTCTTTACAGCGATTGATTTGTTTAATGTCTGCCTGTTGTCGTGTACAAGAAGTATTATCCATAATGCAAATGTAACTAATTTGTTTATTTAAGCAAATGCTAAATTATGAGTATTAAAATTTGGCATTTTATATGTTGACGTAATGGTGCTGTTACTTTTAATTCTTCTAACAATATATTAATAGAAAAATCACAAAAATATTTAGTATAATCATTCTTTCTGCACCAAATGCTGTAAGTTAGGGTCATTCTTGATACGCTCCATTTCACTAACAACAATATTCAGAATGTCTGATTTTATCTGCTTGTAATTGTTTTCTATTTCCTGCTTCATCTTATCCTCGCCCTGCTCATTTACAAAAGATAAGATTTGCGGTATTTGCTGATAGGCTTTGCTTTCTGCCGCTACCTTTTCATTGTCCACTACAATTTCGGCGTGAAATATCTTCTGCTCGATACGTTCATCAAAGTTATCTGATACAGAACCAACAAACAAACCTTGTGTAAGTGTTGAGATTTTGGAAGCCGGAATAAGGCTGTCTAACTGTGTCGAAATAGAGGTAGATTTATCATTGCGGTTAATGGTCATACTTTGGCGTTTCTGTAATACTTTACCGAAACGTTCCGAAAGGCTTTTTGCTGTTTCGCCAACCACCTGACCACTGAATATATTACCGACAGTATTCTGTATTACCTTGCTTTCCTTGTCGCCGTAATCCCTTGTTAATTGCGAAAAATCCTGAAAGCCCAAACATACCGCTACCTTATTACTTCTCGCCGTTGCGATAAGATTGTCCAGTCCCCTGAAATAAATTGTGGGCAACTCATCTATGATAACGGAACTCTTTAGCTGTCCCTTTTTGTTTATCAGCTTTACAATCCTCGAATTGTATAAACCCAAAGCTGCGGAATAAATATTTTGACGGTCGGGATTGTTACCCACGCACAAAATTTTAGGTTCTTTCGGGTTGTTGATGTCAAGCGTAAAATCATCGCCCGTCATTACCCAGTAAAGTTGTGGGCTAATCATCCTTGATAGCGGAATTTTTGCCGATGCGATTTGTCCTTGTAACTGGTCTTGCGCTCCACCTTGCCACGCATCCATAAAGGGCGACAAATAATTTTCCAAATCCGGGTATGAAGTTAAAATCGTGAATACATCCGAATACTTTTTATTCAGTAATTCAATAGCGTGTGGGAATGTACAATACTTGCCATCCTCATAGATTTTCAGATACCAAATAATAGCAGCCAATAAGATAATTGGGCTTTCCACGAAAAAATCCCCTTGCTTCTGTATCCACGACCTGTTAAGGTTCAGCATTATGGTATATGCGGCTTCGTAGGCATCTGAAATATCCGTCATAAAGTCGGGATTGAGCGGGTTGCAACGGTGGCTCTTGCGTGGGTCGTCGAAATTTATCACGTAAAATTTCGGCTGAACTTTGTACTTATCCCTGTGCTTCAGCAAATGATTGTAGGCAATGGTGGAAAGGTCGTCGAACTTGAAATCGTAGATGTACATACTAAAGCCTTTCTCAATCTGCTGCTTGATGTAGTTGTTTACGATAGCATAAGATTTGCCTGAACCCGGAGTACCCAAAACTATTGATGCCCTGAACGGATTTACAATGTTTATCCAACCGTTGTTCCATTTGTCTTTGTAGTAAAATTTGGTGGGCAGGTTAACGGAATACTCGTTTTCCATCAGCTTGGTTTCCTGTTGAAAGCTCTCGTTCTCGTTGTTGAACACATCGTCCATCAGGTTAGTGCGAAGCAATCGGCTCATCCATACGCCCGCCATCAACAAGGCGATATAACCTAACGAGATAGTAAGTATATACAGGAATGTACCTATTACTGGAGATAGCTTTAGCAACGGAGTGTTCAGGAAGAACAGCACAAAACCAACGCCCAAAGCCACGTAGATTTTAGACCAGGTTATCTTCTCGTTCTTTACACCCTTTGTTCCTAAGCAGCTTAAAGCCAGTAAAACCAAAGCAAATGCTTTGGTGTAAAGGATATGTGAAAACAAACCCGCCGTCCGGTCGAAATTGCCTAATATCTTATTGATGACTTCCAACGTCCAGCCACGTTCTAAAAAGAAACCGTAGCAGAACCAATAAAGGTGCATCAGCACCAAAAGAATACTGACCGCCCGCATAAAAGCCATTATCTTGGCAAGCCCTCTTAAATCGTCTTCTCCCTGCATTATTTAAAGTTTTAATGTTCGGGCGTGAATTTAAAGGCTCTATGGAGTGGCTCTAAGAATGTGGCAGCCAGTGGCGTTGTGTGGCAGTGTTTGGCTAAATATTATTTCTGACCTCGTTGGTGTTTGCGCTTCTTCTTCATCTTATTGGCAAAGTCTTGTTCTTCGTAATCTTCGCCCTGTGCTTCGGGCAGTAAGCCACCCAGTGCTTCAATCAAACCGTCTTCGTGTTTATCCGTAGATAAGAAGTCGAACAAATGGTGTGGTTCTTCCTGCGGAAGATCCGCATCATTTGATATGGATAGTTTGGGTTGTAAAACGGCAGGTTCTTTAATATCCGGTTTGATATTATTGTTCCAATAATCATTAAAGGTGTTCGCAGAAAGTTCTGTTGCCAAACGTGAACCGTTCCAAACTGATTTGGAATTGTGGTCAATAAATGTGATACCATAAATACGACCTGTATCATTTTGGCGCACTACTACGTTAATGCCCTGTTCCGATAACTGCTTTTTAAATGCCTGTTCATCGCCAGTGGTTTTCAAGGCGATGGTAACGGCAGATTTTAGGGTCTGCTTGGTGGGGCTGTCTTTCAAAGCGGTTTTGCATTTCGCAAAATGCAGTTCCAATGCCGGAAGCCCTGCGCTCTTTCCGAACAGCGAAGCCTTGAACGGATGCCCGGCTCTTTCGCCTTTTTCATTTAGCGGAATATATAATAAGCCCTGCTGCATCTTTCCCTGTAATTCGCCCTCGATTTTCTCGGCGGTAATATTGAAGAGGGAAAGCAGGGCATTGTACTCGCCCAAAGTTTGGTACTGGTAGTAGTTCGGCAGGTGGCGAACGACCGAAGCGATTTGGCTCTTTACATCTCCTGTCCGATAATCTACCGGACGGAAAACCTTATCAGTTTGGTTGCGCTCTTTGTCTGTTGCGGGTATCAGCCCGTGTTGTCTTTCCAGTTCACGGCATACATTCATAGACCGCATTTTCTCGAATTTATCCGAAATCTTTTTACCCTGCTCGTCCACGCAAACCGATACAATGTGTATATGGTTGCGGTCAATATCCGTGTGTTTGAATACCACAAAAGGCTGTTCTCCGTAACCCATTTCCCGCATATACTGTTCTGCCATTTCCCGAAACTTATCATCATTTACCTTGTCGTTTGGGTCAGGATTGAGCGAAATATGCAGCGTATGTTTCTCGGTGTTTCGGTTGGCTATCAGGTAAGGCGCAAAAGATTGTGCTAATTGTGCCACGGAATAATGACCGCTTGCGGTTTCAATCATCTTGTTGGCAAACAAAATCTGCCCGTTTTCATTCTCCACTTTAAGCTGATTGTACGCCAATGCCCCGTATAAATTTCCGCTTCTTCCGATTTTCGCTATCACTATTACATTATTTTTTTAGGTGTTCTTCCTCAAATTTTTCGGTAATCTGAATGATTTTCTGACACAGCATTGCCATTTCAGCCGTCTGTTTTTCCAGTTTGTACAGAAACGCAGCCGCCTTTTTCTCGGAAAAATTCTTGTACAACAGCTTTACAATTTGGTTATAGTTCACACCGATGGAACGGAACTGGCTGTGAAAAGAGGTCAGCCGCATATAAAAATCAACCGTTCCCTTGTCAATCTGGATGGTCTTTATGGTCTTTTCAAAGATGCAGGACGTTATAAAGTGCGCCTTTACCTGCATACCTGATTTATCAAAAAGGGCAAGAAAACGGGCGTGTTCCTGCTCGTTAAAGGAAATCGTATAGCGAATGGTCGCCGGGTCTTCTTTGGGGCGGCGTCCTGTCTTTTTCAATTGCTTTTTGTTGTTATCGTTCATCACTAATCCATTTTAAAATCCATACAAAACCCTGACTTCGGAAGGTGTTTTCTGCCCCCTGCAAAGGGCAAGTTGTTTTGAGCATCGGAAATCATTCCGAGATGCTCAAAACACAACTTGCCGTGTTCCGTTGAACACAAAAATCCGCCCTTCGGGACGGATTAAATGTAACAGGGAAAACGGCTCGATGCCGTTCCCGTTACCCTCCATTTTGTCAAAAGACTTTTGCATAAATCCGTTAATAATAATCATTGTACAAAGTAAAGCCCTACCTGTAAGAGTATTGCAATGCGATACCCGGACAAAGACTGCCTTTGAGTGCCAAACACTGCCACACCTCAATCAGCGGATAAATCAATCGCTTTATTTGCCGTATAATTTTAGTGCAGGTAGTAAAAAATGTATTTCGACAAAGAAGAAAATCAGGTTTGCAAACAGGCAGTTTGGAATAAAAGCATAAGGTTTTAAAAGCATAAAACAATAAAAGTGTAAAAGCATAAAAGCGGTAAAGCAATTTACCTATTGTAAGGTTTGCCACTTGCTAAAGAATGTGCCTGACAAGGCAAAAATGAAAGCAAATACCTGTGCAGGAAAGTACGCAAAAGGGAATGCAGGAATATAGGAATGAGGTAATAATCAGATAAACCAATATTCAATCCTGCAAAACAAATAAAGTGTGTAACAATAAATTTTTAAATAATGGAAACAACAAAGAAAACTTTAAAAATCAGCTTCTCCACCCAAAAAGGCGGTGTGGGAAAATCTACAATGACCACCTTGCTGGCAAGTGTGCTTCACTACCGTTTAGGTTTTAATGTGCTGGTGATGGACTGCGACTTTCCGCAACACAGCCTGACCAATATGCGTGAACGGGATAAGAGAACCATAATGCAGAACGACTACCATAAAAAGGCGGCAATGAAGCAGTTTCAAGCCATCAACAAAAAAGCGTACCCGATTATCAAATGCAAGGCTGAAACAGCTCTGGAGAAAGCATCGGAATACAGAAGCCAGTCGGCGGTTGTGCCGGATGTTATTTTCTTCGACCTGCCGGGAACAGCCAATACCAAAGGTGTACTGACAACCTTAAAAAAAATGGACTTCATCTTTTCGCCCATTACTGCCGACCGTTTGGTAGTGGAAAGTACATTGGGCTTTACCAAAGCCTTTCTCGGACTTCCCCAAACGGACGAGGGCAATCCCGAACAAGAGATGTGGCTGTTCTGGAACCAAGTGGATGGCAGGGAAAAAACAGGTTTGTATGATGCGTATCAAAGTGTCATCAAAGAACTCAACCTGCCCATAATGGAAACAAGGATAATGGACAGCAAGCGTTTCCGAAAGGAAACAGACGACACAGCCAGTTATGTATTCAGGTCAAGTTTGCTGCCTGCCGAACCACAGTTAATGAAAGCAACTAAAATGGATTTGTTTGTCGAGGAATTTTTAAAAATCACTCATCTATAAAAATAGTAAAGTATGGCTTCAGATAACAAAAACAACGATTTTGAAAAGCCCAATGTTGATGAGGAATACCTTATGAACGTCATAAGCGGCGATGAGCCTGTTGCTCCACCGACCATTAACAAAAAGCAGGATGTACCAAAGGAAAACAAGCCCAGGGAAAAAGCCCGTAACAGTTCATCAAAGAAAGCGGACTACGAGGAAACGTTTTTGGTCAATCGTTTTCCATCGGGGCGTAATGGCAAGGTCGTTTACATACGCCCTGAATACCACGAAAGATTGCTCCGCATCGTTCAACTGACAAGGGAAGAAAGAACAACGCTCTACTCTTACATTGACAATATTCTTGAACATCATTTCAGGGAGTACGGGGACGATATTACCGATTATTTCAATGAACATTTTAAACCCATTCTATAATGAAGAAAGATAAAAAGAACAGGAATACTGTTGCAGCCGGCAGCAACTCCGATACAGTTAGCAATACAGCTAAAACAACCTATGAAAACGCATTTATGCAAATGAATAAAATGCAGAAAAGAGGCAATAAAAGCATATACCTAAGTCCTGAACATCACGAGCGTTTAACCCGCATAGTCCAGATTATAGGCGATGATAAAATACCCTTGTTTGCCTATCTCAATAATATTCTTGAACATCATTTTAAAGTATTTGAAGATATGATTACAAAAGAGTTCAACGAAAAGTACAAAGGCTTGTTTTAAAAAACCTACGTTATGGAAATAGTAATTGTGATATGCCTGCTGATAGTCATTGTCCTGCTTTTACAGGATAAGATTGTCATTAAGAAAAGGACAAAACAAGTACCTCCGCAGAAGAAAGTCAATCCGAACCTGCCCGATATTATGGGGCAGCCAAAATCCGTAGAACGCCTTTCAATGCCAAACGCTGCCAATGAACGCCAAATTGAGGAACCGGAGATAAACCCCGCTAATTTAGACATTGAATACGACGAAAATGAAAACGTCGGCATTCAAATCCGCAAGGAAGAGCTGGACGAAGTTTTCAGTAATATACCTGATTTGGAGGAAGAGGAAGAAGATTGGAACAGGTACGGAATATCCGGTGGCGATGACGGTTTTGCCCAAGGGGTTACCTTTGAAGAACTAAGCTCCGTGGGGGTGTTGCTCCAAAAAGAAGAATTGGAACCAGCCCAAAAGGAAACAGCGATAGCCATAGTTCAAAAAATACAGGGAACCGAATTATTCAGCCTATTGGAGAATTCTATGGAAGATGCTTCCCGAAGAATAGCCGAGCTTTTGGATAGCACCCTTTCATCTGAAACGGAAGACAGTTCTTCCACTTTGCGGAAAAGTGATTTGAGTGATTTTGACATTGAGGAGTTTGTTTAGGCAAGCTCCCTTTTGTATGTTAGACACAAATTAAAAATTGTTCAAACGCTATAAAACTAAGTGCCCGCTATTTTTACAAATTTTGGAGTATCGAACTTCGGTGTAATTGTTGGCATATCTACTTTGACTGATATTGGCATTGGAAAATCAACTCCCATAATAATTGCTTCTCCTGACCCTAAAGATGGTAAAAAAGAAAGAGTTTCTTTATTGGCAGTCGAGCAAGCACTCGCGATTGCTTCCTTATCTTGATAATTTATCAGCCTATGAGTAATGAATGTTCCCATTTGACTTAGCGTACCAACAGGAATATCTCTTGGCATTTGTGTTGATAAACATAGAAATAATCCATATTTACGACTTTCTTTAGCAATGTTATCAAAAGCATTTAATTCTGTGCTTTCAAAATATTCATCCTTAATTTTCTTGTTTAAAAACTGATGGGCTTCATCTACAAAGAGAATTAGAGGATTTTCTCTGAAAATATTAGTTCGAGCTTTATTCAATAAGTATCTTCCCAATGAATTTGCCAAGATTTCTCTTGCCTGAAAATTATAAGGTACATTTTCAAAACCAATTCTTAAAATATTTAATTCTGGATTATTCAAAAACTCGTCTATCTTGGTTATTAGGTTATTTGTGGTTGGAGCATTAAATCCAAACATACCGGAATAATCATTGTCCGATATTACATTGTTAACACGCATTATTAAACTCGTTGCATTTCCATAATTTCTTTCATCTCTATTGTTTGCCCAACGGTCGTTGAATATTTGAAAACATTCATTCCCTATTTGCCTGTGGAGTAGATTTATACTGAAATTATTTATTGTGAAATCTTCTATAATAGATTTATAAGTAAAGTAGGCATTATTATATGCCGCAGTAATATTATTTTGTTTTACAACTAATCCATTATTTATAACTACTTGCTGACCCCTGAATGTAAAAGTATCGTTAGTTCCATCATTATTATGTCCATTATTAGGAATATTCCCTAATAAGCAATGTGCAACTTTTAACGACTTAATAGCTTCCAATAAAACGGGTTGCTGTACTTGTCCTGATGGTCTGAACAGAACGAATAAATCATTAATGGTTAAATTCTGATATGGAAAATAGCTTTCTGAAATCAGTGTTGAATGGTCAACTTTTGGATGAGCATCAAATGTAGAGTATTCTCCCGTTGGGTCTAAGATTATAGCTTTTGCTCCGGTTTCTATAACTCCCTCAATAAATTTGCTGATGGTATAACTTTTCCCTCCTCCTGTTGTACCAACAACCGCACAATGACGACTAAATATCGCTTGCAAAGAAATATCTACGGGAACATTTTTATCGTATATCAAATTCCCCATTCTAAAAGTAGGAGAATGTTCGATATTTTCGGGTTTTATGCCAAAGGTTTTGAAATGTGTAGAAAGAAATTCCGACGAACAAATGAATACCTTAGAACCAATGAGTGGGAGGCTATTTATCCCTTTTTCTATTCTACTCGGGTCAAACAAATCAAATGATAAAAGAATTTCTATTCTTCCTACTGGATGAAATGCTTTAGTTGAAAAAGTTCTTTCACTTAATTCCAACCGTTCTTTTTCAGGTAACGATATTTCCAACATTTTTCCCAGAAAACCTTTTTCCTCTCCCTCAACAACAATATAGTTTCCTACAAGTCCACCTCTCAACACTTCTGCGTGGTGAACAAATGTTTTCATCAAAACAGAAGACGGGAAATGCACTTTCACAAATGCAGGGGATACAAAATTTACATACCCAAGAAAATGACTGTGATTAAAGGGGCTATTGCTCATATCTAACTATTAGGGATATTAATTACTATTTGTCGTGTATCTTCCTGATTGTAAGATTTTAAGTCAGGATAATTCTTAGCGAAATCCTCAAAGGTTTCTGAAACAATAGATATATTGGAATATTTGTTTGCAGCATCAATAAAGGGTTTCATATTTTCGTTGGTTTCATCTATCCCTTTATTTACAATCATCAATTGAAAGCCTGGATTTTGTTCCAAGGCTTCGATGATTGCGGTTACGATATGTTTATCCCCGAAACTAAAGCCTATTGTAATAAGGAAAACATTCTCCTTTCTCAAATTGGACTGGAACCTCGACATCATTTCAAAATACGGCTGTTCATAAGAGCTTTCATATTTTGATTGATGTGGATATATCATCAATGGTTCGTCAGGTTCTTCTTTTTGTATAATCTTGTTGTCTTGCTTTTCCCAATTTACAGAACCGTGTAATTTGTACAAATGGAAAACTTTTTGAATAAAATTGTCTTCTTCTTTTACTCTACTTTGATTGCGGGAAACAATATCGTAATCATAATTACGCCCACTAAATATTCTTGGTTGAGAAAATGAAAACCCGTCTATAACAACAAAATTGCTTTCACAAGCTGATTGTTCAAACATTAGGTCATAATTCAATGTAAACAGCTTAAATCTTGGTAAAGTAACTTTGCGTTTCGTTATTTTATTTAATAAGAGCGTATGTGGCGAATTATCTGGCAAACTCAATTGACAGGCTTCTTTGATAAAATCTTTAATTTTGTTTACACAATCCTCAATATCTATATCCTCTTTGGGTATATATGGTATAGCAGGTGTTGCCATAGAAAGAACCTTTTCTAAATTCTTTACTATAGAGCCATCATCCCATTTTTCATCGTAGCCAATAGTTTCAAGTAACTTTCCAAAAACATCGGCTGTTAAAAGAGCTTCCGCATCATCCCATAAATTTGCCATCGACTTACCCAACTTCCCATCTTTTCCCCAACCAATAGATGACCCTGCACCAGTTAGAAGTAATAAATTCTCAAATTGATTATTTAGAGTTTGGGAGTATTTATTCCTATTTGTTGCAATTGCATAATCAATTCTATTTTCGGTACTTTCTTTGAAATCGTGAAGTTTGCCGTCGATATATACTTTTATATCAGTAGCATCACTATCATCATAAGCAACAGAACTGTTATTGTTGAGTAAAATGTATTTCATATTCGCATATTTTATTTGTTAACCTTTTTATTGCCAAAGAAGAGTTGTTAAAAACCTAATCTGCATTATTCTTGATTGCATTTAATTCTTTTAAAACAATTTTTAAAGCCTGCTTTCCTATTTCTTTATCGTCAATAAGTCCCTTTATTTTATCTGAAAACCATAAAACCAATAGCTCATCAATTGGGGTATTCAAAAATTCTGCAAGCTTTTCGATGTGTTTTCTTGGCAATGGTCTTTCTTCATTTTCGACTTTACTGATAAAAGCACTATCCAGTTCCAATGCAGCCCCAACTTCCCGTAGGAACAATCCTTTACTTTCTCTTAGTCTTTTTATGTGTTTTCCAAATGCCATTTTGCTTTTTTAAGACTTGTCTAAATATGTCAAATTTAAGCAAAATAGTTTAATAAATACGGATTTAGACTTTCTATAAAGCCACTCACTGCCAAATCATTCCTTTGACTGCCACTTTATTATAACGCCCTGATTTCTGAAACACCTTTGTTCCGAAAGTCCGCAAGGTGCGGGATAACAATAACAAATTAATGTGTTTCAATTATGGAAAAACAGAGAAAAAAAGTTTTGCTGGCAGCCGTGGCTATGCTGTCAGGAATTGGTGCGTTCGCACAGGGAAACGGCTCGGCAGGTATCAACGAGGCTACCCAAATGGTAACTTCCTATTTCGACCCCGCAACCCAATTAATCTACGCCATCGGTGCGGTCGTGGGCTTGATAGGGGGCGTTAAAGTTTACAATAAGTTCAGTTCGGGCGACCCCGACACATCGAAGACTGCGGCAAGCTGGTTCGGTGCGTGTATCTTCTTAATCGTAGCGGCTACCATCCTGCGTTCATTCTTCCTTTAATCCTTTGCTTTATGAACAATTACAACATAAACAAAGGCATTGGCAGGACAGTGGAATTTAAGGGACTGAAAGCACAATACCTGTTCATTTTCGCTGGCGGACTGCTCGGTACGCTCATCCTCGTGATGATACTGTATATGGCAGGCGTAAACTCTTACATCTGCCTGTTCCTCGGAGCAGGCGGTGCTTCGCTCATTGTGTGGCAGACCTTTTCACTAAACAGGAAGTACGGCGAACACGGGCTAATGAAAATCGGAGCAGGAAAAAGACATCCCCGATACATCATTTGTCGCAAGCCTGTACACCGCTATCTGAAATTCACTCCTAAATCGAATGCCCTATGAGAAACGTTGCAAAGACAACAACGCTGGAAAACAAATTTCCTTTGTTGGCAGTAGAAAACAACTGCATCCTTTCCAAAGATGCGGACATTACCGCCTGCTTTGAGGTTCGTTTGCCGGAACTGTTTACGGTAGCATCGGCGGAATACGAAGCTATTCACTCCGCCTGGCATAAGGCTATCAAGACCTTGCCGGATTTTACGGTCATCCACAAACAGGATTGGTACATCAAAGAAAGCTATGCTCCCGATTTGGCAAAGGAAGACCAAAGTTTTTTGGCTAAATCCTACCAACGCCATTTTAATGAGCGACCATTTCTGAACCATTATTGTTACCTGTTCCTGACCAAGACCACTAAGGAAAGAATGCGTATGCAAAGCAACTTCAGTTCGCTTTGCAAAGGTACGCTCATACCAAAGGAAATCAGGAACAAGGAAACGATACACCGCTTTATGGAAGCGGTGGCACAGTTTGAGCGTATCGTGAACGATAGCGGTTTCATAACCCTGCAACGCCTTACCGAAGATGAAATCATCGGAACGGACGAAAAGCAGGGATTGTTGGAACAGTACCTAACCCTGTCAAGGGAAAGCGGAACACCGATGCAGGACATCGCACTCGGAACGGAAGAAGTCCGTATCGGAAACAAAAGGTTGAGCCTGCACACCTTGTCCGATACAGACGATTTGCCCGGAACGGTATCGGCTGATACCCGTTTTGAAAAGCTATCCACCGACCGGAGCGACTGCCGTTTGTCGTTCGCTGCTCCCGTGGGATTACTCCTTAGCTGTAACCATATCTACAACCAATATTTGTTTTTGGATAACAGCGAAGACAACCTGCAAAAGTTTGAAAAGTCCGCCCGCAATATGCACTCTTTGGCAAGGTATAGCAGGGCAAACCAAATCAACAAAGAGTGGATAGAAAAATACCTGAACGAAGCCCACAGCTTCGGTCTGTCGTCTATCAGGGCACACTTCAACATTATGGCGTGGTCGGAAGACCCTGCGGAGCTGAAACAGTTAAAGAACGATTGCGGTAGTGCATTGGCATTGATGGAGTGTAAGCCTCGCCACAACACTACGGACGTAGCCACTTTGTTTTGGGCTGGAATGCCCGGCAATGCAGGCGATTTTCCGAGTGAGGAAAGTTTTTACACTTTTATCGAACCTGCCTTGTGCTTCTTCACAGAAGAAACCAACTATCACAATTCGCCCTCGCCGTTCGGTATCAAGATGGCTGACAGGCTTACAGGAAAACCTATCCATTTGGATATTTCCGACCTGCCTATGAAGTGTGGCATTATCACGAACCGGAACAAGTTTATACTTGGTCCGTCAGGTTCGGGAAAATCGTTCTTCACAAACCATATGGTAAGGCAATACTACGAACAGGGCGCACACGTATTGTTGGTAGATACGGGTAATTCTTATCAGGGCTTATGCGAACTCATCAAAGGAAAGACCAAAGGTGAAGACGGTGTTTATTTTACGTACACCGAAGGCAACCCGATTGCATTCAATCCATTTTACACGGATGATGGGGTTTTCGACATCGAAAAGAGAGAAAGTGTTAAGACCTTAATATTGACACTATGGAAACGTGATGATGAACCGCCAACCCGTTCGGAAGAAGTGGCATTATCCAATGCCGTATCAGGTTATATTGAACGTATCAAAACAGATGATGTTTACCCATCATTCAACGGTTTCTACGAGTATGTCAAAGGTGATTACCGCAAGGTACTCGAAGAAAAACAGGTAAGGGAAAAAGACTTTGACATTGCAAATTTCCTGAACGTCCTCGAACCCTACTACAAGGGTGGCGAATACGATTATCTGTTGAACTCCGACAAGCAGTTAGACCTGCTTTCCAAACGCTTTATCGTGTTTGAAATTGATGCGATTAAAGACCACAAAATCCTCTTTCCCATAGTCACAATTATCATTATGGAAGTTTTTATCAACAAGATGCGGAGGCTGAAAGGTATCCGAAAACTCATCCTGATTGAAGAAGCGTGGAAAGCGATTGCCAAAGAAGGAATGGCGGAATATATAAAATATTTATTTAAAACCGTCCGCAAATTCTTCGGAGAGGCGATTGTCGTTACGCAAGAGGTAGATGATATTATCCAGTCGCCCATTGTAAAAGAAAGTATCATCAACAATTCCGACTGTAAAATCCTCTTAGACCAGCGTAAGTATATGAATAAATTCGATGACATACAGGCAATGTTGGGGCTTACAGATAAGGAAAAAGGTCAGGTACTTTCTATCAATATGAACAACGATGCAAGCCGACTGTACAAAGAGGTTTGGATTGGCTTAGGTGGTACGAACTCGGCAGTCTATGCCACCGAAGTTAGTTTGGAGGAATACCTCGCATACACCACCGAAGAAACCGAAAAAATGGAGGTAATGCAATTAGCTTCCGAATTGGACGGTAACGTAGAACTCGCCATTAAGCATATCGCAATGCAAAGGCGTGACAAAGCAAATCAATAGTCATTAACATTTTAAAATTCATAAAAATGAAAAAGTTCCTTTTTATGGTGTGTACGGCACTAATGCTCGCCGTAGCACCGTCCGCAAAAGCACAATGGGTAGTAACCGACCCCACAAATCTGGCATCGGGTATTCTCAACAGTGCGAATGAAATCGTACAGACTTCTTCCACGGTATCCAATGTAATTAAAAATTTCAAGGAAGTGGAAAAGGTGTATAAACAGGGTAAGGAGTATTACGACAAGCTACAAGCTGTAAATAATCTTGTAAAAGATGCACGTAAGGTACAGCAGACTGTATTGCTTGTCGGTGACGTATCCGAAATGTATGTTACCAACTTCGGTAAGATGATGAACGACCCGAATTTTTCTGCACAGGAATTGGCAGCTATCAGCAATGGTTATTCGGCATTGCTGAATGAAAGTACCGAACTGCTGAAAGAACTCAAACAGATTGTAACCTCATCAAGCCTTTCGCTGAACGACAAAGAGCGTATGGATATTATTGATAGAGTGTACAAAGAAGTAAAGGAATACCACAGCTTGGTACGCTACTATACCAATAAGAATATCTCTGTAAGTATTCTAAGAGCAAAAAAGCAGAACAATACCAAAAGAGTGCTTGACCTCTATGGAACTCCTAACCAAAAATACTGGTAGTTATGGAATTTCAAAATCTTCACGAAGTCCTACGCTCATTATATGATGAGATGCTCCCACTGTCCGCCGATATGGCGGCAGTGGCTAAAGGGATAGCCGGATTGGGGGCTTTGTTCTATGTTGCCATAAAAGTATGGCAGGCTTTGAGCAGGGCTGAACCCATTGATATGTACCCTTTGCTTCGTCCTTTCGCTTTGGGGCTTTGCATTATGTTTTTCCCAACTATCGTATTGGGAACAATCAATGCCGTGTTAAGTCCGGTGGTACAGGGTACTCACACAATCCTTGAAAATCAGGTGCTTGACCTCAACAATTTGCAGGCGAAAAAAGACCTGCTCGAACGGGAAGCTATGCTACGAAATCCTGAAACAGCCTATCTCGTATCAAATGAGGAATTTGATAAAAAGCTCGAAGAATTGGGCTGGTCGCCCGGCGATTTGATTACGATGTCGGGAATGTATATGGATAGGTTTGCCTACCAAACCGAACAAGCTATTAAGAATTGGTTTCGCAATCTGTTAGAGGTACTGTTTCAGGCGGCAGCTTTGGTTATTGATACCATAAGGACGTTCTTTCTCATTGTCCTGTCCATACTCGGGCCGATAGCCTTTGCGATAAGCGTGTGGGACGGTTTTCAGTCCACGCTCACGCAATGGCTGACCCGATACGTCAGCGTTTACCTGTGGTTGCCTGTGGCAGACCTGTTCAGCTCTATGCTTGCCAAAATACAATCCCTCATTATCGAAAAGGATATAGCAATGCTTGCCGACCCTACTTACATACCTGATACGAGCAATACCGTGTACATCATCTTTATGATAATCGGTATCGTGGGCTACTTCACTATCCCAACGGTAACAGGCTGGATTATTCAGGCAGGCGGTGCAGGGAACTTTACCCGTAACGTAAACCAAGCCGCAATGAAAACCGGAAATATCGCCGGAGCAGGAACAGGTTCGGCAGTTGGAAATATCGGTGGCAAGTTAATGGGGAAATAAAAACAATCAAATCATTTAAAAATGGAATTTAAAACATTAAGAAATATCGAAAACAGTTTTAGGCAAATACGGCTGTATGCCATTGTATTTGCCGTTCTCTGCCTAAGCGTGGTAGGATTTTCACTTTGGAAATCTTACAGCTTTGCAGACGAACAACGCCAAAAAATCTATGTGCTGGATAATGGAAAATCGTTGATGCTTGCCTTATCGCAAGATGCAAGTATCAACCGACCTGTGGAAGCAAGGGAACACGTCAGGCGTTTTCACGAACTCTTTTTTACGCTTGCTCCCGACAAGAACGCTATCGAAAGCAATATGAGCAGGGCATTCAACCTTGCCGATAAATCAGCTTTTGATTATTACAAAGACCTGTCGGAAAAGGGCTATTACAGCAGGATTATTTCGGGGAATGTACAGCAACGCATTGAGGTGGATAGTGTCGTGTGCAATTTCGACACCTATCCTTATGCGGTGCGTACCTACGCCAAACAATTCATTATCCGTTCGAGCAACGTGACCAGGCGTAACCTGATTACTTCCTGTTATCTCGTGAACTCTGTCCGTTCGGACAACAACCCGCAAGGCTTCAACATCGAAAAGTTTGCAGTGATAGAAAACAGGGATATAGAAGTTATCGAACGCTAAAAAAACAATCTTATGGAAGCATTATCAGATTTAAGCACGTTTGCAAAAATCCTTACCGATAAAGGATATAACGGCTATTTCCATACGCAGGGAGCGTATGCTGGAAAGTTGAAGGAAAGTATCGGCGAATACCTCGAAAACTGCCAAAAAGGTACAGATAGTTTGCCTAAACAGGACTTGTTGCTGACGGGCTACCTGCAATGGTCGGGCGAAGACAAGCCAAGTGTAGAATGCAGTATGTGGGTAAAATACCTGAACGGCAAATTCTCGCTTAACAGAATGGAGGTTGCAAGGAAAGACCAATTTGGGCAACTGCTGAAAAAATCGGAACTGACAAACCTGTCAGTCATATCCGCACCCAAAGCGGTTGAGGCAGTCGCTTTGGTCAATGAAGAACCGAAGCAAAAGGCAGGTCAAAGTCCTAAGCGTTTCAAGCTATAACAACAGAAATAGTAAGGTTATGAAAAAACTAAGAGCAAATATGGACAGGTACTTTGACAAGCTGGACGAACGCTGGCGGGCATTGCCCTTGCGGAAACAGCACCAATACACACTTTACTTTTTTGTGGGGTATCTACTGCTTACGGCAGGTGTCATTTGCAAAGTATGGTACGATACCTCAAAGTCGGGTAACGATATGGTCATTGAGCATATCGAAAACCCTGTCCTCAAAAAAAGTGAAAGTCCTGCAAGATTGCAGGACACATTATCAACAATTCTAAAAAACAAGATTTATGAAAGAAAATGAGAACAAAAAGTCGGTTGTTCGGGTAACGGAAGGGAACCAGGCAGCAACCACTGATGTACTGCAAGACGGTACACAGAACAAAGCCGAAAAGCTCAAAAAGCCACTCATATTTGGCTTAATGGGAATTGTCTTCGTAGGTTGTATGTACCTCATATTTAAACCATCCGCAGACAAAAAGGAAATTGAGAACATCGGGCTGAACGATGCAGTACCGGAGGCTACCGGAGCAGGAATGCCTGCCGACAAAGGCAAGGCTTACGAGTTGGAAATGCTGGAACGCAAAGAGCAAGAAAAACGCAATGCACTTACCACGCTTTCTGACTATTGGAATACTGAAGACAAAAAAGAGCCTAATGATGAATTTCCCGAAGAAGACGAAAACAGCAGCTATGGCGTTGGCAGAGGTTCGGGAAGAAACGGCAATCCTGCATTGAGCAGTTACCGCAATGCACAAAGCACATTGGGTTCATTTTATCAGGATAACAACTCTGAAACAACAGAACTCCGCAGGCAATTGGACGAACTAAAAGAACAATTAGCCGAGAAAGATGTACCTAAATCTGTAACCGTTGATGACCAGCTTGCCATAATGGAGAAATCCTACCAGATGGCGGCAAAGTATCTGCCAACAGGTACAAATTCGACAGAAGCCCCACCTGCTAAGGATGCAGGTACGGCTACCGCAGGTTCAACTCAAAAGGAGCATTTTGTGGCATTCACACCTACAAGAAAGAACACCGTTTCCGCTTTGTATCGTGAGCCTACGGACAGTGCCTTTTTAGCCGATTGGAGCGAAACAAGAAACCGGGGCTTTTATACCGCAGGTTCTATTGAGCAAACGGCACAACCGAAAAACAGTATCAAAGCCTGTGTACACGATGCGCAAACGGTTATTGGCGAAACAGGGGTACGATTGCGATTGTTAGAGCCAGCCCAAACGCCTCAACGTACCATTCCGAAAGGAACGATTGTAACAGCTAATGCCAAATTTCAGGGAGGTCGATTGCAGCTAAAGATTACCTCCGTAGAATTAGAGGGCAACATCATTCCGGTTGATATTACTATTTACGATTTGGACGGACAGCAAGGCTTGTACGTTCCGTATTCGCCCGAAATGAACGCCCTTACCGAAATGGCGGGCAATATGAGCCAGACTTCGGGAACAAGCATAATGCTCACGCAGAATGCAGGACAACAGGTTGCTGCTGATTTAAGCCGTGGCGTGGTACAGGGTGTTTCGGGCTATTTCGCCAAAAAGGTAAGAACCCCAAAGGTTACGCTAAAAGCAGGGCATCAGGTCTTCCTTGTATCTAAAAAATAATGTTGAACTCAAATAATTTAAACAATGAAAAATCATTTAAAAACCTTTTGGGCATTTGCCCTGATACTCGGCTTTGCCGTACAATCTTACGCACAGGATAGTGCAAAAACTCCGCTTGCATTAGGCAAGATAGAACCGTATAGAATGGAAGTTACCTACGATAAAACTTCACATCTTATTTTTCCGACCGCCATCCGTTATGTGGATTTGGGAAGCGAATACCTGATTGCTGGAAAAGCGGAAGATGCGGAAAATGTATTGCGTGTAAAAGCATCGGTAAGGGAATTTGAAGCGGAAACCAATTTTTCAGTTATCACAAATGACGGGCGTTTTTACAGTTTCAATGTGTATTACAGTCCCTATCCCGAAGCGTTGAGCTATGACCTCTTGACAATGCAAAAGGCGGTTGATAAAGCCAACGGAAACGATGTGCTTTTTGAAGAATTGGGCAACAATTCGCCATCATTGGCAGGCTTGCTTTTGGAAACCATTTACAAAAAGGACAAACGTATTGTAAAGCATATCGGGGCTAAGAGTTTCGGTATTCAGTTTATCCTCAAAGGTATCTACATACACAACGGCAAATACTATTTCCATACGGAATTGAGAAACCGTACCAATGTGCCGTTTCAGATTGATTTTGTGAATTTCAAAGTGGTGGATAAAAAGGTAGCCAAACGTACCGTAGTGCAGGAACGCCCGATGATACCGCTTAGGACTTACAAACCATTGGATGAGATTGGCGGAAAAACGACCGAGCAAAACGTGTTCCTGTTAGACCAATTTACCATTGCCGATGACAAGGTACTACTTATTGAGATTTTCGAGAAAAACGGTGGCAGGCATCAGACACTCCAGATAGAAAATTCCGACTTAATCAAAGCTCGTTTGATTAACGATATGCACCTGAAATTTTAATAACCTTTTAAAGTAAATAATATGAAAAAGTATATCTATACCGTGATGCTCATCTTTATGGCCATCACGGTCACACAGGCACAAAGAATGTTACCTAAACAGAAAGGATTGGAAGTGAGTACGGGTGTGCTGTCCGATGATAAAATCGGTAACGATTATTACATCAATGTAGCAATGACCGTAAACGGCAAAAATGGTAACTACCAGCTTTGGGCGTTGGAATATACACACCAATACCACGATTATAAAGACCTCCGCATACCGCAGGAAACTTATACCGCAGAGGGCGGTTACAGTTTCTTCCTGTTGGGCGATGTTCGTAAGAACATCACGCTGAACTTTGGAATAACAGGCGTAGTCGGTTACGAAAGCATCAACCGTGGCGAAGCAATGTTGTATGACGGAGCGAAGATACTGAGCGAAGACAATTTTGTTTACGGAGCAGGCGGACGGCTCACATTTGAAACGTACCTGTCCGACCGTTTTGTGTTAGTCCTGCAAGGGCGTACAAAGGTTTTGTGGGGTACAGACTTGGAACAATTCCGACCGTCCGCAGGCGTGGGATTAAGGTTTAATTTTTAAAATGTAAAATGATGATAGCAATATTCAATAAATTCAGGATAGGATTAAGCTCAATATATATACTCTTGGCAATCCTCACGGCTTCGGTTACGTTGGTATCTTGTAGCAAAGACGATGAACTCGAAATACAGAACGATTTCCCTTTTGAGGTCAAAGTAATGCCTGTACCCAAAGATATTGCCAGTGGGCAG
Organism: Sphingobacterium kyonggiense; assembly: GCF_039536825.1. Taxonomy (NCBI): domain Bacteria; kingdom Pseudomonadati; phylum Bacteroidota; class Sphingobacteriia; order Sphingobacteriales; family Sphingobacteriaceae; genus Sphingobacterium; species Sphingobacterium kyonggiense. The sequence goes on from NZ_BAAAZI010000015.1 coordinate 71,983, forward strand.
ACCGTAGAGATACGGATTACCATACAGCGAACAGGCAATTACAGCAACACGCAATATTTTCTCCGCTACTTTCAATTTGACGGTCAAGGCACATTGCGGTATTATGACGAACCACCGTATTTGCCAAACGATTTGTATTCGTTGCCAACGGAGCAGTTCCGGTTGTATTACACTTCGGCATCTACCGTATCACAATCCTTTGAGGTTTGGATTTCCGATAACTTCGGTAACGAAAAGCAGTTGAGCTTTCAGTTCAACAGTAGTGATTAATGCTACTTATATAAAAGCAAAACCGACTGTTACAGGTCGGTTTATTGCTTTTCAGCTTTCGGTGTACGTTGTTTTTTGTTTAAATTTACTTGAATTATAATCTTAACGGGTATGGATACAGTTACGGCTCAATTGGTGTTTGGTATTATTGTTATCGTTATTGCGATAGTGCTTATTTATTGGATAAACCGCAGGAAATTTTATAGGCGTAATGGTATGGGTGCAGAGGGATTTTCGAGTTTTGAAGCATCTGTATTTACCCGTTTTATAGAACGTGTCGGCAAATGGATTGCATACGCTTTGATAATTCTCGGTATTGTCTGTATATGGACTTATAGCCAAATGAAAAAGGACAAAGAGAAGCAACAAGTGGAGATACCTAACTCGAAATAAGTATTTTTATGGAAATTTAGATTATATGATTTAGTATTCATAATAAAGAGGAAAATTATAAAATGACAAAATCCTTTGATGACATAACCCTACGAAATATATCTGATATTATATCAAATATACTGACACATACGAAAATTACAGAACATTTATCAGGTGCTGGTATTTCTCAATCTCAATATGGCACAAATAAAACAGACAGATTGTTTTATGCTTTAAAAGAAAGACAAGCACAAGACAGATGTGGAAATAATGTATTGGCATTTGTTGTTAGATTATTAAATCCTAAAAGATATAATTCCGAAGATGAATTTGAAAAAGATAGAACAACTATCAATGAGAAACTTGTTTATGAAGGGATAGAAATTGATAAAAGTGGACAGCCCCGACAAGTTGATAAGGCGAAAACTATTTCGGAAGCAAAAAGCAGGTCACTAAAAATCAAAGAAAAAGTACACGGAATTGGAGTTCATTCAGAAATTTTGCCTTATTGTGAAGCTGAATGGTTAAAGGAAAATTATTTTCACGCTATACTTGAAATTACGAAAAGTGTAGCAGAGAGGCTTAGGCAAAAAAGTGGCTATACTTCAGACGGAGCAGATTTAGTTGATGATTGTTTTGCGTTGGGAAAGGACAAAAGACCTATGCTTGCTTTCAATACTCTGAAAAATCAAAGCGAAGAAAGTGAACACAAAGGTTTTGGAAATTTCTGCAAAGGATTTTTTTCTATGTACAGAAATCCAAAAGCACACAACCCCAAAATATTGGAAGATACCCAACTTTCACAAATGACAGAAGTTTTGGTTGTAGCAACAATTATTCACAACAAACTTGATAACACTTATAAAACGGGGCTTAAATAAAAAAAATCGGATAGCTCAAAAGGTTATCCGATTTTTCGTTTATGGCAAAAGTAAAAAGCCAAACACTGCCTTTCAACGCCAATCAATGCAACCTTTCCCAATCCTGCAATAAGCCTTTATAAATTCGACTTCCACAGAAAAAATGAGCAAACAATGGAAGTTATTGCAATACAAAAAACCGCATTGGACGGAATGAAGAATGACCTAAGGGAACTTTTGGAAATGACCGAAAATGCCACACGAAAATATACCCCGATTTTCAAAGAGGAGCAATGGCTCGATAACCAGGAAGTGTGTTTGATGATGAACATTACCAAACGGACTTTGCAGACCTACAAGGACAAAGGCTTATTACCATATTCCAAACTGAACCGCAAGAATTATTATAAACGCTCGGACGTACAGGCTTTACTCGAAGCCGGACAGCCGTACAATACCAACGACAATGGATTTACTGACGAATGAAACGGAAGAAATCATCGCCCATCAGGAAATGATAATGCAGTTGAGAAACCGTATTGAAGAAATATTAAAAAATTACCGTCCTGTAATGAACGGAGAAATATACTTGTCGGGCGAAGATGTGTGTAGGCTGTTACATATCAGTAAACGGACTTTACAGCAATACCGTGACGATAATATCCTGCCGTATATACAAATTGGGGGTAAGATTATTTATAAGGAAACGGATATTCTGACCGTCTTAGAACAGAACTATATAACCAATGACAGACATTGCTTCTAATTAATTTGGTTCTGACTATGTTTCAACGGAAGGACTTTAGTATATTTGCTATGTAAAATATAACAATACTTAAAGTGTTTTTGCTTTAGGTCTTGGTACTGAAAACTGGTAATTTTTTGTATCCCCAAGACAATAAGTAAGAACGCTCACGTCATAGGCGTGGGCGCTCGCTTATTCGGGGATTAAGGCGTACCAGTGCCTCAGTATCGGTAAGTGTGGTTGCCTGCGCTTCTTTTTTTTGTGCAGGGCTACATCAACTCAAAAAAGTAATGATATGGAAACTGGTACAGCACAACAAAAAATTGCCCTCGCCTTTATCAATGATAAAAGCCCGATTTTGGATTTGACCTGCAACGACCTCGTTGCTTCAGGAATTGAAGTATTGTTCCGTTCTGAAAACATTGAAGACGGACTATCTCAATTACCAGCATTAAAAACACTTCCCAACATTTGTATTATTGACCTTGATTTTTACAATAAGAATGTGCTGGCACAGCTTCAAGAATTGAGAACACAATATCCAACCATTAACCTGATTGCACATAATGATATTGATGCAGAAAAAGCCGTAAAACCTCTTTTGGAAATTGGTTTTACAGGTTATTTGCTCATTGGTAGCGATACGGACGATTTTAAAAAAGCTATTGATGTTGTTACCAATGGCGGTAGATATTTTAGTGTGGGAGTAGCGGAAATTGCACAGGAATATTTCAGTAATAAGTAACGTTCCGATTATAATAGTATAAAATATCTGTTCTAATCAAGCGGCGTTCTTTTGCTTCTCCTATGTTTGTATAATATAATCTAAGTGAAGAAGGGCGAGAGCAGATTTTGCTTTAAATAGCCTTATGGTATATTCAAGAAAAGAGACTGCCTCCTCTTCTTTAACCTTTTAGAATCTGAACAGAATGTAAGGAATTTGCTCATTATAATGAGTTTTATAGCCAGTATATCCAGTCAGGAGAAAAGATGAAGAAAGGTTATCACTTACCTAAACCATATAAGATGAAGGTATTATTAAAGCAGACAGTAGGAATTGATGTTGCACAAAATGAATTAGTTGTATCTCTTGCTAGAATGGATGAACTGATAAGCATAGAAGTTTATGCCTATAAAGTATTTCCTAACACTAAAAAAGGGTTTTCAAGCCTCGTATCGTGGGTAAATAAGCAGACATCGACTACAATAGATGTACGGTACGTAATGGAAGCAACAGGGGTTTACCATGAATCCTTAGCGTATTATCTTTGTAATATTAAAAAACAAGTAAGTATCGTTTTGCCAAACAAGATTAGTAATTATGTGAGGACACTTGACATAAAAACTATAACTGACAAGAGCGCTTCACAAGCCATTGCGAGATTTGGTTTGGAAAGACAATTGGAAGTTTGGCAGCCTCCTTTAAAAATATTCAATGATTTGAGACATCTTTGTCGGGAACGTGAACAGCTTGTACAAGAACGTACAATGCTAAAAAATCAACTGCATGCAGAACGTACTTCCGCAACATCAAGTGTAAACTCCGTCAGACGAACTAAAAAGAGAATAGCCCTTATAGATTTGCAGGAAAAGCAAATAAGAGAAGAAATTACTACACTTATCAAAGGAGATCAGACTCTAGGGGAAAAGATGAAAATAGTATCATCGATTCCCGGAATTGGAAATCTAACTGCTGCAACCATTATTGCCGAAACCAACGGATTCGAGTTAATAAAAAATAAAAGACAGCTAGTCAGTTATGCAGGATTAGATGTAAGAGAAAAGACATCTGGAACCTCAGTGAAATCCAAACCCCGAATCTCCAAGCGGGGTAATCGTAATTTAAGGAAGGTAATGCACTTTCCGGCACTAGCTGCAATCAGAACCGATGAAAGGTTCAGAGATATTTTCTTAAGAATAGTTTCAAGGCATGGTATTAAAATGAAGGCTATCGTTGCCATCCAAAGAAAACTACTAGAATTAACTTTTATCTTATGGAAAAACAATTCTTATTATAATCCAGAACACGAGTATCAAATCATTTCACCGCAGAAAATAGCACTATAAAAAAGAGAAGTTTAAGCCGCTTCCCCTTGTAGTATATTTAAAAGGTTTAGCTTTTAGCTACAACCCTGAGCTCTTTTTGCATTTATTCAATTGTAATGGTTCTTTTTTTGATATAGACTTTTGAGAGTGTAAACTAAAATTGATGTAATAGAAAACCCAATAATGTGCCGCCAAAAACGATAAATGCACTATTAACTTTTTTGAATTTGAATACCACGAAAGCGCTAACAAGCGCAATAATTATTGTCCGCCAATCGGTAATGGTCTCTTTACCCATTGTAAGACAAATGGCAGCAATTATAGCAACGGATGCAACATTAACCGCATCCAAAAACGCTGATAATCCTTTAGCATTTCTCATTTTTCTCATCAGAGGATTTAGTAATGCCACTAAAATAAACGATGGAAGAAAAATGGCAATCGTTGAGATAACCGCTCCGGATAGTCCGTTAATTTGATAACCGATAAATGTTACCGACGAAAAAACTGGACCAGGAGTGAACTGACCAACTGCAATGGCATCCATTAATTGCTGTCTGGAGAGTAAGCCTGTTGCTACCAACTCAGTATCTAAAAAAGCGAAAAGTACATAACCGCTTCCATATAGGATAGCGCCAATTTTTAAGAATATCCAAAACAATCTGGTATTTGTTTCTGACAATAAGGGGCTTAGTGTGATTTGTAAGAATGCGAGTGGAATAAAACTTTGGAGTGTATTTTTTTTGTTCTGAATGTAATACAAACCCATTGTAAGCAGACCTGCCCCAAACATTAAATAAATTTCATTAATATTAAATAAAGACAGAACTAAAACAACAATACCTATAATTGCTAAGAATGTTGATTTTACAGATTTCTTTGCCAATGGTAAAACTGCTCCAATAATGATAGCGATGATTGCAGGCTTGATACCATAAATAAAGGGCTGTATTTCAGGAAGCTGTCCATAACGCTTATATAACCAGGCAAATACTCCGGTAATGAAAACCGCAGGCAAAATAAAACATAAACCTGCAGCGATCAAGCCTTTCCATCCGCCTTTGTCATAACCGATGTGTATCGCCATTTCTGTGCTGTTGGGCCCGGGAATGAGGTTGGTAGCTCCTAACAAATCCAGAAAATGCTGTTCGCTCATCCACTTTTTTTTGACAACAACTTCCTGCTGCATCATAGCAATATGGGCTGCTGGACCTCCAAAACCAATAAAACCTAACTTAAGAAAGAGCTTGACAATTTCTTTTATTTTAATATCACACTCCATTTCTAATTAAGATTTTATCAATAGACCAATTGCCGCCCCCTTTAATTAATAAAAAGATACTTCCCAAAAGCATTGCCCAATCAGTACGACTGCCATGCAGCATTTCCCAAACACCCTTATTAGCCAAAACATCTGCTTTGGTAGTGACAATAGCAACGAGCATAATGATGATTAGCGGAATACTTGCCAGACGCGTAAGCAAGCCCAGCAAAATAAATGTCCCAAAAAGGATTTCAAATGTACCTACAAAACTTCCCAGAAATTCAGGCGATGGTAAACCGATTTTCTCAAACCGTCCGGCTCCCCGTAAAGCAGGAAACAGAAATTTTTGAATGCCCTCCGATAAAAAAACTGCTCCAACAATCAATCGGATTATAATTGTTGTCTTTGAATTATCTGTATGAATGATTTTTTTAAGCATTTAAATTTTATGTAATTTTCTGAAACTGCAAAACACAAAATTCTGAATAGTGTCAAATGGTGTTCTGTGATCAAGAGTGATACATTTGATTTTTTCAAAGTCATTTTGAAACAAATCCGTCATTGTATGTTCTGAATATTGTTTGATTTCTATGCCACTGCATTTTGTAGGACCTTGTTCGGAAAAAGTACCAATAACTAAAATTCCATCTTTGGAAATAGCTTTGGCAGTTGTTGCTATATAATTATCAATTTCGTTTTTATTTGTCAAAAAGTGAAAAGCTGCACGATCATGCCAAAAGTTATACTTTTCGTTTGGTTCAAAAGTCGCAGCGTCTGCAACTATCCATTTGACTTTATCTGCTCTTTTTCCAAGTCGCTCCTTAGCCCTGTCAATGGCAGATGCTGAAATGTCAAGAACTGAAATGTCCTGATAACCCAAGTCAAGTAAATGGTCAACTAAAAAACTGTCACCACCACCAACGTCAATGATTTTTGCAGTGGTAGAGACATTAAATTGTTTAAAAAAATCCAATGAAGTTTCAGGTTTGGGTTCAAACCAACTTACATCTTTGAGCTCTTTTGTCTGGTAGATATCCTCCCAATGTTTTTTACGTTCAAAATTTTCCATTTATGATTTGATTTTAATTAGCAGCACCCTCCGTCAGTGTGCAAGTCTTAGCATTATTTATAGTGTTTTGTCCCATTTCAGTAACATGAGAGTGTTCGAAAACAAATGTTCCATTTTCTAACAGCATTGCTTAACTTTTATATCCTGATCAAAAAAAGTATTAAATTCCTCTTGAAATTGCTTCCATACTTTCTCTTCAATACAATAACCAACTGATTTCCCATCTATTGAACCTTGAATAATTCCAATACTTTTTAATTCTTTCAAATGTTGTGAAATAGTTGCCTGCGCTAATCCTAATTCCTCAACCAAATCATTACAAATACATGTTTCTTGGTCGATAATATATTGCAGGATTGCTATTCTGGCAGGATGCCCTAAAACTTTAAGAAACGATGCTAATTCATTTTCCTTGTCTTTATAAATTTCTGTTTTTGTAGCTCCCATTGCTATAATTATTCACATCGTAATATTACGATATTAAGTTTAAAAATTGAAGACTTTTCTTTTTTTATTTCAAAGATTTAATCAGTAGACATTTCAGACCTAATTGAAAAACTGATAAAAATATTTGGATCATAACACAGAATCTTTTCTTTGGTCGCTTATGTGAAAAGAAAAGAAGTCATTGCATACCTAATCATTGGGATAATGAATATCCCACACAATAATGTCGCAACCTGTTTGGTAAAAGGTAGAGAAAGGAAATTGTGTAGCGGTGCATTTTGACAAAGGGGTTGCACCGATTTGATGCAAAAAGACTGTCCCGACCATCGGGAGGATCTGTCTTTTTGCCGCCCGACTTTTCGGGTCAGGCGACTTTTATCGGGTGGGTGCGGAAATCTTTCAGATTGTGAAAAAATCCTTTGTATTCAGTCATTCCCCTGCGAAATAAGTTCCACAGCAAAGAACAACCCATTTGGGTTAATGAGGAATTGATAAACAAGTCCTGGTGTTCCAACGCTTCGGCAAGGGAGCAACTTGGCGTGTTATCCTCTTGTTCGGATTGCTTCAGCAATTCGCCAAATTCATCGGTAACAAATGGCAGGCTTGCCACCGTTTGGTATTTCTCTGAATTGGGTTGCTTTATCTCTCCGATAGTAGATAGTAGCACTTGTCCTGTATCTTGGCTGTTGCCAAAATCCAACCAATATTTCGGCTCATCTTGGTAGTGTCTGCGGTAACTTATTTCTTTAAGAATTTCAGCAACGCCAAACCTCGCCTGTACATTGTCCACACAAGTAATAGTAATGATTGCCCTTGCTTTTTCGGGTATTCTACCAAACTTGTCCTTTTCAAATTTTACCGTTTCGGCTTTCCAATTTGTACCGATGCAACGATTGATACGGTTTATCAATGCAACCGATTTGTACAATCCTGTTTCACTTTCAAAAAAACGCTGTCTGCCTAAATTGGCACTCGTGATAACATCATCATCCCAAAGGCGGACTTGCAACCCTGCGTGTCCCAACGCTATCAAGCTCTCGTTTATTTCCATTAAAGCGGTCAATACTTTTGAGCCTGTGCCACCTGCCCCGATAAGGTTTACCGAAATTGGGTTTGTCGGATTGAGCAGATAATTGTCCGTAAAATGGATTGCTGTTTTTGCTGTATTCATCACAATAGATTTTTAAGGGTTTTGTTATTCTTTTTTAATACTTCTTTCGGAAAAGGTTTATCAGTATTGATAAGGTCTTTCCAAAGGTTTACAATGTTTTTTTTCGTGAGGTTCTCGCATAATGAATGGCTGAAATAGGAATTAAAAAAATAATGTTCCCACGCCTGTGTAAATTCCTCAACCGAAGCCGAATTTTTAATATCAATACTAACAGTACCCATACATACATTGCCCTTTTCGTAGATATTGAAGAAAGGTGCGTAATGCAATGGCGTTTTCTCGGTGGGTCTTCTGTCGCTTGCCAAAGCAAATACAGTAAGACTGCTTTTGCTCGCTAACCAAAGCATTGGCGGTACTTGTGCCATTCCGTTGGATATGCCCAAACTATCCACAAAATACAGTTGTCTTTGCTGTGCTTTGGTGTACCATAATACTATACCTTTTTCAGCATTTGGATTGATATGCAGAATGTTTGTAGGCAATATTCCCTTTGACTTTAAAAAGGCTGTGTTCTTTTCTTCATCGGTCTGTAACGCCTTTGCCAATACGTTGGCTTCTTTTACGGTCAATGGGTGGGCATTGATAGGCGTTCCGTTGCTATCCATATCGAAATGCTCCACGTACATTGCTGTATCTGTTCCTTTGGTTTCATAGAAAACCAAAGCGGATTTTGGATAGTATAATGTGCCGAAATCTTTGGTTATGTCGTTTACGGTGTTCATTTTTCTGTTGTTTTATAGTTATATAATAAGTAAGAAAGGTCATCCAACAATTCAAACAGGCGATTTTCAAAATCAAGGTTGCCTTGTGTTATTTTACTGCCGTCAAATGCTTTGCAAATGGTCGGCTCTTCCATTTTTCCGTATTCGTTGAACTCATTGTTGATGCTTTCGGAAAGGCTTTCATATAGCCAACCTTTGGTATCTGCGATAAATGAAATGTACTTTTCCATTCCGATTGCTTCGGTTTCGTAATCATCGTCATAAGGGTCTTCTTCGGGCAATGGTGCGTTTCTAAAAAAAGTTGCTTTCGGATATTCAGTACAAAGGGCAAACGCATTACACGCTACCTGCCAACATTCCCTGTCGAACGTGTCAAGGCTTTTAAATCGGTTCAAACGCTGTTCAAATATCTTTAGATTGCTTCGGTTAAATAACTTTTGTTCTATCCTGTCGCCAATATATTCGGCATTTCTCAACTCACTTCTATATGTTTCTGTTTCGTCCGTTTCCTCGTCCTGTTCTACCCAATCTTTATGCGTTTCATACAACCAATACAAATAGCTGTCTTCCTGCCTGTAATACGGCACATCGGCAATATGGTACAGATAACTGCATACCGATACAAGTAGCTGTGCGGTCTTTTTACGCTTCGGGTCTTTGAGCATTTTAAAGAGTGGTGCAATAGGAATATAATACAAGGTTGTACCTACATTATACCTTTCCTCACTTACAAAAAAGGTTTTCTTACTATCCTGTACCAATTTGAAACTGTCCCAATTTATGTTGGTACGTTTTACTTTGGTTTCCATATCCCACATAGATAATACTACATTGTATGGAAACTCAAAATCTTGGGTTTGCATCGGTTCAATGCTGTAATGCTCGGCAAGTCGGGAAAGGGACTTGTAAAAATCCCTCTCCGTTTTCTGACAAGCCTGTACGGATTGTGCTGTTTTCAGTTTAGGCAGAAACGTACACTTTAGAATACCATTGGTAGCATTGCTATCGGTACGGATTTCTGCTTGTCTTTCTGCACTTGGTTTGCGTCCTTTGGTCTTTGTAGCCAATTTGCGAACTCGCCCAACTGTCGGTGTAACTGCTGTTGTCGTTTCTGTTCGGGTATATTGATTGTTCCCGATATGATGTTGCGTTGCATAATTCATCGTTTTAAAATTTTGGTTTAACCTTTCGTACCCATTACGCTCTCAAATTTGTACTCTACCGCATCGTCTTTTATCTGTGGTGCAGATGCTTTTGCCGTTGTCAAAATCGGGTACATATTGGCGTAAAAATTCATTACGGCTTCCACGCTCCAACGTGGCTCTGGGTCGGTCAGTCTGATGTCCTGTCCTTTGTCTTTGAGTATGAAAACTCGTTCTAATTGCGTTGCTAATAACATAACTTTCTAATTTTGGGGTTAACACTTTTATTCTTCCTCGTCCGCTTCATCAATAGGATAATCGGCAGTAACTTCTTCCACCTTTGGCGGTTCGGGTGTAGCTTCTTCCATTGCTCCGAAAAGGCTCGGTGTTGCGAACTTGTCGGACAATGAAGTTTTGCGTTTGCGTATCTCGTCCGCTTTTTCGGGAAACTCCGTTATATCGGGTACTTTCATCCACGCTTCGCGGAACTTGCCCTCTTTCTCCAACTCGTCAGCCTTTACCATAGCATCTTTAAATTTCTTGTCTTTGGCTTCTTTTTCCTTTTTCTCCTTTTCTGCTTTTTCTTTCTCGATTGCCGATTGCTTTTTAACTTCTTCCAATTGCTTTAAGAATTTTTCCATATCCACCATTAAGCCCGATACCTTTTGTATAGGTGTGGTAATCTGTTCAAAAAATCCCTCGTCAAACTCTTGGGGTGTGGCGTTAAATGTCAATGGGGGAATAAGGTTTTTGGCACTATCTCCGCATTGTTCGTTATTGAGCAATACTGTTACGATTAGGTTGCTTTCTATTCCTTTTGAAATGTTCAGTTGCAATACTCCTGTAAAGTCCAACTGCTGTATCTGATTGAAAAAATTTGTGTTCATCGTTCTTTGATTTTAATTGTTGTTTAACCGTTTTTTGATTGCTTTTAGTTTCTCGTATATGTCCATCCAATAGGCATTTTGCCTTTTATCGAAGTCTGAAAAACTTTTGTCCTCGTGGCTATACCCTGTATTTCGTTTGGCAATACAGATAGCTTCTTTTAGGTCGGTTACTTCAATTTCGTAACCGTTCAAATCCGTTATTTTCATACCTGTTCTAATTCTTATTTAGTGATTTCCGCTATTTGGTCAATCCTGCCGTAAACAATACTTCTAAGGCTTGTTTTGTCGGGGGCGTTGTATTCTGCCCAACTGCCGTACTGCTTCACTACATAGGTTTTCAAAATATCCTCAAACCCGAAGCGATAACCCATAAGGGGTACGGCTCTTTTGAAGTAGGCATTTCGGTTTACTGCTTCCGCAAGCCAATTTTTTTCTGCTCGGCTCAACTTGTCGCTTTTGTTCAGTTTTTCCCTTAGTAGGTAAACCTTTGCATTTTGCAGGGTTTCCAATTCGGGAACATCGTAGCGTACAAACTTTGTGGCTATTGCTGTCGTTTCCATTGTATCTGCTTTAAGTGTTATGAATTAGTTTCAGCATCGGTGTATTTTCCATTTTCATAGTAGCCTATAAGCCGTTCCCAAAGCCGTATTAGGCTGTCGGTATCTACATAGAAATACTCTGTTCTGTTGCAATAGATGATGTATATAGCTTCATCCCTGTATTGCGTTTCAAGGCTTTTTTCTTTAGCCATACTTTTGGCTTCGTCTATGGTTTTTGCTTTCATATTCTGCTGTTTTGTATCGTTATCAATCTTTACTATATCCACAATGGCACATTCGGGACAACCCTCTACGGCTGTTATCTGCTGTATTGCTCTCTGCTTTCCGCTAAGTGATACTACTGTCAGCGTTACTTTGCCTGTGTCGTGTTTCAGCGTTGCTTTATAGGTTTCCATTGTCATAGCTGTTGTTTATAATAGGCTACCACCGATTAAGGCGGTAGCCTGTGGTTATCTAATTAAGGTTTAGGATTTCCGCACCGTCCAGAGCAAATGCAGTACATAGTTCAAATGCTTTCTGCGATTTGAGTTGGGCAGTACCACCCAATACAATGCTCTGCAACTTGGCTTCGTCATTCTTGTAACTCCTTACATTCTGATAGTAGCCTGTCACAGAATTGTACGCTCCGAACAACGTACCTTTGGTAGTGTCCATTTGTTGGGTGTCGCTTATCATAGCATACGCAAAAGCATCCTCAACGACATTTTTGAACACGGTGGAAATTTCATCTTCCGCACCTTTTTTGATTAGGTCAAGCGTTTCCTTATTTGGGCAAAGTGCCAACTGTATTAGCTTTCTTACTTCTCGGTCTGTTACCTTTACTTTTGCCCATTCGTTGAAAATGCCCTCTAATTGGTTGCTCAATGTGTTGGCAAGTCCCATAATCTTGTGAGCGTTCTCGATACGTTGTTTTGCTCCCGAAGTGTGCTTGATACGGACTACATTGGTCATACTGCGTAACGAAGCATTCAGCGTGTTTTGGCATACAATACGGATAGGCGTAAATGCGGCTGTGATACTTCCGCTACCATCGTGCGAAGTGGTTAGGAAAATGTACTTTTCCGTAACATCATCGCCATTGCCTACACGGATATAGTCGGGCAATTTGGCTGTGATAAAAACACGTTCTCCGTTGCCTAACGCTCCTGCGGTTTCGTACAGAATGCCCTCGCCACCGCCTACAATGGCATCAAAGAAATTAAAGGCTTCACGGTTTTGTACGATATGGTAATCCTTACCGACTACGCCCAATACTGCATTGTTATCGGTGCGTATGTTGGCGAAATAGTTAGGTACTTCTAATTCGCTACTGTCTATCTCTATGCCGTTGGTGGTTTCGATAATGCCCGAACCTTTGGTAAATAGTGGGGATTTTACGACTTCGTAATCTAACCCTGCGTATTTGATTGCTTCCTCACTTGTCGGGTATTGTTCTACGATTTGACCTAAACCGTGCCACGCTTTTTGTTGTACGCTAAAAAATGAATAACGTCCTGTTCTCTCGTTGAAATTGATATTATGTGCCATAATGCTTAAAATTTGATGTTTAAAAAATGATTGAATACTCGTTGTTAGAATGGGAGGTCGTCATCTGCTCCCTGTGCAGTAAAGCTGTTGTTCTCGGCTTGTGCAGTAGCCTGTATGGTTTCGGCTCTCTTACTACCTCCGTGCAGTTTGATTTGAGAGGTATGAAAGTTCAGCCCCGAATGTGCTTCGCCGTTTTTGCCTATCCACGCCCTTGTGCTTATTCTGCCTGTGAGTTCTACCAAAGTGCCTTTTGTGAGTAGGCTTGCCACGTTTGCAGAAATCCAATAGGCACAATCGAAATAGGTTGTTTGCTCTATTCGTTCACCTTGCTTGTTTTTGTAGCTTTCATTGGTCGCTACTGAAAAGTTTACTACCTGTTTTTCGTTCGACAATGTGCGTACTTCCGCATTTTTTGTCAGTCTTCCGATAATGTTCATAATCGTCCTGTTTTAAAAGTTTTACATTTTGTTACGTTCGCTTTTCTCGTTTCCTGCTTCCTGTTGTGGTTTGCTCCGCTTCGCTTCGCATAATTTTTTCCAAAAGAAAAACCGGAAAAAAGAAAGCAGATAATCCAAGCGGGCAATAGCGAAAACCAAGAAAAAAAATGATTTAATGGGGGTTCCTTTAGGGGGAAACCGTTCATTCATTTTTTTTATTGGTGGGTGTGTGCGGTGGCTGCCCGCTATAACTTAGCTGCCTTTTTACCGGTTGATTGTGGAAATATTCTGTTCTAATTTTTATGGAATAAATGACCAGGCTATGAGAGCCTGAAATAGAGGTTGGAATAATCGAAAAGTAAGGGCATAAAAAAAGCAGGATAGTTAAATCCTGCTTCAATCTGATAAGTAAAGAATGCACTAATTTTTAAACCATAATTTCTTCGGTATTGTAAATTTTATCTGCGTTTGTATGTTCATTCAATAATGCTATTTCTTCCCGTTCCATTTTAATAATAAACGCATCTTCCATTGCCTTAAATTTAGGCGAAACCAAATCCATATCCTTACTGATTTTTTGGCTGGTAATCTTAGCATAAATCTGTGTAGTGGAAATATTCTTATGACCCATCATTTTGCTAAGGCTTTCAAGCGGAACACCCTCGGTCAAAAACATTGTGGCGAATGTATGACGGGCGGTGTGGAATGTAACTTTCTGTTCTGTAACAATACCCGCTTCCTCAATAAGTTTACCTATATGCGTGTTGCAAGTCGCATTGGATGGCATTGGGAATACAAAATCATTTCTTGTAGCTCCACGATATTTCTCAATGATGCGTTTGGGGATTTCCAAAAGACGGACGTTGGAGGCAACATCTGATTTCTTTCTCCTGCTGATTATCCATTGGTGTCCATCAAAGAAAGACTGGATATTGCTCCATTTCAGTTTCTTAATGTCTATGTAAGAAAGCCCTGTGAAGCAACTGAAAATAAAAAGGTCTTTTACAAGTTCATATCGAGGCTTAGATGGTTTCAGGAGCATTAAGGTTTCTACATCCTCTTTTAAAAGGTAGCTGCGGTCGGTTTCTTCCATACTGATTTCATAATCCTCAAAAGGATTATCCCGTATCAAGCCTTTTTTAATAGCCAATTCTGCCAAAGCAATAACTGGCATTGTGTAAACCCAAACCGTATTATGGGTACATTCCTTATCAATGCGAAGAAAGAAATCAAACTCACGAATAAAATCAGAAGTGAGTTCCCGGAAAGCCATATCGTCCCGATGGTAACGCTCCCTTATAAATTCGCTAAGATGGTTGTAAACAGTGTTGTATTTGCTATACGTGCTTTGAGAGCGTTTTCCCTTAGCGACCATTTTTTCAAAGTCTTCATTTTGGTCTTTAAAGACTTTTAGTACGGCATCGTCCATTACACCAACACCCAAAAACGAGAGCTTTACTTTCTGTGCGGTCGCAAAACCCTCGTGCTTCAGCATATCTTCGTAAATCTTGTCGATACGACCCCGTACGTTATCCAGCTTTTGGTTAATGTTCAAAGCGGTGGCACTCTTGCCCTCAACTCTTCCGTATTTTAAATCCCAATTTTTCGGGTTAATTTCTAACTTTGTTCCCAAAGTTTTAGCTGTTCCATCAATGGTAATACGTGCCATAATCGGTGCATTACCGTTCTTTTTCAGTTCGTTCTTTTTCAGGTAGAAAAGCAGTTTGAACGTGGACTTTTTTGTCTGTTCCATAACTCAAATGTTTAATGTTTAAAATTAAATTACATTGAGTTACAAGGGAATGTAAAAAAGGGTGCAAAAGACTGAAATATAAACAGTTAAGCTATGTAGTTACCTTTATCAATCGGTAACGAATTAGTAACCTAACCTTGTGTTTTCAAGCCCAAAACCTATCAGACACCGAGTTCCAAACTAAGACTACTGTTTTATAAAGCATTGTATAGCAACGGGTTTAATCGTTTTGCTTATTTTTGCTTTTTACTAATCTTTTTTAAAAAAAAGAACAATCAAACCAGGAATAACCAAAACACCTAGTATTGTACCAATCACCATTCCACCAACAGAAGCTGTACCAATGGTTCGGTTACCAATTGCACCAGCACCAGAGGCTAACATTAGGGGGATTAATCCTGCAGCGAAAGCGAAGGAGGTCATCAAAATCGGGCGAAGTCGAGCGACTGCACCTTCAATAGAAGCCTGTAAAACATCCATACCCTGCTTTCTTTTTAAATTAGCATACTCTACAATTAGAATGGCATTTTTACCTAATAAGCCGATGAGCATTACCAAAGCCACCTGCGCATAGATATTATTCTCCAGACCAAATAATTTAAGGAAGATAAATGCACCAAATATTCCTGCAGGTAAACAGAGTATCACCGGTAATGGCAGCAAGAAGCTTTCATATTGAGCTGCTAATAGTAAGTAAACGAATAATAAACAAAGCAAGAAAATATAGGCTGCTTGGTTACCGGAAATCTTTTGTTCCCGGGTCATACCAGACCATTCGATATCGTATCCTTGTGGTAAATCCTTGGCAAGACGTTCAACCGCATCGATAGCTTGTCCAGAACTGAAGCCAGGAGCTGCTTGGCCGGTAACCATTGCTGAGGTAAACATATTATATCGTGTAATTTGTTCAGGTCCATATACTCTTTTCATCGTCATAAAAGAAGAGTAAGGCACCATTTCACCATCAGCAGTCTTCACATGCAATCGAAGGACATCTTCAGGACGCTGTCTAGAGAAAGCATCGGATTGAACCATTACCTTATACATTTGTCCATAGCGAATAAAGTTGGTGGCATATAAACTACCCAATAAGGTCTGCAGGGTATTCATGGAATTCTCTACCGATATTCCTTTCTTGGCTGCTAGGTCATAATCAATCTCCAACATATATTGTGGGAAGTTCACATCAAAAGAACTGCTCGCGCTTTCGATCACCTCATCTTCTTGTAGTTTAGTCAAGAAATTTTTGACCACCTCATTGGTTTTTGCCAAATCTTCATTTCCACTACGATCTAATAAGCGGAGTTCAAAACCAGAAGAGTTACCAAAGCCCGGTACAGTTGGTGGGGGGAAGAATTCAATTTCCGCATCAGCAATGTGTGCTGTTTTTTCACGTAGGACATTCATCACATCGTCTACCGATTGGCTACGATCGTCCCAAGCTTTGAGGTTAATCATACCCATACCATAAGAGGCACCAGAAACCTCGGTTACAATACTGTATCCTGCCAGGATGGAAACCGTTTCCACGACATCCAGTTCACGGGAAATCTTATCCACCTCATTCAATACTGCTTCCGTACGGTCAACCGTCGCCCCTGGAGGAGTAGTTACCGCCACATAGATCATCCCCTGATCTTCTGTAGGTATAAAGCCCGATGGCAAGATGGCTGCAGAGCCCCAGGTAATAAGGAACATACCAGCTAAAGCAGCTAGTGTAATTACCCTTCTTCCGGCAATACGGCCTAATGTATTTTTATAACCACCACTAATGCGATTATATGCACGATTAAAACCATTGAAGAAACGATCCAAAGGACCATTACCCGGTTTCTTATCGTGTGGTGATTTCAAGATAATGGCACATAAAGCAGGCGTAAGCGTTAAAGCGTTGATACCAGAAATAACGATTGCAGCAGCCAATGTTAAGGAGAACTGTCTGTAGAAGATACCAACCGGTCCAGAGAGGAAAGCTACGGGAATAAATACTGCAGACATGACCAAAGTAATAGCAATTACTGCAGAACCCACTTCTTTCATAGCGGCTAATGTAGCTTCCATTGGTTGTAAATGTTCCTCTTCCATTTTGGCATAGACAGCCTCGACGACGACAATACCATTATCGACGACAATTCCGATAGCCAGTACCAAAGCGAATAAGGTCAACAAGTTGATGGAGAAGCCCATCATTTGCATAAAAAACAAGGAACCAATTAGACAGACCGGAACAGCCAAAATAGGAATAATGGTTGCCCTAAAGTCTTGTAAGAAAATAAAGACGACTAAGAATACCAAGATAAAGGCTTCCAATAGCGTGATCAATACAGAAGAAATGGAGGCATTTAAGAAACGGGATACGTCATAACCCATGGTATAAGTCATACCAGATGGGAAACTGGAACCCTTTAATTCTTCCATTCTATCTTTCACGCGTTGGATGACCTCTTGTGCATTCGATCCAGGTAATTGTTTAATCATGATGGATGCGGATGGACGACCATCCGTCTTGGATACCATTTCATAATCTAAGGATCCGAACTCTACCTCAGCAATATCACGAACACGAATAATTGAACCATCTACATTAGCGCGGATTGGGATATTTTCATATTCACTTATTTCGGTGAATTTCCCAGGGTACCGCAATACATACTGTTGCATATTGACGGTTTTATCCGAACTGATCCCTGTTTGACCAGGAGCAGCTTCAATATTTTGTCGACGTAATGCTTCAACGAGTTCTTCGGTCGAGATGGAATAAGCGGAAAGACGATCAGGTTTCACCCAGATTCGCATGGCATAATCCTTCATACCCATGATTTGCGCAAAGCCCACACCTTCGATACGCTTCAACTCCTTCAAGACATTGATATCCGTGAAGTTGTAAATGAAACGTTCATCGGCGGTTTCATCATCGGTATAGAGGTTTAAGTACATTAACATACTATTTACCTCTTTTTCTGTGGTTACACCGGCTTTGATTACCTCTTCGGGTAACTCATCCAGTACGGTTGTGACCCTATTCTGGACGTTTACCGCAGCGATATCGGGGTCTGTCCCCACCTTAAAGAAGACTTGAATAAGGGTATTACCATTATTGGTCGACACGGAATTCATGTAAGTCATGCCGGCCACCCCATTGATTGCCCTTTCTAATGGGATAGCGACAGCATTTGTACTTACCTCTGCATTTGCCCCCGTGTAGTTTGCCGTCACTACCACAGATGGCGGTACAATGTCAGGGAACTGCGTAATAGGTAAGGTAAAGAGGGCGAGTAGCCCTAATAAGGTAATAAAGATGGAGATGACCAATGACAACACTGGTCTCTTAATAAAATTTTCAAACATCTATCCAATCCTCCACTTAATTATTAACCAATTTTGGTTTAATAACCATTCCATCTCTTAAAGCTTGCACACCTTCATAAACTACTTTGTTGTTTTCAGCAAGGCCATTTTCAACGACATAATAATGCCCAAGTCGTTGTCCTTGTTGGAAAGGAGTCATTTTAACGGTATCACCTTTTAAGGTGTACACATATGCTTTATCTTGAATTTCAAAAACGGATTTTTGATGAACGAGCAGCAAGTTCCCTGTTTGTACCGGAACAGCAATTCTACCCGTGGCGCCATGTTTTAATAGACCTTCAGGATTGGCAAATTTTCCTCTTAAGGAAATAGAACCAGTGCTGGATTTGAATTGACTTTCCACGATTTCAGCCATTCCCTTGTGTGGGTAAAGCTGTCCATTGGCCAAGATGAGTTGGACTTCTTGTTTAAAGTTATTTCTATTGAAATTGGGATCAGAAGCTAAGTCTAAGTATTCTGATTCTGAAATATCGAAATAGACATTGACATTTTGTTGGTCGGAGATACTGGTAATTAAGGCCCCTTCATCAAGCAGGGATCCCTCTTTAAGAAGAATTCTGTCGATACGTCCATCAAATGGAGCTCGAATTTGTGTATGGGCCAATTTGGTTTTTGATTGGTTGCTCATGGCTTCCGCTTCTTTCACTTTTGCCTGAGCAGCCCTTAGTTGAACTTTTAGCAGTTCAAATTCGGACTTACTAATGATATTCTTTTCTACTAGTTTTTTCGTACGCTCCATTTCAAGCTCTACTTTTTTGACTTCCGTCATTGCTGAGTTCACAGCAGCTTGAGCTTGCGCATAATCTGCTTTATATTCATCATCTGTCAATGAAAAGAGGACTTGGCCTTTTCTTACATAGGCACCTTCATCGACATAAATTTTATTTAAGAATCCAGTTAATCGAGATCTCAACTCTACATTTCTCTGGGATTGGATATCGGCGATGTATTCTTTATATACGACGGTATCCTTTTGGGTTAACTGGGTTACGGGGTACACTTTAGGACCCGTATTTTGGGTTTGTTCGTTAGAATTTGCTGTACAAGCAGCAAAAAAGAGGGCGCTTCCAAACAATGGGAGCATCATTCGTTGGTTCTTCATAAAAATATATATTCTGGGAAAAATAAAATACAAGGGCAAGCAGCATTGACTGAAGTGCATCAGCACAAACAGCCTTACTTACCTAGACAATAGGAAAAACAAGAAATTGACTAGAATGGTCTGTATCGATACAGAAAATTATAATATCCGGGTAGACATTGTGTTTTAGAGAAATAAAAAGGGTGATCTAAGCTATTTAGCAGCTTAATTACTCTGGAGAACAACCAGGCAAAGATCATAATCGCAGGGAGAATTCCTAGGAAAAATCCCATCGTTCTATAATCGTCAAAAACGATAGAGGGGATATTTTTGTCGGATTCTGCGTGATTTAAGTTTAAGACTTCTTCAAGTACTACTTCGACGAAGGTTTCATTGGCAGATGCGGATGGAGTTCCGAAAATGCCACAGGTATTCACTTCATAACAGAGCATGTTAAGATAGCCGAAAAGAGCTAAGAAGTGGAATAGTCTAAACATCTGCTGCAAAGATAAGCAGGCAATCTTTGCTTTACGACAGGATAGTGTAAAAAAACTGTGATTTTATATAGCTGAGGGCTATTTTTTTGTGGATTAATAAAAAAAGAAACAGCGAGAAAACTACTTTTAGTATCTCGCCATTTCCTAATTGTATTTTAAGAAAATTATTTTTTACGGGCTTCTACATCAAACAGTGATGATTGTTGTATTTGATAATTATCTAGGGTAAAGAAGTAATTCAGAACAAATCCATTTTCTCCTTCTATTGGGAAGGTATATGCAGGGACTTGAATTTGGCTCATCATTTGGCTCTCTAAAAAAGCCCATTCCGTTTTACTTCCGTGCTTAAGGAATTTAAAGGTGGAATTCTGCAATTTATTGAAAGAAATAAAATCATTTTCAGGAAGGTAATCAATATGCACCCATTGTTCGGCATAAACCTTCTCCGCTAATATTTTCCAAGATTCTTCTTTTGATGTAGGATTAACAAATACCATATAGATATCGAATGGGTCCTTAGTTTTGACATTGTGTAAAAAGAATCCAATTTTATTAAAATTAGGTTTTGCGCTTTGCGGAGGGATAGACATTTGTTTTCCATCAATTTGAATGTAATTAAAGGATGTTGAAATGTTATTATTGTTAATTTCAGCTTCAAATATTAATCGATCGGTATCCACTTCTCTAATACTTAGTTTTTTTGGAGGATTCTTGGATTCATATGGAAATACAACACTAAAATTAATATTGGTTTTGGGTTTCAACAAATAGTTTCCATTTGCTACATTTTTGTCGAATTTAATTTCATCAACATTCACATACCATAGGTTGGAACTTCCATTGTACCCATTAATGGCAATATTGATGGCCTTTTTGTCCATCAACTCTTGTTTATCACAAGATAAAAGCATGTTGATGGAGATGAGAAGGCAAAAATAATATAGAAAAAAATTTATGATGCGATTCATACTGTCGGAATTAAAGTTCAAGATTTTTATTGAAGGAAATATTCTCTCCGGTTGGTTTTTCAGAGAATATGTAAAGTTTCGATGAGACTACGTTAATTGAAGGAACTGGAATGGTAGTCGCAGGGGGCCAATTGAATCCATTCTCTTTAGTATAAAATTCCGAGGTTCCAGCGTGGTACAGATAAGCTTTAAGTTGAACGATTTGTCTAATTCCATTGTACACTTCAAAATTACCTAAAGTATCCAGAGTTATGTCCTCACTTAATTCATAAGGTTTTAAATTGGAATAACGTTTTAATTCAACGAATTTTTTTGATGTAAAATAAAATTTTCCAAAAACGATATCAAGAGGCTTATTTGTATTCGTTAATAATGGTCTAAATAAGTATTTCAACTTAATTTTTCCCGGTGTAATATCTGATTTCTGAGGAATATCCTGAAACTTTCCATCTAAATAAAAGAAGTTGTAGGTAATTTTAGGTTCTTTATTAGGGATTATTTTCTCCAGGATAATTTCATTATTTTTTTGATTTAGAATAGTAAGTTTAGAAACATCGGATAGGTTATCGAATGTAAACAATCTTCGGACAGCAAACTTAGCATTAGGGTCTATGTTACCTAAGGTTGTTGTATCAAATTTTACGGTCAAATTATCATTTGAGACATTATAACCATTCAATATTACAGGAGTTAAATTATTATCATAAAGCAATTCGCCATCATCAGATTTACAGGAGAGAAAGTAAAAAGATAGAATTGATGCAATTAGTAGTAAAAAGACTGGAGAAATTGTATTTAATATTTTCATGACAGTGGCATTAAAAGTTATAGTTCAATGAAATGCTAAAAGAAGATCCAACTCTTCTAACATAGGTATCAAGGTCCCCGATAAGGCTTCTAGTTTTACCATCTTCTGAAAGCTGATAATATCCTTTGTCGTATTTTTGAGAAAATCCATATTTCCATTCATAAATATCTCCCCAAGAGTTTGTTTGATCATAAATTTCACTTATAGAATAACCGAACCATTTATCCTGAATTTTATAAGTTTCATTTTTATTGATGTAGAATCTATATGGAGCATTGGTTAGATTGGAGACATTAAATCGTACTTTCATTTTCTTGTCTTTGAGAAGATTATAGCTGATCTGGGCATCTAATTGTCCTCTTGGTCTTTCTAATTCCACAATTTCGGGAACTAAACCCGTAGCAAATGTTTTATAGCCCATATAATTATAGGCGAGATTTATACCGAGTCTATCCCCATCATATTGAAGTCCAAGATTTAGGGTTACAGGTACCTGGCCATATAAAGGTCTTTTTTCAGTCAATAATTGTTTGGTTCTATAGGCATATTCATTTCCATCTTTATCTACTCCATGCCCCATTGATTTACTTGCATAATTAGCACCTTGCACTTCTGATTTCTGTAGTGTTAAATTTCCATTAAAATATAGATTATCAAGGAAGAGCCAATTAGGATTTAGAAAGGTGAAGTTTTTCCTAATATCGAGTTCAAGACCTTTTATTTTAGCCCATTCGGAATTCATGGTTTGGACATATGTACGCATACTTGAATCAAACTGCGTATTATAAAGTTCAACAGGTTTATCAAAATATTTATAGAACAATCCAAAAGAAATAACTTCACCTGGATTAGGGTACCATTCAGTTCTAAAGTCTAAATGGTCAATCACTGTTGTCAACACACCTTCATTTTTTCTATAGGCACCAATAGAGGGGTCATAGCGAATCATTTGGGAGTTCTCGATTAAGGCGGGTCTAATTGCAGTCTTAGCATATGCAAATCTAAAGTTCACCTTGTCAACTGCAGTAATGGTTAAATTTGCTGATGGCAAGACTCTCCATGTTTTTTCTTCAGAAGTTGCATCCGCAGTAGCGGTTACCATTTGACCTGTTATAGGATCTACATATTTTTTCTTTTCACCATCAAGAATCTGATGACTTATTAACAAGTCATTACTTGAATTTAGGATTCTTTTATAATTATAGTATTCTGATCTTAAGCCCCATACCAGTCTTGCCCACTTGGTTATTTTATTATCTAACATGGCATAATAGCCAATATTTGTATTTTTTCCTTCATAGCCATTTTTAGAAAATGCGGCAGGGTAATACATCAAGTCAAATTTTCGGTCTTCAAATTCCAGGAGTGAAGACCATTTTTGAACTGGCAATTGACCTAATCCACCTAAGGTTCCACTTACCGTTCCTATTGGAAGTACTGTCCAAAAATAAGTTCCATGGCGATCTAAATATTGAAATCCGACTTTTGTTTTTTGAATCAGTCCTAAGGCATTGAATTGGTAGCTGAGGGATGATTCTAGCATTTGATTCTTTTCTTCGTATCGATATTTTGATCTTCCAAAGTTATCTCCACCACCAGGATTTGTTAATGCCTCAGGAACTACCGAATAAAGTGTATCATTTCCAATTTGATAAGGGAGATTTAAAACATCAATAGCATCAAGCTCTAGATTTACGATATTATTTCGAGTAACATTCCATTCCCAAGTGAAACTTCCGAGTTGATGTTCACCGTTCAATCTATTCTGAATCAAATCAATATATTTAGGGCGATCAAATTCTTTAATGTGTGGACCAAGATCGGTTGAATTACCTTCTCGATTTTCAAAAGCAACCAGACTAGAAAATTGATTACTGAAGACGCGAGAATAAAAATTACGGCTTTCAATTTTATGGTTTTTAGATTGCCAGCCCAGATTTACTAATAATCCCCAATTAACTTGGAAATTATATTGGTTCAAACTGTTCGTTTTATTCGACTCACCGGTAACAGTATTGATTGTTTTATTGCCCAATTTTTGCCATTCTCCACGGTTATAATCGGAGATATTATCAATCTGCTGTTCATTTCTGTAGGTTAAAGAACTCGCAAAACCAAATTTACTGTTGTTAAAGTCATAGGTTCTGCCAAGGCTAAATTGGAGATTACCACCGGGCAAGGTATTATACCGACGAGTTCCCATTCGTTCAAATCCACCAATCTTCCTATTATTTTCCCTTATCATTTCCTCTGTAATTTTGGTTACACCGGGTAAGGGGATAAAATTGGGATCATTAGGTTGGAAATTACTATTGTCAAAAATGAGGATATCATCTGGAAAATGATTTCTTTTCCCATCATCAAAAGCTAGGAAATCAAATTTTCCACGACCGAAACCCAAGAATTCTTTATTGGTACTTCCATTAACATATTTTCCACCTAAGCTCAGGTTGGTAAAATTCTGCTGTGGTATAGCCATGGTATTAATTTGCACTAAACCACCTCCAAAACCAAAGCTTAAATCTGTGGTAGATGTTTTACTGACGATAACATTATCAATTAGATTACTGGGAATAATATCAAATTCAAAATCCCTTACCTGAACATCAGTAGATGGTAAAGTTGCACCATCCATCATCGCCAAATTATAGCGTTCGGCGATTCCACGTACCACCACTCTTTTATTATCATTCGTACTGATACCTGAAATTCTTTTTAATGCTTCACCAATATTTTTATCAGGGAGGTTAGCAATTTGTTCAGCACTTAATCCATTTGATATACCAGCTTCATTTTTTTGCCTTAGGTAATGTCCTTCGACACTGGCTTTACGAATGTTTGCTACGACTTTAATTTCTTCTAAGCCTTCTTTTGCTTCGACTAAGTATACATCTAAGTTGCTGGATAATCCTGCCTTAATCAGGATATTTTGATATCTTCTTTTCTGATATGCCAAGAAAGAGGCCTCTAAAGTATATTTGCCAGGCAGTAAACTAAATGAATATTGCCCTTGCTCATCTGATTTAGATACTTGATTTGTTTCTACTATCCTTAGAGTTGCACCAATCATTGGATCCATTTGATCATTAAACACCTTTCCTCTAAGCTGTCCATTTTGCTGCTTAACCTGATTCTTTTTAGGTTCTTCAAGCTTCTTTGTAGAAACAGCAATTTTTGAATGAGGAAGTAAAGTAAACTCAAGTGGATATTCACGAGAGAGGGCTTGAAGAACTGAGCCAAGAGGTTTATTATTAAAATTTACATTTTTAAATTCCAGTTGTTTAATTTGATTACGATCATAAATAAAGTGATATTTCACTTGCTTAGAAACATCCTCTAGTAAAGATGTAACGGCTACTTTCTGATATCTTAAAGAAACGGGGTCTTTAATATCACTGATTTTTGCTTGACTTTGAAATGGAAAAAAAAGCAAAATTAGAAATTGACAAATTGTTGCCATTCTTAGAATTTGGTTAATGGAATTCATTGTTTTTCCGTATTTTCGGAATTGATAAGTTAATATTGATCTGATTAATATTTATTGTCAAACATGCTGCTAGCCTAGCTAGTGCATAACGGAGTATCACCCGGCACGGTGATACTTCCTTTTTATTTAAAATCTATTTCTTTATCATTTTATAGGATTTTTCAGTTGTCTTAATGAACCGATAAGGGTGTATGATGCTAATTGCGTCTAAAATTTGCTTCGTATTCATTCCATCAAAGTTTCCAGATATTTCCATATTTACCAAGTCAATACCTTCCGTATCGATGATTATCTGTTGGAGAAATTCAAGTCGGTTGAGGACCAGCTCCAAGCTAGATTGGGAAAAAGTCATGCTTTCTGCATTTGTAGGATTACCTTCTATATTAAATTCACCTAAGTGTACTCTATTCAATTTTGCATTCCACTCGTAGAATTGTCCTGGTTTTAAAATCGTTTCTGTTTTTTTGAATGAATTTTCAATTTGGACTGCTCCCTCATAAAGATTTATTTTTTCATATTTTTTAGCTTTATAATGTTCAATGGTAAATTTTGTTCCCAATACTTTCGTATTCATATCTGATAAATGGACTATGAATGGTTTATCTTGATTCTTAGCCACCTCAAAATATGCTTTGCCATTATCTATAAAGACTTCACGGTACTTTCCACTAAATGTTTTGGGATATCGAATTTGAGTTCCCGGAGTTAAGGTCACGATAGAACCATCTATTAAATTTATTACAGCCCTTTTTTGCATAGGTGATTCATAAGAAATCCACTCTAATGACAGGGAATTATTACGTTGATGCTGATAATAGGAATAAATAATAGTTGCCAAAGAGATAAAGACGAAGAGTAGAGCTGCTATTTTCATCCATAAATTATTGGAGAGTCTGGCCATAAAGGTTTTCTTGGGAACTATTTGACTATAGGTGGATTCCATTTCATCAAACAGAGGGAAGTTTTCATCATAATATCCATCTGCAACTTGCTCAATATATTTTGACAATTCCGTTTCAGAAAGCTTTAGCTGAAGGTATTTCAGGTGATCCTGTTTATGTTCATTTGGATTCATACCTATATATTAGGTTGAGACCTTAAAAACGGGTAGTGAAAAATGAAAAAAAATAATTAATTTTTGAAAGGAGGTAAAAGAGATATTAATAGGGCTATTTGGAAATAATTCAAACCAGTAATTTTACTTTTGATGAGTTTATCAGCAATTTTTAAGTGATACTTTACAGTATCTTTACTTATTTTCAATTCTTCTGCTGCCTCATCATAGGAATATTCCTTAATACGAACGAGTTGATAAACCTTTCGTCCATTTTCAGGTAAATTAACAAGTATGTTTTGAATAGTTGCTAGATCAATTTGTGATAGGATTTGTGTTTCTAAATTAACATTCTCTTGATGTGCTTGATATCTTTTGATCAAACTATCTTTTAATTTCTTATTGTTTTCAATTTTTCGAAACCAATCAATCACCGTGTATTTAGCAATACCTAAAAGGTAACTTTTTACCCCTAACTCAGGATTAATCCTTTCAGAGGCTTCAAATAATTTTAGAAATATATCTTGCGATAATTCTTTGGAGGTCTCCATACAACGAGTAAATCTAAAACAATACCTTAAAATGCTTTCTGAGTATTCGAAATAGGTGGCATTGAAATTAAAATCCTCCATATGAGTTACAAAAGAATTCCTTGAAATGGAAACGCTTATTTTTTTTATACAAACCAACTAATCTATTATTAGCTTATTGTTAATAAAAAATAAAAAATAAGTGAATATTTCTAGTCCTTACCTTTGATAAATAAAAGAAGGAAATGGTAGTTAAAACTGTGATTTTATATAGCTGAGGGCTATTTTTTTGTGGATTCTTTAGTCTTCTCCTGGGGTTCATCATCGAAGAGGATACGAACAGAAGGCGTATAGGTATCCTCATGTTGTCCATTTTTGCTAGCCCAGAAAAAAGCAGCTAAAAAGAACAAGGCGATCAACACACTACAACCGATTAAGAAAAATATGATGTTCATAGCTACAAAGTTAAATTAAATTTCTACGTTTTGCATACCAACGGGTCATAAGACTGGTGAAAGATATAATCGTGACGGTGCTGATAGGCATTAAAATAGCGGCAAAAAGAGGCGACATGGTTCCTTGCACAGCAAAGCTCAATCCGATAGCATTATACATAAGGGAAATCATGAAACTCATTTTAATAACCTTCACTGCATCTTTACTAAAGCTAAAGAATTTCGGCAATTTGTCGAAGGCATCACCATCAAGAATAGCATCACATCCTGGAGAGAAATTATTGATATCATCGGAAACAGCAATTCCCAAATCGGCTTTACGTAAAGCCCCAGCATCATTCAAACCATCCCCTAGCATGCAGACATGTTTTCCCTGCTCCTGCCACTGAGCAATTTTATTTAATTTATCAGAAGGCGTTTGGTTAAACAATAATTTAGACCCTTGCGGAAAAATTACTTTTAAGGCATCTGCCCGGCGTTCATTATCTCCAGAGATAAGATGTAGATCGTATGTTTTCGACTTTAAGGAGTTAATGACATCAGCTAAGCCAGGACGCCAAGATTGTTCTAAGGTAAAATAGCCTTTCACCGCATCATTGACTTTCACATAGACAACGGAACCTTCTAAATCGACCTTTGCAGTTTCCACGAAAGTTGCGGATCCAATCTTAATGGTATAATCCTGGTATTTTGCGGACTGCCCTTTACCCACTTGTTCTTGGTAATCCTCTAAAGTTAAATGCTGTGCCTCTCCAATCCATTTGATGATTTCTCTACTTAGTGGGTGGTTGGAATTTCTACACAAGGACAGCAATAGGCTTTTGTCCATGGAAGAAAGGGAACCTTCAAAATACATACTGGAAACATTTGGCGATGAAATGGTACCTGTTTTATCAAAGATAACGGTATCAATGGCAGCCATTTGTTCGATTGCTGAGGTATTTTTGATATAGAGTTTGTTTTTATCGAAAATACTAAGCGCTGCTGATAGCGTAAAAGGCGAGCTCAATGCCAATGCACAAGGACAGGCAATAATCAGAACCGCAGTAAAAGCAGACCATGCTTTATCGGCATTCCCACCTAACAACCAATAAGCACAAGCTGTAAAAGCGACTAGCAATAAACCTATGGTAAAGTATTTACTGATGTACCCAATAAAAGTGTCGAATTTCTTTTCGTAATCCTTAAAGCTATCGTTGTTCCAAAGTTTGGTCAGGTAACTTTGCGACACAGCCTTCACCACTTCCAATTCAATGGCCTCCCCCATTTGGCGACCACCTGCATACACCACTTCACCCAGCACCTTTTCTACCGGTTTACTTTCACCGGTAACAAAAGAAAAATCAACTGAAGCATGACCTTTTAATAAGATGGCATCTGCTGGAATAATTTCATTATTGCGAACCAATATCCTATCGCCAACTTTTAGATCGGCAATCTGAGTTGGCTTATCCATTTCCTCTTCCAAGACGGTAACTGCCACCGGGAAATAAGAACGGTAATCTCTTTCAAAAGAAATGTGGTAATAGGTTCGTTGCTGAACCCATTTTCCGATTAGGATAAAGAATACCAAACTACATAGTGTATCCATAAATCCTGCCCCAGTCTGACTGATGATTTCAAATGCGGAACGGAAGAATAAAACAAAGATACCAAGTGCTAAAGGCACGTCTAGATTCAATCGTTTTTGTTTCAAACTAATCCAAGCGGATTTAAAATAATCCGAAGCACTGTACAACAAGACTGGCAAACCGAATGCGAGGTTCATATAACCAAAGAAATTGGCATACTGTTTCTCAAAATCTGCCATTCCAAAGTACTCTGGAAAAGAAATCATCATGGAGTTTCCGAAGCAGAAACCTGCCACAGTGATTTTGGCAATCAGTTTATTTTGGTTAAACTTCTTACCTTCTTTGACTACGTCTTGAAGGGTTATTTTTGGATCATAACCGATATTATGCAATAAAGAGACTAATTCCCTAAGGGAAACTTCTTGTTTATTGAACGTAATACTGGCTTGTTTTTTCATAAAATCAACCTGCGAAGATTTCACGCCAGGGTTGAGTTTATAAAGGTTTTCTAGGAGCCATATACAGGAGCTACAATGAATAGCTGGCACATAGAACGTGATGATGGCAATTTCATCATCTTGGTAATCCACCAATTTGGCGACAATATTAGGCTCGTCCAAATAAGATAGATCTTCTTTTTGTTTCTTTTGAGATTTTCCAGGGAAGGTATTGTATTTATAATAACTAGCAAGGTTATTCTCATTCAAGATTTGGTAGACCGTTTGACATCCTAAGCAACAAAATTGATGCTCATCAAGGATATATGCAGAATCTTCCACCTGATCACCGCAGTGATAACAAATCGTACTAAGCTTTAAACCAGAATTCTCTGCCATTATATACCTGCGCTCTCGCTATTAAATTGCTTGACTAAATAAGTTTTCGCGTTCTTTTGTTCTTTGCAAACGAACATCAAATGCCATACAAACATTTCTTAAGAAGGATTTACCAACTTCCGTAATTTGTATTGCTTTTCCGTCATGGATAACCAAATCATCTTCCATTAGGGGGATCAATCTATCCAAAATACCTTGGTTAACTGCTGCATTTTCCTGAAGAACGACTTTTCCACGGCACATCATATCCAAGATGTATTGTCTAACCAGAATATCTTCTTCATTCAGCAGGTGACCCTTAACCACTGGAAGCTTACCTTCATTGATTAGTTTATGGTATTCTTCTACGGTTTTCACATTCTGTGCAAAGGCAGTCCAAGCATCAGAAATGGAAGAAACGCCTAATCCGATCAGTAATGGGGTATAACGGTCTGCATAACCCATAAAGTTACGGTGCAAGGTTCCATCGATAGATGCGATGTACAAGGCATCATTAGGTTTAGCGAAATGGTCCATTCCGACATCCTTGAAGCCAGCTTCTTGTATCATCTGTTTGCCAAGTTTATATAAATTTAGCTTTTCTTCTCCAACTGGCAAATCATGTTCTGTAAAACGACGTTGGCCAGGTTTGATCCAAGGCACATGAGCATAGCTGTAAAAGGAAATACGATCAGGATTTAAGATTAAAGAATGTTCAATGGTCATCCGAACCGACTCGGCAGTTTGAAGAGGAAGACCATAAATGAGATCGAAATTAATGGATTCATATCCAATATTTCGTGCATCATCCATTACTCGAGCCACATCTTCAACGGTTTGATGACGGTTGATGATAAATTGTACCTTTTCATCAAAGTCTTGAATACCCAAACTTAGGCGTTTAAAACCTAAGTCATAAAGTGTTTTTAAGTGATCGTATGTGGTATTGGCAGGGTGAGCTTCAAAGGAAAAAGAAGCATCTGCTGTCTTATCGTTTCCATCAAGTAAACCATCAATAAGTCTTTTCAGGTTCTCAGCTTGAAAGAAGGTTGGGGTTCCTCCACCGAGATGGATTTCCGCAATTTTCAAATTTTCATTTCCCAAGATGTTTTTATACATCTCCCATTCTTTTAGAAGGGATGTGATATAAGGATCTTCTACTTGGTGATTTTTGGTGATTCGAGTATTGCAGCCACAGTAAGTACATAAGCTTTCGCAATACGGTAAATGGACATAGATACTTATTCCATTGTTCTTGGACTGCTTAAAATTTTCTTCAACACGAATTTTCCAATCCTGCTCCTTAAAATTATCGTTTTCCCAAAAAGGGACAGTAGGGTATGAAGTATAACGTGGGGCTGCCACATTATATTTGTTGATCAGGGCATTAAATTTTTCAGCATCCATATTATCCGAATTTCATCTTATTATTACAATCCATTTTACATTGACACGCATCGCCAGCACAACCACCTACCATCCA
Source organism: Sphingobacterium kyonggiense (assembly GCF_039536825.1). Lineage (NCBI taxonomy): Bacteria > Pseudomonadati > Bacteroidota > Sphingobacteriia > Sphingobacteriales > Sphingobacteriaceae > Sphingobacterium > Sphingobacterium kyonggiense. The sequence goes on from NZ_BAAAZI010000015.1 coordinate 103,376, forward strand.
TTGGGTCAGGTTATGTATTGTTCTTTTTGCAATATCTTCATAAGAAGTTTCGAAGGGAACATTGGCGACGTGCATTTTTAATTCGCCTGCATAATCTAGGTCTATATGGTTTGTTGCTGCAGAGCGAGTGACGATATTTTTAACTCCAATTTTGAACAATTCGTACAACATCACTCGATCTAGAATATCTCTATCAGAAATAATAATTGCTTCTTTCCCCATCGCGTAATGAACTGTACTAAAATTCAACTCATTCGTCACCAAGGTCAGATCATGAACCTTGGCATTGGCTTTTGCCAAGGACTCCTTTTCTGGGCCTAAAATGTTATATGCAATCACTCTCATCCTTAAGTTAAATAGATAAACAATTCAAAGGTAGACTTATTGCAAGGATCAAGGAGTGAAGTGTGTCAGCATAGAAAGTGATATTAATCACCATTCTAAACTGCCTTAATGAAGATTAAAATAGGATTTATGATCTAATTACTGAAAAAGCAGATGCCCGATTCGTGCTATTAATGAAGGAATAAACGATTGGAATTTCATAAAATTGAAGGGTTTAGAGTTAGCTAAATCGCTTTAAAAAACACAAGCCAATCCGTAAATAGTCGGATTGGCTTGCTAATTATTATTGTAATCTAATCAAAAAAATCGATTACTGTTTTATGTTTTTCAATCGAGTTATGGAAAATATTTTAATGGCATTCCCTTCTTTGGTCAGTAACTTTTCGTCCTTAAAATCGGCCAACATTCGGCTGATGGTTTCATTTGCTGTTCCTGCTAATGCTGCTAGGTCATCACGGGAAATCTTGATGGTAACTTCATCGGATGCAGGACCAGATTTCTCTGCTACATTCACTAAAGCATTAGCCACCCGCTTGCGGACAGAATCGTAAGCAAAACCTAACATTTGCTCTTCCTTTTCTTTAATATTTTGAGAAAGGACTTTAATTAATTTAGCCGCAATAGCTGGTTTTTTATACAACAACTCGAAGAAATTATCCTTATGAATTAAAGCGATTTCAGCATCCTCTAAAGTAGAGGTATTATCGCCGTATTTATCATTCAGAAGAATGGATTCTAAACCAAAGAATTGATCTTCCACATAGATATTGGTGGATAATTCGCGACCATCCTTATAATTCAAGAAAGATCTAACCTTTCCTTTTTTGATGTAGTAAACATATACCGGGGTATCGCCGGCTTCATAGATCGTTTGTTTCTTTTTAATAGACTTTACGCGACCATGATCAGCTAAATCTTGCAACAGATAGGCTTGTTCTTGTTCATCGAGTCTAAAATTCTCAGGCGAAGGGACAGCCTTTGCTTGGATTTGTGCTCGTTTTTTAAACCTGCTCTCAATGGCATTTAGCAATTCCAGGTCATCGAAAGGTTTTGTGAGGTAATCATCAGCCCCCATTTCCATGGCCTTACGTATATCTGCTTTTTCAGTCTTGGCGGTCAAAAAGATGAAGGGGATGTCTTGGGTAGCTTCATTTTTGCTCAGCATATAAAGCACACCATAGCCATCCAATTCAGGCATCATGATATCACAAAGGATCATATCTGGGCGAAATTTCAAGGCCAGGTCAACACCGGTCTTACCTTCCGGTGCCACCATGACGGTATATTCACCGGTTAGTTCCAAGATTTCAGCTGTACTTTCCCGGATATCCAGGTTATCTTCAATGATGAGTATTTTTCTTTTTTCCATTGTTATTGGATAAAATTCATTTTAAAAATAGCGCCTTGGTTCACCTCAGACCAATATTCCATCTTACCACCCATCAATTCAACATAGCGTTTAACGATGTTTAATCCCAAACCAGTACCAGGAATATTTCCAGTGTTATTGGCCCGGAAGAATGGTTCAAACAAATTGATTTGATCTTCTTGAGGAATACCTATTCCATTATCTTTAACGGTTACCAAAAGGCTATTGTCCCCAATTTCGGTATTAAATTCTATAAATGTATCCTCCCCGGAATATTTAATAGCGTTGGAGACTAGGTTAATAATACTGTTTTTTAATAGGTTAGGATCAATATGGAAGGACGATATTTCACCGGTATGCTGGTAAATGATATGTTGATTTTTCTTGCAGATCATTTGCATTTCTTCGGCGATTTCTTCTCCTAATTGAACAATGTTTACATCGGATTTATTGACCAATACCACACCAGCCTCTAGCTTTTCCAGATTAAGGAAATCATTGAGGATGGTATTCAGTAGCTGTACGGAGCTTTTAATCCTGTTGGTATGTTTTTCAATAGGTCCATATTCCGATTTTTCGACATATTTATCGATCAACGATGCGGAAAGCTGAACCGAACTCAATGGTGTTCTAAATTCATGCGAAGCCATGGAAACAAAACGTGATTTCAGTTGATTTAGTTCCTTTTCTTTTTCCAAGGATACACTGACATCAGCTTTTGCTTTTTCCAGTTCCGAAACCAGTTTGATCAGATCTTTCGTTCTTTCACGAACTTTGAGTTCTAATTCCTGGGTATGTTTCTTCAATTCAATTTCGGCTTGCTTTTCTTTGGAAAGGTCGTGTACAAAGCCCGTAAAAATCTTACGGTCTTTATAGAACACTTCACTTACCGCCAGTCGGAAAGGAAAAGTAGAACCATCTTTACGAAGTCCTCGCACTTCACGTCCAATACCTATGATTCGCTTTTGACCAGTTTCTTCGTAATTGGAGATATAACGGTCATGATTGGACCTATCAGGTTCAGGCATCAGCATGGAAATATTATTTCCGATAACCTCATCTGCATCATAGCCGAAAAGCTCTAATGCAGCGGGGTTAATGCTTTCTACTATTCCTTGTTTATCAATGGTAATAATGCCATCTATGGCATTTTCAATGATTGCTTCGAGTAGTTTGGCGGTTTCCACAGGCCTGAAATTATTTAACCAATTTTTTGTATTTAATTCTCTTCGGACCTACATCTCCTAAGCGCTTTTTACGGTTCTCTTCGTATTCTGTGTAGTTTCCTTCGAAGAAGTAAACTTGCGAGTCGCCTTCAAATGCTAAAATGTGAGTACAAATACGGTTTAAGAACCAACGGTCGTGGGAAATAATTACCGCACATCCACCAAAGTTCTCTAATCCTTCCTCCAATGCACGAAGTGTATTTACGTCGATATCGTTGGTAGGCTCATCCAGAAGCAATACGTTAGAACCTTTTTTCAAGGTAATTGCTAAATGGACGCGATTTCGCTCACCGCCTGATAACACAGATATTTTCTTTTGTTGATCAGCACCATTGAAGTTAAACTTAGAAACATAAGCTCTGGAGTTTACCGGACGGTTACCTAAAGTGATATTCTCATTACCATCGGTAATATTTTCCCAAACAGATTTATTAGGATCTAAGTCATCGTGCATTTGATCGACATAACCTAATACTACGGTCTCTCCTACTCTGAAGGTACCTGTATCTGGTTGTTCTTGCCCTGTAATCAAACGGAATAAAGTGGTTTTACCAGCTCCATTCGGACCAATAATACCCACAATACCTGCAGGAGGTAAAGTGAAGCTTAGGTTTTCAAATAAGATACGATCGCCGTATGCTTTAGAAACGTTATTGGCTTCAATAACGACATTACCCAAGCGAGGACCTGGAGGGATGAAAAGTTCTAATTTTTCTTCACGCTCTTTGGTTTCCTCTGAGGCTAATTTTTCATAATTATGTAAACGTGCTTTTGATTTGGCATGGCGAGCTTTAGGTGCCATTTTTACCCACTCCAATTCACGCTCTAATGTTTTTTGACGTTTTGTTTCTTGTTTTTCTTCTTGTGCTAGGCGTTTAGCTTTTTGATCTAACCAGGACGAGTAATTTCCTTTCCAAGGAATTCCCTCACCGCGGTCAAGTTCTAAGATCCATCCAGCAACATTATCCAGGAAGTAACGGTCGTGTGTTACTGCGATTACCGTTCCTTTGTATTGTTGTAAGTGCTGCTCTAACCAGTCGATGGATTCCGCATCCAAGTGGTTGGTTGGCTCATCGAGCAATAGAACGTCAGGTTCTTGTAATAATAAACGACATAAAGCCACCCTTCTACGCTCTCCCCCTGACAAATTGGCAATTAATGCATCTGGTTCTGGACAACGTAATGCATCCATCGCACGTTCTAATTTGCTATCTAATTCCCAAGCGTTTGTAGCATCAATAATATCCTGAAGTTCACCTTGTCTTGCCAATAATTTATCCATTTCATCGGCATTTTCATAAACCTCTGGCAGACCAAATTTCTCATTAATTTCTTCGTATTCCTTAAGAACAGCAGTAGTTTCTGCTACACCTTCTTCAACGATTTCTTTTACGGTCTTTGTAGGATCTAATTCGGGTTCCTGTGCTAAATAACCTACAGAATAGCCTGGAGAGAAAACGACTTCACCTTGGTACGATTTATCGATTCCCGCTATGATCTTTAAAAGAGAAGATTTACCGGAACCATTTAAACCAATGACCCCTATTTTAGCTCCATAGAAGAAAGAAAGATATATATTTTTGAGTACTTGTTTAGAAGGCGGGTGGATCTTGTTGACACCGGCCATTGAAAAGATAATTTTCTCGTCTGACATAAGGATGATGAAACTTTTTTCACAAAGATAATAGAATTACTGACAAATTGATAGTTTTAGGGTAATGGTCTAATTGTTGATAAATATTAATCGGTAACAAATGGGTGTAAACTGTATTTTTAGTACATTTATAGAATTATCACCCGATTTAACAGAGAAAGGAATTTAATGGAAGCAAAATTTTCACCCCGGGTCAAAGATGTGATCTCCTACTCACGGGAAGAAGCTCTTCGCTTACGGCACGAATACATAGGTACAGAACACTTATTATTAGGGTTGATACGTGAGGGCGACGGAGTGGCGATCAAGATATTGAAGAATATCGGCGTAGACATGGCAGCTGTTCGGCAAGCCATAGAGGAGGCCGTAATGGGGCCTTCTGTTTCTCGCACATCGATTAGCAATATGCCGCTGACCAAACAGGCAGAAAAGGTATTGAAGATTACCTATTTGGAAGCTAAAATATTTAAAAGTGATATCATCGGAACGGAGCATTTATTATTAGCCATCCTACGTGATGAGGATAATATTGCCTCGCAGATTTTATCGCAGTTCAACGTGACTTACAACGTATTTAAAACAGAGGTAGAGCAAAGTGCTACCAACATCACAGACGAGGCTTCAAATACACCTTCAGGTGGCGATGAAGACTACAATGAGGAAGAATCACAATTTACTACTCCGAAAAAAGTATCGGATATCAAATCAAAAACTCCGGTATTGGACAACTTTGGTCGTGATTTGACTAAAGCTGCAGAGGAAGGTAAGTTGGATCCAATCGTAGGTCGTGAGAAAGAGATTGAGCGTGTGTCACAGATTCTTTCGAGAAGAAAGAAAAACAATCCGATTTTGATTGGTGAGCCAGGTGTTGGTAAATCAGCAATCGCAGAAGGTTTAGCATTGCGTATTATTCAACGTAAAGTTTCTCGTGTGTTATTCAACAAGCGCGTGGTTACTTTAGATCTAGCTTCATTAGTTGCAGGAACGAAGTACCGTGGTCAGTTTGAAGAACGTATGAAGGCAGTGATGAATGAATTGGAGAAATCACCGGATGTTATCTTGTTTATTGACGAGATCCACACCATCGTTGGTGCTGGTGGTGCTTCAGGTTCTTTGGATGCATCCAATATGTTTAAACCTGCTTTAGCACGTGGAGAGATTCAATGTATTGGTGCCACTACTTTAGATGAATACCGTCAGTACATTGAGAAAGATGGTGCATTGGATCGTCGTTTCCAAAAAGTAACGGTTGAACCAACTACCTACGATGATACGATTGAGATCTTAAACCGCATCAAGGATAAATATGAGGAGCACCACAATGTAACTTATACGCCAGAGGCTATTGAAGCCTGTGTTGCCTTGACTACACGTTATATCACGGATAGATTCTTACCAGATAAAGCTATTGATGCTTTAGATGAATCTGGATCACGTGTTCACTTGAACAATATCCATGTTCCGCAGAGCATCATTGATATCGAAGATAAGATTGAGGATGTGAAGCTGGAAAAAAACAAAGTTGTTCGTTCGCAGAAATACGAAGAAGCAGCTAAGTTACGTGATACTGAGAAAAAACTAATTGAAGAATTAGAGAAAGAAAAAGCGGCTTGGGAAGCAGAGACTAAAACCAAGCGTTATACCGTAACGGAAGACAACGTGGCAGAGGTCGTATCGATGATGACTGGTATTCCAGTACAACGTGTTAGCCAAACCGATAGTCAGAAGTTATTGAACATGGGCGAATCCATGAAAGGCCGTATTATTGGTCAGGATGATGCTGTTCAGAAACTGGTTAAAGCCATTCAACGTACGCGTGCTGGATTAAAAGATCCTAAAAAGCCAATCGGTTCCTTTATTTTCTTAGGTCCAACAGGTGTGGGTAAAACAGAATTAGCTAAGGAATTAGCAAGATTTATGTTTGATTCAGAGGATGCCTTAATTCAGATCGACATGAGTGAGTACATGGAGAAATTCGCTGTATCTCGCTTAGTTGGAGCGCCTCCAGGATATGTTGGTTATGAAGAAGGTGGACAATTGACGGAGAAAGTTCGTCGTAAGCCTTATGCTGTCGTGTTATTGGATGAGATTGAGAAAGCTCACCCAGATGTATTCAACTTGTTATTACAAGTATTAGATGAAGGACAATTGACAGATAGCTTAGGTCGTAAGGTTGACTTCCGTAACACCATCATCATTATGACTTCGAATATTGGCGCACGCCAGTTGAAGGAGTTTGGTCAAGGTGTTGGATTTACAACAGCGGCAAAAGAAAGCCAAGCAGATACGCATTCAAGAGGTGTTATTGAAACCGCATTGAAACGTGCATTTGCACCGGAATTCTTAAACCGTATCGATGATGTAATTGTCTTCAACTCGTTGAATAAAGATCATATCTTCAAAATCATTGATATTGAATTGAAAGCTTTATTCGCACGTATCGAAGGATTAGGTCACCCTATTGATTTAACTGAAAAAGCGAAGAACTACATTGCTGAAAAAGGTTATGACAGTAACTTTGGTGCCCGTCCATTGAAACGAGCAATTCAGAAATACTTGGAGGATCCTATTGCAGAAGAAATCCTAAAAGGAGTAATGAAAACCGGAGACACCATCGTGGTTGATTACAATGAAGAGAAGCAAGAAATTGTGGTAACTTCTAGAGCAAAAGATGAGAAAGATGATTCTTCATTAGCTTCTGAATCAAAGGATAACAAGAAGAAAGACTAATTTTTAAGAGTCAATTTTTATAAAATTACAGGGCGGATGTTAGGCATCCGCCCTTTTTTATGGCAAACTTTTTGCAACATGGCTTAAACTATTTTGTATTAATATTGTCATAACCTGTAAGAAACAAATAAGAAACACTAAAAAACACTCTCATATGAAAAAACTTTTATTAGCTCTCGCAATAGGAACTGCATCTTTAGTAAGTTTCAGTTCATGCACCAAGGAAACCAACAATTATACTAATGGTTATAGCTATGTATATACTGTTGAATCTTCGCAATGGAAAGCAATTCCCGAAGCAAATCGCCCAACCTACGAAGTTGTCATTGATGTTCCTGATTTAGATAAACAATACTTCGAAGATGGTGAAGTGAGTGTAGCAGCATTATTTGCTGGGAATCCAGACTTTTACGAAATAATACCAGGGTCTATTGGTGACTATCATTTTAGTGCAAACTATGGTATTGGTTCAGTAGCTGTTTATGCGGAATATCGCGGACCTGGCTCTGCTGTAAAACCAGAGAAAATGCTAGTCAAAATAGTATTAACGGATGCTCTTCCTGGAAACTAACAATATAAAAATCGATTAATATAAAGGGGTGGTAAAATTACCGCCCCTTTCTTATTTTTTAATATAGCTTATTTCAGCATTTCTTTAGCATGCTGAATGGCTGTTTCTTCAGGTTTCGCCCCACTAAGCATTTGGGCTATCTCTAAGACGCGTTCTTGCTCATCCATTAAGACGATGTTCGATTTAGTTTTAGCGCCTTTATCTTCTTTATATACCTTAAAGTGACTATTTCCTTGAGATGCTATCTGCGGTAAATGGGTAATGCTAATGACCTGCATATTTTCAGCAAGTTCTTCCATCAACTCCCCTACGCGTAAAGCGACCTCTCCAGAAATACCTGTATCGATTTCATCAAAAATAATGGTTGGTAGAGCGGACGTCTTTGCAACCAAAGACTTGATAGCAAGCATAACGCGTGAAAGTTCTCCACCTGAAGCCACTTTATGAATAGGTTGAAGGGACTGCCCTTTATTGGCGGAGAACAAGAAAGCAACTTCATCTTGTCCGGTAGATTTAAAATCAGCTAGTTTCTTTAAATCGACTTTTAATTGTGCATGTGGCATTCCAACTCTTGCCAAAACGGCTGTCACTTCTTTCTCCAGTATCTGGGTAGCCTTAGTTCGATTCTTAGATAGTTTATCGGCTTTAGCTTGAAGATTTTCAAACAATTTGGCAATATTTTTCTTTAGTTCATCCAGTTTTTCCTCTTGTGTGCTCGAGTCGACTAATTTAGCTTCCAATTCATCCTTAAGTTGAATCAAGGATGCTACTGAGTCCAAGCGGTGTTTCTTCTGGAGATCATATAGTTGCGAAAGTCTTTCTTGAATAATAGAAAGTCTTTCTTCATCCATACTCACCGAATCAGCCAATTGTTCTACCTCCGCATGAATATCTTTTAATTCAATAAGTACGCTCTGAATTCTATCATTTAAAGGTTCAGCAGCGGGTAAATATTTAGCACCTTGTTGGATTGCTGAGGCTGCTGTTTTTAAATTATCAATAATATTGACCTCTTCTTCACCTAATACTTGGCTAGCGGTATGGAATTGGCGTTTGATTTCCTCAGCATTTTCTAATTGAGTTTGTTCAGCTTCCATTTGCTCTTGTTCACCAGATTGCAAGTTAGCCTGTTCCAATTCATTGAATACAAATTGGTGGTAATCGAACTCTGCACTCGACTTGGCAATATCCTCTTCCAGATTCTTTAATGCTGTTAAAGCTTTCTTATAGTTATGATATTCCTTTTTGTAGTCGAACAATAATTCCTGATGCTGAGCTACGGTATCTAATACTAAAAGTTGAAAGGATTCGGTATTTATTTGCAGGGTTGCATGCTGGGAGTGGATATCAATTAGTTTCTCCCCAAGCAACTTGAGGATTTGCAAGGTAACTGGCGTATCATTGACAAAGGCTCTGGATTTTCCATCCGCATGAAGTTCTCGTCGGATGATGGAAGTATTTTCATAGTCTAGGTCCAGTTGCTGAAAAAGATCCTGCAATTCATAGGCTTGAATATCAAAATAACCTTCAATAATACATTTACTGGATTCATCGAAGAAGTGTTTACTTTCAGCGCGATTTCCCAAAATTAAGCCTAAAGCTCCCATTATTATGGATTTACCTGCTCCCGTTTCACCGGTTATAATATTGAGTTTTTTGTCGAAAGTGATATCCAATGCATCAATTAATGCATAATTCTTAATCAGTAATTTACTTAACATGTACGCTTTTGCCTAGTTAAAAAGAACCTAATTCTCTGTACTTCAAATATAGTTATTTCCCCATCGACTGGGAAAATTCTACTTGTTAATATTCTTATTTCTGCACTTAAACTGATATGTTTGTATAGCATGCCAGATTTTAGCAAACAGTTAAGCAAGTATATGCCAGCAGAAGCAGCACCTATCATTTCCGAATGGATTAATGATACCAAATGCCGCTTTAAAGTAACACGATCCAGAAGTTCCAAACTGGGTGATTACCGATCGCCTTTTAAAAACGAACCACATCAGATCACCATTAATCATGATCTTAATCCGTATTCTTTCTTAATCACTACGGTACATGAGTTTGCTCATTTAAAGACTTGGGATTTATATAAGAATAAAGTTAAGCCACATGGTCTGGAATGGAAAAAGAGTTTTAAGGCATTAATGGATGGTTTTATTCGTTTAGAGATCTTTCCTCATGACATTCGTTTGGCGTTAATCCAATACATGAATAACCCTGCTGCATCCAGCTGTACAGACCTGCAATTATATAGAACCTTAAAGAAGTATGATACGCAGGATAAGGGTTTAATTACCATAGACACCTTAGCTGATCTCTCTTATTTTAAGATGCCTAATGGCCGATTATTTCAAAAGCAAGAGAAATTACGCAAGCGGTATAAATGTCTGGAGGTATCGAGCAATAGAATCTATTTATTTCACCCCATTGCGGAGGTTATTCCTGTGGAAGGTGATGTAAAAGCGAGTTAGCATATAATCAACAATTAACTAAACATATGATGAAAACAAGTTATTTTATCGGGGCAGTTGCCCTGCTATCATTTGCTTCTTGTAAATCGGGAAGTACTGGTGGTAATTATGATGCATCGGGTCTTGACTCGGGTGCCATTGCTGCAATCACCGAAGAAGGCTATAAAGGATACATTTCCAAATTAGCATCGGATGAGTTCCAAGGAAGAAAACCTTTTACAAAAAGCGATACTTTAACCGTATCATATATTGAAGAGCAATTTAAAGCATTAGGTTTAGCTCCTGGCAACGGGGATTCTTACTTTCAAGAAGTTCCTATGGTTCAGATTGATGCCAAACCAGTTGACCCTAAAATGACCTTTAAAGGCAAGAATGCTGATGTTACTGTACAATCCTTAGATGATTATGTGATTGGTACTCCACGTATGGAGAGTGATATTAACATCGAAAACACCGAATTGGTATTTGCGGGTTTCGGTATTGTTGCTCCAGAGTACAATTGGAATGATTATGAAGGATTAGATGTCAAAGGGAAAACAGTAGTCGTGATGGTTTCTGACCCTGGACGATACGATAAGAACTTATTCAAAGCAGATACCATGACTTATTATGGTCGTTGGACCTATAAGTTCGAGGAAGCTTCAAGACAAGGCGCTGCAGGTGTCCTCATCATTCATGAAACAGCAGCCGCTAGTTACGGTTGGAATGTTGTACGTGGTGGTTGGTCAGGCCCTCAATTGTCATTGGTACCAGAGAATAAAGGAGCTGATCAAGTTGCTTTTCAAGGCTGGGTAACCTCTGAGACAGCACAGAAGCTGTTTAACGCTGGCGGTATAGATCCAAAAGTAATGGAAGAAGCTAAGAAACCAGGTTTTAAGGCAGTACCAATGAATATCAGTACGAAAGTAGCCTTGAAAAACAATTTCAGAGAATCCAAATCCAATAATGTCCTTGCCACCATCAAAGGCTCAAAGCGTCCAGATGAAACCATCATTTACACAGCACATTGGGATCACTTAGGAATTGGCGAGGTAAGCAATGGAGATTCTATTTTCAATGGTGCTATAGACAATGCTTCCGGTGTTGCTGCCTTATTTGAAATAGCCAAAGCATTCCAAGCTGCCAATGTAAAACCAGAGAGAACAATCGTATTTATGGCTGTTACGGCAGAGGAAGAAGGCCTATTAGGCTCGCAATATTATGCAGAACATCCAATATACCCGCTCAACAAAACTGTAGCTAATATTAACATGGACTCCTTCAATCCTGTAGGTGCCATGAATGGCATTCGAGTTACCGGAACTGGACAAACCGAATTAGAAGATTATGCTGCTAAGTCGGCACAGAAATTCGGTCGTGAGTTAAAACCAGAAGGAAGTCCTACTTCAGGTGGTTTCTACCGTTCTGATCATTTTAACTTCGTTAAAAAAGGTGTACCAGGTCTTTATATGGGAAGCGGAGGTGATTACTTAGAAACCGACACAACTGTTATTAACAAACGCAGCGAAGCATTGGCAGGCCGCTATCATGCAGTAACGGATGAGCTTGATGATAATTGGAATTTTGACGGTATCCTAGCGGATATCCGACTTCATTTTGATATTGGTTACACGCTTTCTATGGAAAAAACCTTCCCTAATTTCAAAGCAAAATCAGAGTTTAAAGAATTAGGCGATAAAAGGCTTTCAAAATAGTATATTTGTGATTGAAATTTAACGAAACTATGCTCAAAGGTATGCTACATCTACATTCAACCCTAGCAATTGTATTGCTTCTAGCCCTAGTAATCGCTATTGTGATTACCTTAATTAACTTCGCAGGAAACAAACCGTACAACCGTAAGATTGCCTTAATTGGTTTAATCAGTGCACACTTGCAATTGGTGGTCGGCTTAATTCTGTATTTCACTTCTAACCGTGGTTTTGCTAACCTATCAGGTGAGACTATGGGAGACAGTGTTTCTCGTTTATATACCGTAGAACACCCAATCGCGATGATTCTATCTATCGTGTTGATCACTATCGGTTATTCGAAATCTAAAAAGATTGCTGATTCTAAGCAAGCAAACAAAACCGTATTGATTTTTTACATCTTAGGTTTGATCCTTGCTTTATCAAGAATTCCTTATGCTACTTGGTCAATCTTAAACTAATCAAGATTCCAAGCGCATAAGCGTAAAGAAATACTCCTATCAAATAAACGGCTGCATAAAATCTATGCAGCCGTTTATTTTTATATCCTGTTCTAAAATAGCAGTCAACAAAAAAGCATCAGGAATACATCCTGATGCTTTTCTTTATATTTCAATATCGAATATTTCTTCTTATTTCTTACCGAAACCTAAGATCGCGAATACTACTTTGAATGCGATAAAAGAAGCGATAATGATAGCGATATTAGCGATCCAAGAGAATACAGAACCCAATTGATCAAGGGCAGGTATTACATCTGGTACAAAGCGAATAAATACACCTACTAAACCGATTACGATTGCAATGGTTAATGTAACATAATATTCTGTACGGTTAGCGTTGTTATCCGTATGTTTTGCTGGTCTTTCTACTGTTGTATTTTCCATATTTGATAAATCCTAATAATAGCTGCACAAATGTACAAAAGTCTTATAGGTATTAAAAATAATATTACAATAAATTAATATGCTAAGGCTTGTTCTAAATCGGCGATTAAATCTTCTGCATCTTCTACCCCTACAGATAGGCGCAATAGATTATCCACTACACCTACTTTTTCACGAATTTCCTTTGGAATAGAACCGTGGGTCATAGTCGCTGGATGATTGATTAATGATTCCACACCTCCCAAAGATTCTGCTAAAGTAAATACTTTAAAGTTCGATGCGATACGGAAAGTTTCTTGTAAGTCAGCACCTTTCAACACGATTGACACCATACCACCAAAGTCTTTCATCTGCTTTTTCGCCAACTCATGTCCTGGATGATATGTAAAACCTGGCCAATAGATCTTCTCTACTTTAGGATGATTTTTAAGGTATTCAGCTACCTGACGACCATTCTCACAATGCGCACGCATTCTCAAATGTAAAGTCTTGATCCCACGTAAAACCAGGAAAGCATCTTGAGGGCCTGGCGTTCCGCCACAAGCATTGTAGTAAAACCACAATTGTTTGTACAGTTCCTCATCATTCATTACTAAAGCCCCCATTACCACATCCGAGTGTCCACCCAAATATTTAGTCACCGAATGCATCACGATATCCGCACCTAAATCCATTGGATTTTGCAAATAAGGCGAAGCAAAAGTATTATCTACTGCATAGCGGATGTTATGCTCTTTGGCGATTTTACCAATACCTTCAATATCGGCAATTTTTAAAGTTGGGTTTGTAGGAGTTTCAATCCAAATTAATTTGGTTTTATCCGTAATAGCCGAACGAACAGCTTCCAAATCCGAAGTATTAACAAACTTGAATACAATGCCTAGAGGTTCATAAACCTTAGTGAATATACGATAAGATCCACCATACAAATCATCGCCAGTTACCACCTCATCCCCCGGTTTCAGTAAGCGAAGTACACAGTCCGTAGCAGCCATACCAGAAGAAAAAGCTAAGCCATATTGCGCATTTTCTAATGCTGCAAGACAATCTTCTAAAGCTTTTCTTGTCGGATTGGTACCACGCGAATATTCATATCCCTTGTGATCACCTGGTGCTTTCTGTTGGTAAGTCGATGTTTGATATATTGGAGTCATCACCGCTCCAGTGGTCGGGTCAGCTTCTTGACCGGCATGAATGGCTTTGGTTGCAAACTTATAATTCATATTATTTTTTATTAATTCTGACTAAGTTATTAAAATTCCAATGGAGAAGGATATTTAAATCGATAATTAAAAATTCGAGGTAAGCGATCTCCATCAACTACCTTTTGAATTGAATCCTGAGGATCAAAGGCAGCAGGTAAATCTAATTGATATTTCTTTGCAGAAGCCAATATAACATCCCTTTTCAATGGATGCTCTGGAGCGACTACATGATAGACAGACTCTGCCAGATCTTGTTCCAAGGATAGGCTTAGTAATTGACAAACATCATCTAAATGAACAAAATTAGCTGGTTGATCACCCGTCGTGCAAACACGACCTTGGAAATACTTGGCAAAAATACGCTGCTTTCCAAATAACCCAGCCAAACGAAAGATGTAGGAATTTGGCAAAAGTCCCATGATATCTTCTGCTAATTTCAACTTAGGGCTCATTCGCTCAGCATCTTTAAAGCCTTCATCAAAGACCCCATCCTCATCTGGAAAGATACCAATGGAACTTAAGAAGATCAATTTGGCATAATTTACCTTCTCCAAATAAGCCTTCACTCGATTAAACCGAGCCTCCAATTGCTCTAAAGAATTCTTATGTGTAGCAGGAATAGAACACAATACAGCATCAAATGCAGGTAAGTCAACCTCATTTATTTCAGTATCCTGATCAAAGTCATGGATATAGGCAAAAATACCATCGGCTTTTAGGCGATGGTATTTTTCCTCATTGGTGCTGGTTGCCCAGACTTGCCAATTATTTTTAAGCTGTAAATGAGCGAACTCCTCGCCTACCCATCCACAACCTAAAATGAGTAATTTTTTCATGTATTAAGCTCGATTAATAAGCCTTCGCAAATAACACGCGTTTAGTGGAAGGTTTACCGGTGAAAATACAAACGCCCTCTTCTTCTTTTGCATCCAAAGGAATACAACGAATAGTTGCTTTTGTCTCTTCTTTCACACGTTTCTCTGTTTCAACCGTTCCATCCCAGTGACAAGAAATAAAGCCACCTTTTTCTTCTAATACCTGCTTAAACTCATCATAAGAATTTACTTCGGTGATGTGTTCATTACGGAAATTAAGCGCCTTCGTGTAAATGTTCTCTTGGATTTCATCCAATAAAGTAACAATGCGAGCAGCTAATCCGGCTTGTTCAACAGTTTCTTTGGTTTGTGTATCGCGGCGTGCTAATTCCACTGTTCCGTTTTGCATATCACGCGCACCAACCGCCACGCGCAATGGCACACCTTTCAGTTCCCATTCTGCAAACTTAAATCCAGGGCGTTGTGTATCACGGTCATCGTATTTCACCGAGATATTCTGTTGTTTTAATTCACTATTTAATTGATCTACGAAAGCATCAATAGATGCTTTTTCTTCATCTGTTTTAAAGATTGGAACAATCACCACTTGAATAGGCGCTAATTTTGGAGGCAATACCAATCCTTGATCATCCGAAT
The DNA here is from genome assembly GCF_039536825.1 of Sphingobacterium kyonggiense. Classification (NCBI taxonomy): domain Bacteria; kingdom Pseudomonadati; phylum Bacteroidota; class Sphingobacteriia; order Sphingobacteriales; family Sphingobacteriaceae; genus Sphingobacterium; species Sphingobacterium kyonggiense. The sequence continues at coordinate 119,006 of NZ_BAAAZI010000015.1, forward strand.
GCGCCATAATCAATGCACCCATCAAACGGGTAGAAACTCCCCATGAAGTAGCCCAAACGTAATCTAGCTTTCCTTCTTTGGAAGTAAACTTCACATCAAATGCTTTGGCAAAGTTCTGACCTAAGAAATGCGAAGTTCCAGCTTGTAATGCTTTTCCATCTTGCATTAAAGCTTCAATACATAGGGTATCCAGCGCACCTGCAAAACGTTCATTCTCTGTCTTACGACCACGAACAACTGGAACAGCAAGTGTTCCTTCAGCAAACTCCGCATAGACATCCAACATTTGTGCTGCCTCAGCGATTGCCTCCTCTTGGGTAGCATGTGCTGTGTGTCCCTCTTGCCATAAGAATTCAGCAGTACGTAAGAAAAGACGCGTACGCATTTCCCAACGAACCACATTTGCCCACTGATTAACCAAAATCGGTAAATCACGGTATGACTCAATCCAGCCTTTATAGGTATTCCAGATAATGGTTTCAGAGGTTGGACGAACGATTAATTCTTCTTCCAGTTTAGCTTCCTCATCCACAACGATCTTTCCATTTCCGTCATTTTTCAATCGGTAATGCGTTACTACAGCACATTCTGTAGCGAATCCTTCTACGTGGGAAGCCTCTTTTGAAAAGAATGATTTGGGGATAAATAAGGGGAAATAGGCATTGGAGTGTCCTGTCTCTTTAAAACGCTTGTCCAAGATCGCTTGCATACGCTCCCAGATAGCATATCCGTATGGTTTAATCACCATACAACCCCTTACTGCAGAGTATTCTGCTAGATCGGCTTTGATAACCAGATCATTGTACCACTGCGAATAATCTTCGCTTCGGCTGGTAATTCCTTTACTCATTCTATAAACTAAATATTAATTACGATAATAAAAACGCGGTTCTAAGCACCTTAAGGCTATAATCTCACAAAAATAAAAATATTTCGTAAATTTGAATACCGGATTAAACCCCGCTGTAAAAATTGCGTCTAAGATACTAAATAAAGACTGTATAATCGAACATTAACTGTTTTAGCATCATGAATAACAACAAGATATTATTGGGTGGGTTAGCATTAGCATTTGTCGCTTTTCTAAGCTCCTGTTCGACTAGCCAACGAACAGTATACCGCGACGATGTGTATAATAACCGCGATACACGTACCGTGTATCAAAGCCCGGATTACTACTACACCGATGAGGAAGTAGCGAGTTCTCCATCAGAATCGGCTTATTACGAAGATGAATATTCCGATGAATCGTATGCTGAAGGGCAATACGAAGAGTTAGAATATGCTAATCGTATCAATAGATTTTATTATAACGCTCCTGGTATGGGCTACTATGACCCTTGGTTTGATCCATGGTATGGTTATAGTGGATTCGGCTTTGGCTGGAATAGTCATTGGGGATGGTCATTCGGTATGGGATGGGGTTCTCCATGGTACGGTTCAGCATACTGGGGCTCACCTTACTACGGTTATGGTTGGGGATACCCAAGTTATGGCTATGGATGGGGTGGATATCCTTACTATGGTTATGGATATGGCGGATATTACGGCGGAGGCTATTGGGGTGGAACATCCTATTATAGCCACTGGGGTAATCCAAGCTATAACGTAAGAAATAATGGTGGTCGTGTTTACCGTACTCCGACAGACCGTAGCCAACGTATCTATGGAAACTCTAGCGGAAGCCGTTCATCAGTTATTACTCGTGACCGTTCTGGAAGAATCCAAACAGGTCGTGCAGCAACTGATCGTAGTGCAAGAATTAGCAATGGTTCAAGAACGGATAGTCGTGGTACTGTAAGCAGAAGTAGAGATGGAATCTCTGGTTCTCGTGGTTCGACTTCTAGATCAGAAGGTATCCGTTCAGGATCATCTTCACGTACTGAAGGTATAAATCGTGGATCATCAGGCTCTCGTTCTGAAGGTATCCGTTCAGGATCTTCTACAAACAGATCTGAAGGTATCAATCGCGGTACTACCACACGTCCTAGCAGCAATACGGGTAGAACAGCACCATCTTCTTCTAGAGGTACAATAGATCGTTCGCCTAGTGGCAGATCACAAACTCCGGTTCGTCAATCTGTTCCTTCGCGTCAAACACAACCTACACGTTCTAGTACACCTTCTCGTTCTTATGAACCACCAACCCGTTCATCAGGTAGTTCAGAACGTAGCAGCAGTGGTAGCTTCAGCAGAGGTAGCTCTTCTTCATCTTCTTCAGGTGCAGGAAGTAGCAGCAGCCGTAGCGGTGGAGGCTCTTCTTCAAGAAGTGGCAGCAGACGTTAATTTTTAAAAAAAATACATATAGCCAATATAGAATTATATTGGCTATATTCTTTTCCCCAAATTCAATCATTCATTCTATGAAAAAAAGCATACTCCCATTATCCTTTCTTTTAGCTTTTTCCGTACAACAAGTTGCCATGGGGCAATCTATTTATGACGATGCCAAAATTCTTTCCTTAGATGAGTTAAATGGAACAGCACGCTTTCGTGCTATGGGTGGTGTCAATACAGCCCTGGGTGGAGACATTAGTTCGGTATCCGGAAATCCTGCAGGCTTAGGATTCTTTGGTCAATCGGATGTTTCTGTTTCCCTCAATGTGCTTAACAATAACAATACAACCAATTTCTTTGGCAATAATAAATCAACGAATTACGCCAAATTTGGAATAGATAATGCAGGTATAGTATTGTATTTCCCTACAGCCTACGACCAAAACTATGGTTGGCAAAACCTAAACATTGGTGTAAGTGTTAATCGCCAAAACAATTATTCTGATAAAGTTACCTACTCAGGAATTAACAATCAAAACACCTTAGTACAATACATGACGGATGTCATGCATTCTGCTTCTGGCTTTGCAGCAGATTTCAAAAACTCGTATTTAGTAGAGCAATTTGCAAATCCTGATGACGGCTACTTCCCCACTGTTTTGGAGGCGGCTCCTAAAGGTCAACAAATAGACTTGATTGCAGGAGGCTATAAATACCTAACCAACTTTTCCATTGGTGCCAATTACAGCCATAAATTCTATATCGGAGGTGGCGTGGGTCTATTAGCCTATAAAAACACATACGAATCGAACGTGTATGAGCGTGGATGGACCAAACGTGCTGATGAAATCGCACCGGATAATCCAAATTCTGCCTTTACTAAACCAGGTACCATTCAAAATAAATACACCGACATAAATTACTCCATTAGTGACCGCATTATGAGTGAATCAACGGGCTATGGTGCTAATTTCAATTTTGGTATGATTATAAAACCTACTTGGGATTGGAATATAGGTTTAACTTTTACCTCCCCTACTTGGACCACCATCAAATTCGACGATTATTTGGATACAGAAGTGCATTACTACGATAATGAAACAACAACTTCTGATTTGTATAATCCATACTATTCAAAACCTGATGGAGGATCACGTGATTATTCCATTATCTCGCCTTGGAAAACTGCCTTCGGTTTAACCAAATTCTTTGGTCGAGGACTTCTTTCCGCAGATGTAGAGTATGTAGGTTATAATTCCATCCAATATGTGGATGAATCAGCTGACGCGATGATCGGTTCGGATGTGGAAATTAACGATGATTTGAAGGCAACATATAAAGGTGCTTTTAATTTCCGTGTCGGTACAGAAGTGGTGGTAACTGATCGTTTAACTGCTCGAGCAGGATATAATTATCGTGGTTCTGCATTTAAGGATACCGACAAAGGCAATTCCATCGGTACTATAGGATTAGGATATATCTTTCCTAATGCCATGTATATTGATGTGACAGCCATGCAATATCAAGCTACAGAATATTATCACCAGACGTACAGCTTAGCGCCGCTATGGAAATCAGAAGCTCCTGGTACTGACGTTAAAAACAAACGATTTAATGCAGTTATGACCATCGGTCTGAAGTTCTAACAAGAAGAACATCATAGCAATAAAAATAGGCTCTAGTAATCAAACTAGAGCCTATTTCTTTTCTTTTAAATCGCCTTAAGCATTACGCTCGGAGATCTTACGAACAAAGAGGTTGTAATTTTCATGCTTCTCCACGTAAATTTCCTCACCGGCATCTATAAATCCGTCCAATGCCACGGCATCATACCATACATTGTCAATTTCTATTTTTCCCGCAGGTCTTAATACGGTTTTCGCTACACCAACTTTATTAATCATATTGGTTTTAGTAACAGAAGAGGTATAGCCGCTATCTGATCGTTGTTCATCCTCCAACACCAATCGCTTGAATGCCCTAGATTCCAACATGTTCTTGCCAAAGATAACCATCAATACAATGGCTAAGACCATTGCACCGACTACAATAATAAATGAATTCATCAATAATCCAGGTTGAGTAAGTTTAAAATCAAAATAATCGTTGGCAACCATCGAGAATGCCAATCCGCAAAGCATTAAAATAATACCTGCAATCCCTGCTACACCGAAGCCCGGTATCACAAATATTTCCAAGGCTATCAATATCACACCTAAGATAAAGATGGCAATTTCCCAATTATCTGCTAAGCCTTGTAAATATAGTGGGGCAAAGAATAATGCAGCACAAACCAGTGCAACAAGCAATGCAAATCCAATCCCTGGAGATTGCATTTCAAAATAGATACCGCCAATAATACCAATAATCAATAAGCCACTTACCAGTGGATTAATAAGGAATGCAATCAAATGATCCACCCATGAAACCTGATGTTGTGTAACAGTAGGTTTTGAAAATTGCAGGTCGGAATAAATGTCTACATCACTTTTCACTTCTTTCTTTGCTAGACCAATCTTGACCGCTTCAGCAGTTGTCAAGGTCAGTAATTTACCATCTTCTTTAAGCTCTGGAATGGAAATACTAGGATCTACAAAGGCTTCCGCCATTTTTGGATCCCTACCACGTGCTTCAGCAGTCGCACGCATCAATCCGCGCATATAGGACTGGTATTTTTCAGGTAATACCTCTCCACTTTGATTGACTACGGAGGCAGCACCTATACTAGCACCTGCATGCATGTAAATATAATCCGCTGCTAATGAGATTAATGCACCCGCAGAGGCCGCATTGTTATGAACATACACAATAGATTTAAAGGTATTGTCGTTCAAAAGACTAGAGCGCATGGAATCCGCGAAGTTCAGAGCACCACCAAACGTATTTAGTTCAATGAGTAAATAATCGGCTTTTGTGCTTTTAGCTTGTTGGATAGCCTTTTTTAAGGTACGCCAAGAATTAGGTCCAATGTCCTCTTTAATCTGAACAGAATAAACCTGCTGCGACCAGCCCGGAACGATGTTCAGAAAATAAAGGAACAGAATTCCTAAAATGTATTTTGTAAATTTGTCCATACGTTTTGTCTTAGTGACTTAAAAAATTATCATCTCGGATGACTAAATATACGATAAATAAAGTTTTCGAGAAAGCGCTGGCATCGAATATCTGGAAAATTGAGGTTGACCCTATGCAACCTTTAATTGCAGTGGAAACACGAGATATGGATAGTACAGAAGCTACTTTTCAAGTTTTTGACTTGGAAGGCAACTGTCGTATGTCTCCTTGCCAAGCGGATGGTAAAGAATGGACGCTAGACAGCATACAGGATGGACATCTTATTCTAAAACGCGTAGGAGAACACACACCTATACAAGAAGGTATACAGATCATTGATTCTTCACAGAATAAAACGGTATTCACATCTTATGAATTTATTCTATTGGATGTGTTTTACCGAAAAGTCCATGCTCGACACCGCAGTATTGCCTCCGGTGAAACCATCGCTATTGATATTCTAACAGGACAATACAGTCCCTCACCTGAAAATAAATTTGAAATCTGTCCCAACAAGATACAATATCCAATAACCTACCAGACCAAACCCCACTTTTTAGCGTCTGAGGAAATTGAAGGGCCAATTTGGCTCTCCAAATGTGCTACACACTACCTTTGGTGTTACCACCAAGCGAATGCCGATGGTTTTTCGCTAATTTTAGCTTTGAGCGATTTAAACCGTTTACTAGATCGTCAAGTCATACTTAGTCAAATGGGGAAAATGATCCCGCAGCCTTATTTCCAGATGGACAGACAGCTGTTTTTTATGACTTTTGACAAGCGGGAAATTGTCTCTTATTTAGTATAATTGCAAGAATGATGAATGAATATTTGAATTTTAAGTCTTTTCAAAAGACAATTAGCATATTTTCAACCTGTTTCCTTTTATGTGCTGCTTCCGTAGCAAATGCGCAGTCTACAGGCCAAAGTAAAAAAACAACCCAAATCAATGGACGTACTTTTATCGTTCATACAGTTTCTTCCAAAGACACGTATTATCAGTTGAGTCGTATATATGGCATTCCTGTCAACGATATTATGGCTGCCAATAACAAGAAGAACTTACGTGTCGGCGATACAGTGAACATCCCTTCGGTAAATGCCCTTGTTGCCCCTACTGATACTGTAAAAGATCCGGTAGTAAGCAACAGTCAAGTTACCCTTGGACAACCGACAAACTTGCCTACAGCTAAGATTTTGACTGAATACAAAGTTGGCGATAATGAAACCTTATACTCCATTGCTCGCCGCTTTGCGACAACAGTAGACGATATTAAAAAAATTAATGGCTTAACCTCCGATACCCTTCGTCCTGGTCAAAGCTTAAAAATTCCAGATGGAAAAGTAATTGACCCGCAACCAACGGTAGAATCGACGACAGGCAGAATCCCAATTCCGGAAGAGATGAGTAAAGAGGAAATAGCTTTTGAAACCAATCGTTACGGTATTCGGGAGAAAAAGGAAAAAGGGATAGGCATGTGGATGTCAGACTTAGAATCTTCTGGAAAAAGTAATCTAGCCTTGCACCGCACTGCCCCTGTAGGGACCATTCTAAAAATTACCAACCCATTGACAAAAAGTGTTACCTTTGCCAAAGTCGTAGGAAAATTCTCCAATACTGCAGAAAGCCATGATGCTATTGTCATCCTTTCTAAGTCTGCAGCATCGCATATCGGTGCCTTAGATAAACGTTTTTTGATTGAAATTACCTACGGTGCCCCAATAGAATAGATAGAATACGAATGAGTGAATTGGACAAACCCTATGTCATAGGTATTGCTGGTAGTAGCGGCTCCGGAAAAACATTTTTCCTTAAAAGTTTTTTAGATCATTTCTCCGAAGATGAAATCACCTTGATTTCCCAGGATGATTATTATATCCCCGCAAACACAAAAACAAGAGAAGAAAATCGATTATATAATTTCGATTTACCAACCTCCATTGACAGGGAGACTTTTTACGCGCACATCAAAGACCTTTTTGAAGGACGAACCATCTATAAAGAAGAATATACCTTCAACAATCCAGATATTAAGCCAAAGATGCTTGAAATCAAGCCAGCAAAAGTCTTGGTTGTTGAGGGACTTTTTATTTTCCACTACGATGAAATCAATAGATTGCTGGATTATCGGATATTTTTAGATGCGGAAGAACATATAGCTCTAGAACGTCGTCTCAAAAGAGATTTAATTGAAAGAGGATATGACCACGATGACGTCATGTACAAATGGATCAATCATGTCGTGCCATCTTACAACGAATACCTATTGCCTTATCGGGAGCAATGCGATTTGGTAATCCATAACAATGTCGATGACCCTTTGATCATTCAAACGTTCACAAACGACATCGCCCAAGAACTGAAGAAAAGAATAGGCTAGTTATTTTGAATTAATCTAAATTAACTATATTTGTCTTCATGTTTGAGACAATGATTCGGTTGCAGGTATTGGATAATCTTCCTTTTGAGGATAAAAAAGGTATAAATCCCTTTTCAGACCAAGGTGAGCAGGTTTTTAAGAAATGTTGCAAGAAATACAAACGTGGAAAACGTTGTAAGAAATGCCCAGATAGATTATAATAGCAGTCTTAACTAAGCAATGCGCTGTTACAATTATTCTTAGATTATTCTTTCAAAAAATTAGTCCTCTTCCACAAAATCGAGATCTCGATCAAAACTCTCTTTTAATTTCGTCAAGGCAAATATGGCTATTCCGGTCAACAGGATCATCATAATCATCGCTGCCCAGATAATCCCAAAATACCCAACAAGCACCCCATACAACAAGGTGGAAGGTATCAATGCGCCCCGCACAAAGTTAGGTGCAGTAGTAGTCACTGTCCCTCGAATATTCGTTCCAAACTGTTCAGCTGCTATGGTAATAAATGTCGCCCAATAACCAACGCCTAGTCCCATTAAAAAGGCCAAAATCATAAACGCTTGTTCGTTTATACCTTGCCAAGTCAAATAGATAATGGAAAAAAGTAATATGAGGATTTGGTAAATAAATACTACGCGTTTTCGAGATCGAAAAACTTGCGCTAATATGCCGGCTAAAAAATCACCTAGGGAAATACCCAAATAGGTAAACATTACGCCTTTCCCGGCACTCAATGTGGTTTCTGCATTTAAGGCTTTACCTATTTCAGGTGCTTGTGTGACTAATATCCCTACGACAAACCATATCGGCAATCCAATACATAAACAATAGATATATCGTCTAAAACGTTCTTTATTATTAAACAGGATACTGATTTTCCCTTTTTCCACGCCTAGTTTTTCCAAGTTGGCAAACATTCCAGATTCCAATACACCCACCCGCATTAAGAGCAAGAGCAAACCCATTCCTCCACCTACAAAGTAGGCTGTCCGCCAACTAAACCATTCGGAAATATAATAAGCCAAGATAGCTCCTAATACCCCTACTCCAGCGACAATCATGGTACCATAACCACGCCTTTTCCGATGCATCGTTTCACTTACTAATGTTATTCCGGCACCCAATTCTCCGGCTAATCCAATTCCAGCAATAAAGCGGATAATACCATAGGTTTGGACATCATGCACAAAACCATTGGCAATATTGGCCAAGGAATACAATAATATGGAACCGAATAAAACTTTTAATCGACCATATTTATCAGCCAAAATCCCCCAGATAATCCCTCCAATCAACAGACCTCCCATTTGCATGTTCAGGACATACTCACCTAGATGGCGCATATTGGCCTCTGCAACCCCTAATTCTTGAAAAGAAGGTATACGCACTATCGAGAAGATAATCAGATCGTAAATGTCCACAAAATAGCCTAAGGCAGCTACGAAAACCAATATCCAGACATTCTTTGAGTTTTGTTCGGCACTCATAATTTAGAAATATGCCCTTAATTTAGGATAGTTCTTTTTTTATTACAATAGCAGGGCATATAATATTGGAAATTAGCTGTATTTTTACCACATGAGAGTATCTCCAAATACCTTAAAATGGGGCCTTCGACTATATCCCCCATTCTTTTTCCAACGCATCTGGGTAAAAAAGATACTCGATAATTTTTTAGGTGCGGAAGTAAAAATAAACAAGAGCTTACTGAACATTAACTCCAACAAGACCATTTTCGGAGGAACCATTTTTTCTGCTATCGACCCCTTTTATCCTATTTTGCTGGACCAATACTTCAAACATCAAGGGATTTTGAGAACAGTCGCTTGGTTGAAAACGGCACATATAGATTATATCAAGCCTGGTAGACATGACCTCTATGTATCTTTTCATTTGAAAGAAGAGGTTTTATTGGAAGCATTGCAGACCATCAAGAAAGAAGGTAAGGTCGTGAAAACCTTTCAAACGCAGGTTTTTGATAAACATGGAACCTTATGTGCAGTGGCACATAACGAGATCTATATTCGAGACTTGGAGTTTGACTTTGAAACATATCGAAAAATTAACTCCTCAGAAGAGGAACATTCCATTAAATCTTAAATAAAAAATCATGAAAAAACTGATTATCCTTAGTATCGGATTGACAGCCATTCTTAGTGCATGCAACAACAATAAGGCAGCCAAGGAAACCGAAGATCAAAAGATCTCTGAGCAAGCGATTCAGATCCATGATGAAATCATGCCGCAAATTTCTGTTTTTGACCACACAACGGTTAAAATTGATTCTATATTAACAAACCTAGCCGGTATCAAGGCTGCTCATCCAGCTATTGACACCACCAATACCCGTACCGAGCTAAGTGAGCTCAAAACGAAATTGGAAGACGCAACGGATAATATGATGACCTGGATGAAAGATTACGATGCTGTCAATGAAGATAAAGCTTATCAACAGAAAATGTACGACCGTGTGGTAGAGATGAAGAAACAATTTGAAGATGCGCAAGCAGGGATCGGTAAATCCTTAGCTGTTTTTAAATAAAATATAATGATGAGAAAATTCCTAGGCTTTGCTGGCCTAGCCTTAATAGGCAGCATTTACCTAAGCAGTTGTAGCCAAGCTGAACGCAAGCTACCCATCTTTAAAATCGCAGCTGAAGATGCCAATGGACAAGAAATCCAGGATTCTATCGAACGTAAAATCCCAGATTTCAATTTCCTGAATCAGGACAGCACGTATATCAGCCAAGATTTCTTTAAAAACAAGATCTATGTGGCTAACTTTTTCTTTACGCATTGTCCTAGCATCTGCCCTACCATGCAACGAAACTTGCTAAAGGCATATGAGAAATATAAAGGAAATCCTAAAATAGCTTTTCTATCCCATAGCATTGACTTTAAATACGACCAACCTTACGTCCTGAAGGACTATGCAAATAAATTAGGCGTTGATAATGATCAATGGCAATTTGTTACGGGCTCCAAAGCCGATATCTATGGCATGTCTGACAATTACTTAGTTTATACTAAGGTCGATGCAAATGTCCCTGGTGGATATGATCACTCAGGATACTTAGTAGTAATTGATCCTGACAAACGCATTCGCGGTGCTTATGACGGAACAGATCCAGATCAGGTGCAAAAGCTTTTAGCCGATTTAGATATCTTATTAAATGAATACAAATAATGATCTATAGATTCAGTACGATCATTTTATCCTTGGTTTTAGCGCTTAATTTATTGTTCTCCTGTAACAATAAATTGAGCGTGGAAGCCATGCAATATGCTACAATGGGGCAGAAAGTCTATACCCAGCATTGTCAAAACTGTCATGGTGCAAATGGTGAAGGCCTTGGTAAATTATACCCACCTCTCACAGATGCCAAATACCTCAACGAAAACAGAAAGAGTTTACCCTGTATCGTAAAATTTGGAATGAAAGGTGAAATTCAAGTGGACGGCAAAAGCTATAATCAAGAAATGCCAGGAGTTCCAACTCTTTCTACGCTGGATGTGGCCTATGTGCTCAGCTATGTGTCTACTTATTTCGCAAAAGATAACAAGCACTTCTCCAAAGAAGAGGTAGAGAATCTACTAAAAAACTGTCCATAACAACGCTTCTCAAAAAGAATCAATCATTTGTTTACCAGTAAGTTATAGGGGATTTGTCGATTGAAATTTTCGGGTTTTCTATAAAAAGATAAAGGTTTTCAAGCGGGGAGAATGAAAACCTTTAATAACCAATTATAAACCTAAATTATGATACCACAAAGATAAGTGTAAAATGTACACTCGTCAAGTCTTTTTTGAATATTTAACAATTTATTAACATTGGGAGATTAAAATGATAATTCTCTCTTTTACATTTTAACCTAAAGGGATGCTCCTCTCTATTATATATAGGGATTTGCCTTAATTTTCGAAATTCGAAAATGAGCATGCTTTAAGGAATTCAAAACTTCTGTATTAGGCTCCTCCTTAAAAACAATCAAACAGAGTGTTTGACCTGGGATGATTCCTAATTTCATCAACAAATCCAAAAGCATTTTCTTCATCCGTATTCGAAGAAATTTTGGGGCTGAGAGTTTGGCTTCAATTTGATCACTACCCTCAAACCAAAAATTCGGATTAAAGGACTTCGTCGCAATCATGGGTAAGTTTAAACCCGCAGCAAATTTCTCCAACTCGCGTTCGGATACCTTATACACAAAATTACCTACGGACTCATAGGAAATTCGGTTTTTCCAAACCTTATCAATTAAACCAGGTCGCAAGCGGTTCAGCACATTGTATAGTCCGAGTAATATCGGCATCCGAATCAAAGGATCCTGAGGCTCCATTAAGACAATAGCTTTTCGAGCTACTCGAACCATTTCATACAAGGCAGCATAAGGCCTAGGGAAATGATGATAACTCTCCTTACACAGCACATAATCCAAACTGGACGATTCCAAGTCCATGCGTTCAGCATTTAATCGCTGAAATTGATGTATCAAACCCTCCTGCTTCGCTAACTGCAATAAATTATCATTGAGATCTGATGCAATAACTGATTTAATATCCTGACTTAATAAATATTGCGAATCATGTCCATAGGCATCACCTAATGTTAACCAAGATGCATCCTTATCATGCAATAATGGACCTAACTGCTGAAAAAACTGATCTTGTAACCAATGATGTATACTTCCCTGATAATTCTTGAACGTACGGATAACACGCATCTTCTTTTCCATATCTGGAAATTGACTGTGGTACCAGCCACCATGTCTTTCATAACTTTCTTCTTCAAAAGAATTTCCGTACATCTTTTTTTTACAATTGATTAGTTAGGTGTAAAATTATTTAAACCAAATGTTATATATGGTATTCCACAGGTTAAATATAGGTTAAATATAATAGAGAATTACATAAAATTGCTTTGTAACCCAAGTAGATTTACTCATTCGCGTAATTGGAAGTAAGTTTATAAAAATCAACAGGTACCTCAGTCAATATTGCTTCGTAATAAGCTTTGGTATAATGGTGGATTTCCTGCATATTGCTTCGAGACTCTTAGGGAATTTCTTAGGATCTGATACGGATCTTGTTCGGATCTCGTTCGCTTCTAACCGAACGAGATCCGAAGGAGTTCCGAACGAGTTCCGAAGGAGATCCGAATTAGTGTCGAATCCAACCCCTAGCAAACCCTAAGGAAAGACGATGAGACTACAGACGAAAGACAACAGATTTTAGATCTATTGTCGGGATAGAATTTATTGAATTTTGGATAACGGTCGAAGCATGCTTCGACCCTACTTTTATGGTGTTCTGGAACAATAAAATCACGATTGTTTGTAGGGGCAATGCATGCATCGCCCACCAATTAAATTTATAACCAGCATTTACAAACAGAACGAAGTGAAGAGTCTCTGCCTCCCCCACAAGATTCCGTCGCGAAGCTAGCTGAGTGAACTTTTAACTATGCAAATCAGATAGAGAAAATAAGGTGAAATAGAGTTGTTGAAATAGAATTGTATAAATAGGCGGTAAATAGGCAGTAAACAAGCGGTCGAAGTATGCTTCGACCCTACAATTATGGTGGTTTGGAACAATAAAATCACGATTGTTTGTAGGGGCGATGCATGCATCGGCCGCCAAAAAACAACACCCAAAAACCACAATCCAAATCTATGTTCTGTTGTCTGAATTCTGTTGTCTTTCAAAACAAAAAAACGGTCGATGCATTCTCTGCATCGACCGTTTCATTATCTGTTATCTGTTGTCTGACGTCTGTTGTCTCAAACTACCCACATCAATGGGCACTCAAGTTTTTCTTTTTCTCTTCATCGAAAGAAGCTTCTAGTTCGGCGAGTTTTTTCTTACCGTAAGCTAATCTTGTGATGACAACAAAGAGTACTGGAACGATAAAGATCGCTAGGAAGGTTGCAGCGGTCATACCTCCGAATACAGTCCAGCCAATAGTTTGTCTGGAAACGGCTCCTGCACCTGTTGAAAGCATCAATGGTATAATACCCAAGATGAAGGCTAAGGATGTCATGATAATAGGACGTAGACGTAGTTTTACCGCATCCAATGTCGCATCGATCAGGTTCATTCCGATGTCTACCCGTTCTTTGGCAAACTCGACAATCAAAATCGCGTTCTTAGCTGCCAAACCAATAATGGTTACCAAACCAATTTGGGCAAAGATATTATTATCCAGGTTCGGTAATAGGGTCAATGCCAAAATAGCACCAAATACGCCCAGTGGAACGGATAAAAGAATGGAGAATGGTACAGACCAACTTTCGTATAATGAAGCCAACAGAAGGAATACAAAGAGGATACAGAGCGCAAAGATCTGTATGGTCTTACTTCCCGACTGCTTCTCTTGTAGGGTCACCCCTGAGAATTCATAAGAATAACCGTCTGAAAGTGTTTTTGCAGCAACTTCCTCCAATGCGCGAATAGCATCACCCGATGAATATCCTGGTGCAGCTTCTCCGGACAATTGTATAGAACGGAAGATGTTAAAGTGATTCACAATGGATGGATTGGTCGTTAATTCATAGCGAACTAAATTACTCACCGGCACCGGTTGTCCTTGAACATTCTTCACATACAGTTTATTGATATCTTCAATATGCATACGGTAACTGGTGTCTGCTTGTGATACGACACGGAAGTTACGTCCGTATTTTGTGAAGTCATTGACGTAGCTTGATCCTAAATAGGCGGATATGGTACTGTAGATATTTGAAATAGGCACTCCCATTCGCTTAGCCATTTCCCGGTCTACATTCAATTTATAGTTTGGAGATTTACTGTTGAATAAAGTATAGGCCATTCCAATTTCAGGGCGTTGATTAGCTTCGGCAAGGAATCCACCAACAACACGCTCAAACTCCTTGATATCGACAGTTTGCCTATCCTGAATCTCTAAGGTAAAACCACCTGAAGAACCCAATCCAGGGATTGGAGGAGGTGTGGCAGCAATAACTGTAGCTTTAGAATACCCACGATATTTCGCCATAATCGCACCTGTAATTTCCATCACTGTACGCTGACGGTCTTCCCAAGGTTTCAAGGAAACAAATAAGGATGCACCATTTGGTTTCGCAGAACGGTTCAACAAGTTCATACCGTTGATGGAAGTAATGTATGCAATCTCTGGAAAATCTTCTTGCAAGCCTTTAGATAGTTCGGTTAACACTTCTTCTGTTCTGGCACTAGACGCTCCTTCAGGTAAGTTCACACCCATAAAGAAAATACCACCATCCTCATTCGGGATAAAGCCTGATTTCTTGTTCATGAACATAAAGCCTGTTCCAATGAAAATACAGATCAAAATAATCAATATCAAGGGAGCTGCTTTAATCGCTTTCTTCACACCTTTGGAATAACGATATGTTACCTTATCAAACCAAACGTTGAATTTGTAGAAGAATTTATTTAAGCCCTTAGCGTCTTTGGTTGTTGCTGATGGTTTCAACAATAACGAACATAAAGCTGGAGTTAAGGACAGGGCGATAAATGCGGAAAGCATAACCGATACGGCAATGGTAATGGCGAACTGTTGATACAATTGCCCAACCATTCCTGGGATAAATCCTACCGGTACAAACACTGCAGCTAAGATTAAGGCAATGGCAATAACCGGTGCCGTAATGTCCTTCATGGCCCTTCGGGTTGCCTCCTTGGCATCCATCTGATAATGGTCAATATAATGCTGTACCGCCTCGACGACGACAATGGCATCATCCACCACAATACCAATCGCCAAGACAAAAGCTAACATCGTTAGGTTGTTAATGGAGAAGCCAAACATCGTAAAAAATACAAATGTTCCCACGATGGACACTGGTATTGCCAATAATGGAATCAAGGTGGCCCTCCAACTCTGTAGGAAGAAGAACACTACTATAGTTACTAAGATTAATGCCTCAATCAAAGTGTGAATTACGGAACTAATGGATGCATTTACAACCGATACAGTTTCATAACCTACTACGTAATCAACTCCTGTTGGGAATGACTTCTTTAAGTCTTCTAAGGCTTTGTAAATACCGTCTGCTGTTTCCACTGCATTACCTCCTGGAGTTTGGGAAATCATCATACCTGATGCAATATTTCCATTCACCTTTGTGGTAATACCGTAGTTAAACTGACCCAATTCCACACGTGCTACATCTTTCAAAAGCACAATAGAACCGTCTGTATTGGTCTTTACGACAATATTTTCAAACTCATCCACTTCTTCCAAATCGGAGTCCATGACAATAGGATATTCAAATACTTGGGAGTTTTCTTGCGGACGCGCACCTACAGAACCACCCGGCATTCTGGAGTTCTGTTCAGCAATTGCTTGACTCACATCAGCTGGGGACATCCCTAGATTGGCTAGTTTATTGGCATCTAACCATACACGCATAGCGAATGGCTGACCAAATGCTTGTACATCACCTACCCCTTTAACACGCAATAATGCGTCCTTAAGGTAAAGGTTGACATAGTTTGCCAAGAAATTATTGCTTCGAGAACCATCTGGAGATACCAAAGAAATCATCATCAAGATATCGGTATTCATCTTTCTGGTGGTTACCCCTAAACGACGTACGGCTTCTGGTAATACCGGTTCGGCAATACTTACACGGTTTTGTACATCAAGAGTGGCGATATCGATATCAGTCCCTACTTCAAATGTCACGGTGATACGGGAACTACCATCAGAGGTCGAGTTGGAACTCATGTAGATCATTCCTGGCGTACCGTTAATTTGACTCTCTATTGGCGTGGTTACTGTCTTTTCTACAGTTTGCGCATCAGCTCCGGTGTATACCGCAGAAACGGATACTGTAGGAGGTGCAATATTAGGATATTGACTGACCGGCAGGGTAGTCACCGAGATGATACCGATAATGGTAATCAAGATCGAGATGACCATGGCTGTGACCGGTCGTTTTATAAATACTTCTGAAATCATGCTTTAAAATATTATTGGATCTGCATTTACTATTGTTTCGGTTGTGGAGCTGCTTGTTGCGCTTTATCTACTACTTTAGCACCAGGTCTTAAAGATGAAACTCCATCGACAACAACCTTATCACCTGATTGAAGGCCTTGGGATATTACTACTTTATCACCCAATTTATGACCTAAAGTAACTTGTTTTAAATCGACAGTGCTGCTGTCAGAAACGGTGTACACACTGAATGTTCCCAACTGCTCAAAAATAGCGCGGTATGGAATGACCAATTCTTCTTTTTTAGAACTGCTGATCACATTTAAGTTCAGGTTCATTCCGGCACGTAAAGCATTGTTAGGATTAGGGAATGTAGCACGGACCTTTAAGGTTCCTGTTTGCGGATCAACGGCACGATCAATGGTTGATATGCGACCTTTATCAGCATAAGTACTGGCATCTGGCATAGTTAAGTTAATCTCGGTGCTTGCTTTGCCTGATTGGAGGTTACTGAATTCCATGATTTCTTTTTCATTAATCTGAAATTCTACAGCGATAGGATTTGTTGAGCTCACAGTATTCAACAAAGTAGTACCTGCTGACACTAAAGCACCTGTACGTACTTGAGAGATCCCTACAGAACCGGAGAACGGCGCTGTGATAACAGAACGGTTCAAGTTGGTACGAGCAGTTGTTAATGCAGCTTCTGCAGCTTGTACTTGAGCCTTTTGATTGTTGACATCGGTATAAGCATAGTCCAATGTTTGTTTAGCAATCGCATCTTTATCGGCTAATGTTTGATATCGTTGTAAATCTTTTTCCACGCGTGAAAGATTAGCACGAGCAATTTCTAAGGTTGCTTTTGCCTGATCAACTGCAGCAGCATAACGCACGCGATCGATCTCATATAATTTTTGACCTTTGCTGACATTTGCCCCATCTGCCACATATATGTTGGTGATATAACCTGAAACTTCCGCACGGATTTCAGTTTCTTGTAAAGGCACTACATTCGCTGGATAAGTTTGAGTTCCAGCAACAGTCTGATGGGAAACAGTTTCCATCGTTACTGGAATGGCCTGTGCTTGTCCTTGACCTGGACCTGCTTGCTTGCCTTGGTCCTTTTGCCCACAGGACGCGAAGATCAATCCAGAGCTCAAGAGTATAACGGTTAAAATGCGATTCGTATTCATGCTTTTGTGTTTCTAGTATGTAATTGTTAAAGGTTGTTGCTATTGTTGTATATCTACCGTTCCTAAGGCCTTCTGAATATCCAGCTTACTAGCCAATAAGGCATATAAAGAGTTTAGATAATTCAATTGACTGGTTTTAAGATCCGTTTCGGCGGTCATTAATTCTAAATAGGTCTTTAAACCGGCATCATATTGTAATTTGATGGTATTATAGACTTCTTCAGAAAGTTCCATATTGGCTTTGGCATTTTGCCATTCTACTGTATTAGCGCGATAAGAAGCCATTGCAGCAGAATATTGCGCCCCTATTTGGTTTTCCAAATTTGCTAAGTCCATCTCAATGCGAGATTCTTGCAATTCCGATTTCTTCACTTCCTGTATTCTTTTCATTCCAGTAAAAATTGGAATAGATAAGGTAAGTCCAACAGAAGATTGCGGGTAGTTATTGCCATATAAATCAGCAAAGGCACTATTACGGTAATTCAAACCATAGTTTGCAAATGCGCTTAATCGTGGCAAATAACTCCATTTCTGATACTGGGTATTCAATTTCTGGATCTCCTGCAAGTTTTTCAATTGGCGGTATTCTACCCGGTTAGCGATCTGAACTAACTCGCTAGTATCCAATAACACATTGGATTCCATATTCTGACCAGCAAAAGAAAGGCTTAGTCCGTCTGTAGGATTTAATCCCATTAAGGTCTTTAGAAAATCGTATTTGTATTTACGGAATTCTAATGCAGACTTCAATTGCGCATTGGCATTGTTTAAGGAGATCAAGGCACGTTTATAATCGGTATTATCAACTAATCCGGTTTCATATCGTGCACTCGCATCCGTATGTTGTCGCTTTAATCGAGCGATATTTTCATTTATGATATTGATTTGTTCCTCACTTGTTAGGATGTCATAGTAAGCTTTGGAAACATCGACCACCGTATTGATTCGGGTGTTTTCCAATGCGAGGTTATTTTTCTGACGGATGAACTGTGCTGCTTTAGAAGCTTGAAAGAGTCCAGGATTGATAATCGCCTGGTCGGCTTGGAAAGTCAAAGCAGATGTATTTCTTTGTCCCATGGCGATGTTCTGACCGTTGATATTGGCTGTCGGCAATTGAATAAAATGGGTTAGATTTCCATTCGCATTGATTTGAGGATACCAGCCAGATAGAGCTGATGCAATTTCCCGTTCACCGATTTCCTGATCAATTTGTGCTTGCTTAACCTCGATTTTGTTGTTTAGGGCAAAGTTGATGAGCTCGTCTAAGGTAGCATTGCTGGACAACGGCCTGTTATCCTGAGCAGTTGCAGTACCCAATGATACCACGGCTACAGATGTGTAAATAAGTAAGTGCTTAAAATTGAATTTCATATATATTATTTTTTAACCCCGTTCCATATAATTTCCACTAAGGTGTCCAACTGATCTTCCTCCAAGCGGATTTTCTCGTATAATGCACTTCTTACCAATGAAATAGCAGGTCCCAAATAGGCAGCTAATATCAATCGAACATGCAAGTCTTTTAATTGTTTTTGTTCAATCCCGGTCTCCAGAAAATGAAAAATCTTGTTTCGCTCAGACTTCTCTTTAAAGACACTAGAACGTACCTCCTCATAAAAGGGTGAACCGTAAAATTGTTCCATAAAACTGAAGATGTAGACATGGTCCTGATAGAACCGCACAATGTTTTTCCAAATGATGCGAAATCGTTGATCATAAGCCAAATTATTCTCTTCCGCTTTAAACACATAATTATTGATAATCTCTTTACAATACCAATACAATTCAATGATTAAATCGTCTTTAGAAGGGAAATAGTGGTAGATGGATCCTACCGCCACATCAGCATCCTTGGCAATCTTGCTCATGGGCGAACCGTGGAACCCGAAATGGTGAATCAAGTCTAAGGTACTACGGAATATTTGTTCCTTTTTTTCTGTCAATTGAATGTTCATTCGGTCGCAAAGGTAAGTAAACTTTTCACGTTGTTGTGTCAAATAATCGTTATAAAGAGAGGTGAGACCGCTGCGCTAGTAGATATGAGATAAGAGATCGCTGCGCTGTTAGATAGAATTTTTGAAAGTTTGAGTGTGGGGGATTTCAATGGTCGAAGGTTGGAAATAACTGAATTAAAAAACAATACATTTCCAACTCAGAGCGAAGCGATGAGTCTTTCTTCCCCAAAAAAGATCCCGTCATCCTTTATCGGAGATAAAGGAACTACACGCTATTCAGGTAGTACGCTAGGTAGGGGCGGTACTGAGTGAGTTTGAAGAAGGAGATTAATCTGTGATGAAAACGAACGGAATGTCCGCCTGTTTATCAATCATTTGATCCATAAGGTTCATTATAATTCCAATCTAGCGGGCGATGTAAGCATCGCCTACCATCATGTATATCCTCCATTCTGTTTTCTGCTGTCTGAATTCTGTTGTCTTTCAAAACAAAAAACGATCGAAATGTCTGCCCGTTTTCAATCTAAACACCTTCTCCGAGAGTCGATGATAACCGAATTTCCCTACCCTATTTCAACATCAACCCCACGGTTAAGTGGAAACTCTGGTGCTGGAAATCTTTGCGGAATGCGTTCTTTGTTAGTTGCTGGTATCCATAAGCTAAGGATGCTGTAAATTTGGTTTTACTCATACCGTCATGTAAATAAAAGAAACCGGCCTTGAATAATGCTCCTTTATCATAAGCAGGTCCTATTCCTGGAGCATAACCAGCATTTGCTAATAGACCAATTCTAGAGGCGTCATTGAAATAACCAATAGGTAATCTGCCGTCTATAAATATCGGGAAAGTGTTGAATTCATATTTATACACTTTCTGATCATCTTGGTGGGGATCATTTGTTTGGTAATCTCCTTGGAACTTTTCATTACCAATACCCAATCCTAAAAAAGCACTTTCATTAAAGTTCTTTCCAAAAATAAAATGCAAATGGTAACCATTGAATGCTCCCTTATAGCCTTCATTGGAGAATCCCAAATTAGCACCTCCCTGTAAAAGGGTATAAACAGATGATTGCGCATAAGTGAATTTTGCAGAAAGCACAATCATTAAGAATAGTAGAAATTTACGCATGTTTAGTTTAAGATTTTATAGATTAATTCAGATAATAAATCGCCACTACTGGTTAAGTGACCAACATTCATTCCTTTAGATTTTAAATCGAATTCTTTGATTAGATGAATGATTTCAAACGTTTTCCTCCGATTAAAATTGCGTGCAGCAAGTTCATACTCTTTCACGAAAAAAGGGTGCACACCTAATGCCTTGGCGGCAACAGCAGAAGTTTTATCTGGCAAGTAATGGTACTTAAGGATTTTGGTAAAGTAAGTTCCCAATGTTCCAATTACAACGGGCATCGGATTTGACTTTGGGTTAGCTGCAAAGTACTCAACGATTTGAAATGCCTTAAAGGAGTTTCGCTTGGCTAGTGCAGTATTTAATTCAAAGGAGTTAAAGTCTTTACTTATTCCAATATTTTGTTCAATATCTGTTGGACTAATTTCTCTGTCTGCAGGAACATTAAGCATCAGCTTTTCCAATTCATTGGCCACCTTAGAGAGGTCTGTTCCTAGATATTCAGCCATCATTGCTGCTGCTTGAGGATGAATCTTACGCTTGGCTGCTGCAAGTTGTTCATTAATCCAGCCCCCTATCTTGTCCTCATAAAGTTTTGCAGATTCCACTACTACCCCAGCCTTTTCAAAAAGCTTATAGGCCTTCTTACGTTTATCGAATTTTCCATATTTATAAGAAAATACCAATACGGTTGTTGGCGTTGGGTTTTCTAAGTATTTCTGTAAAAGGTCATCAGCAGTCCACTTCAAGTTCTGCGCTTCCTTGACAACAATTACCTGGTAATCACTCATCATAGGATAGCGTTTTGCCATGCTAACGATGGTATTTAAATCTGTATCCTTGCCATAAAGAACAGATTGATCAAATCCTTTTTGAGCTTCATCAAGCACTTGAGTCTCGATAGCATCGGCGATCAGGTCAATGAAATAAGGTTCTTCCCCATGTAAAAGATAAACTGGGCGAAGGTTCTTTTTCTTAATATCGGATAAAATGGATTGGGTATTCATTTGCTTACGAAAGTACGAATTTCAAGGCAATTATATTTGTTGGAATGGGACTGATATTTTCGTAGTTTTGTAAATGTTTACAGCAGTACCGTTAAACTTACCATCCTACCCCGCAAAGATTAGCAAAAAAGCAGACCAGTACTATATTTTCGATGCGTTAAGAAAGAAACATCTTTTATTGACGCCCGAGGAGTGGGTACGACAGCATTGGGTTAATCATTTGCATCAACATTATCATTATCCTTTATCATTAATGCATATTGAGGGTGGATTGAAGTTGAACAGTCTACAAAAACGACATGACTTAGTGGTTTACAACCGATTGGGTCAAGGTATACTTTTGGCAGAGTTTAAGGCTCCAACTGTCAAAATTACCGAAAACACCTTTCATCAGATCGCAAATTACAATTCTCAGTACAAAATCCCCTTACTTTTAGTGAGTAATGGAATTGAGCACTATTATTGTAGGATAGACTTCGAGAAAGGTGACTTTACATTTCTAAGCGAATTGCCATCTTTTGGATAGTAAGGAATTAAAAATTAAAATTAGTATTATATTAGTAACATAATCAGAGGAAACACAATGGACATAAATAAGGACGAATTCAGAAAATATGCGATTAAGCACCACAGAATAGGTTCACAACACGTTGATGGCTATATTGCTAGGGCACAACAACAAATTCCTAGTAACTTAACTCCTTACATTATTGAGGAACGTCAGTTGAATGTGGCACAAATGGATGTGTTTTCTCGTTTAATGATGGACCGTATCATCTTTTTGGGTGATGGAATCAACGATCAAGTAGCAAACATTGTTCAAGCACAGTTATTGTTCTTACAATCTACCGATGCCCAACGTGATATTCAGATTTATATCAACTCTCCAGGTGGAAGTGTATATGCTGGATTAGGAATTTATGACACCATGCAATACATCAGTCCAGATGTAGCTACGATCTGTACAGGTATGGCTGCTTCAATGGGTGCTGTATTATTGGTTGCTGGCGCAAAAGGTAAGCGTGCTGCCTTGAGACACTCACGCGTAATGATTCACCAACCTTCAGGTGGTGCACAAGGAGTTGCTTCAGATATGGAGATTAACTTACGTGAAATGTTGAAATTAAAAGAAGAATTATATTCGATCATTGCAGATCACTCTGGCCAATCATACGAATGGGTAGAGAAATCTTCTGATCGTGACTATTGGATGCGTGCTGCTGAGGCCAAAGAATTTGGTATGATCGACGAGGTATTGCTTCCTAAAAAAGAAACAAAATAAAAACAATGAGTAAAACGAACAATAGAGATATCCATTGCTCATTTTGTGGCATCAGTAAGAATGAGGCCCAGATGCTTATTGCGGGTGATGGTGCGCATATCTGTGACAGATGTGTGCAACAGGCGGGCGAGATATTGGCGGAGGAGCTTAAGCAGCGCAAGAATAAATCTATTCAGACTGCCTTAAAACTTATCCGTCCAAAGGAAATTAAAGATCACTTAGATCAATATGTGATCGGACAGGATGATGCTAAGAAAGTCATTTCTGTAGCAGTTTACAACCATTATAAGCGTTTAAACCAACGTGTAGAAACTGATGAAACCGAGATTGAGAAATCTAACTTGATTATCGTCGGTGAAACAGGTACTGGTAAAACCTTATTGGCAAAAACCGTTGCTAAGATTTTAAATGTTCCTTTCTGTATTGTTGATGCGACTGTATTAACAGAAGCAGGTTATGTGGGTGAAGATGTGGAAAGTATCTTAACACGTCTTTTACAAGCTGCAGATTATGATGTGGCTGCCGCAGAACGTGGAATCATTTATATCGATGAGATTGATAAAATTGCTCGTAAGAGTGATAATCCTTCCATAACACGTGATGTATCCGGTGAAGGTGTTCAGCAGGCTTTATTGAAGATTCTTGAAGGAACAAATGTTAATGTACCTCCTCAAGGTGGTCGTAAGCATCCGGACCAAAAGATGATTTCAGTAAACACCAGCAACATCTTATTTGTTTGTGGTGGTGCTTTTGATGGTATTCAAAAGAAAATTGCCAACAGATTACGCACGCAGACTGTAGGATACAAAATGAAGGATGAGGATCAGGAAATTGATTTAAACAACCTTTACAAGTATATCACACCGCAGGATTTGAAAAACTTCGGTTTAATTCCTGAGTTAATTGGTCGTTTGCCGGTGTTGACTCACTTGAATCCTTTGGATAAAGAAACGCTATTGAGCATTCTTACAAAACCAAAGAATGCTTTGGTTAAGCAGTATGTGAAGCTTTTTGAATACGAAGGCATTAAATTAGGCTTTGATGAAGAGGTATTTGAATTCATCGTCGATAAAGCTTGGGAGTTCAAATTAGGCGCTCGTGGATTGCGGAGCATATGTGAGGCAATTATGCTAGATGCCATGTTTGAGATTCCATCAACAAAAGAAAAATTGGATGACAATAACTTACAGATAACGCTGGAATACGCAAAGAACAAATTTGCGAAGACAGATTTTAAGAAGTTACATGTTGCCTAAAAAATAATCTAAACCCTCGCCTTCAAGCGAGGGTTTTTTGCAAACCTATTTTTAACTAAAAAACGACTGAACATGAGCAAGAAGATTAAAGAAATAGATTCACCAGTAACCCCAGGATTGAAAAGCAAAGAAGACATCGTTAATAATTGGCTACCGCGTTATACTGGAAGACCGATAGAAGAATTTGGCGAATATATCTTGTTAACTAATTTCAGCAATTACATCAAGTTATTCTCCCAAATGCATAATGATGCTCCTATCCTTGGAGAAGATAAACCTATGCAATCTTGTTCTGCAGAAGGCATTACCATCATTAATTTTGGAATGGGAAGTCCAGTGGCTGCAACCATCATGGATTTACTTTCAGCTATTTCTCCTCAAGCGGTATTATTCCTAGGTAAAACTGGTGGATTAAAGAAAAAAATTGGTGTTGGAGAATTGATTTTACCTATTGCTGCTATTCGTGGTGAGGGGACATCTAATGATTACTTCCCACCTGAAGTACCATCATTACCTGCCTTCGCCTTACAGAAGGCAATCTCCACAACTATTCGTGACCACTCCAGAGATTATTGGACAGGCACCATCTATACCACCAACCGCAGGGTTTGGGAGCATGATAAACAGTTCAAGAAGTACTTGAAGTCTATCCGTGCGATGGCTGTCGATATGGAAACCGCCACTATTTTCTCTGTGGGTTTTGCCAATAAGATCCCTACAGGAGCACTATTGTTAGTTTCAGATCAACCCATGATACCAGAAGGTGTAAAAACAGATGCATCGGATGTGACGGTCACAAAATCCTATGTGGAGACACATTTGAAGATTGGGATTGATGCCTTAAAGCAGTTGATCAACAATGGATTGACCGTAAAACACCTGAAGTTTTAAAATTTGTTACTTTTGTAGCAACAAACAACAGTAAATAAACTCCTATGTGGTATAATAACATCCTTGAAACCATTGGCAATACGCCTTTGGTAAAACTCAATAATGTAACTAAACATCTTAAAGGTACTATCCTAGCCAAAATAGAGACAACCAATCCTGGAAACTCGATTAAGGATAGGATGGCTCTTAAAATGATTGAGGATGCTGAAGAAGCAGGCTTATTGAAACCAGGGGGCACCATCATTGAAGGTACCTCAGGTAACACAGGGATGGGCTTAGCGATGGCAGCTGTCGTGAAAGGATACCGCTGTATCTTCACAACTACAGACAAGCAATCCAAAGAGAAGATTGATGCCCTTCGGGCTTTTGGAGCAGAGGTCATTGTATGTCCAACAAATGTGGATCCTGAAGACCCTCGCTCCTATTACTCGGTATCCAGCAGATTAGAAAAAGAAGTTCCCAATGCTTGGAAAGCAAATCAATATGACAACCTTTCCAATACAAAAGCTCATTACGAACAAACAGGACCTGAAATTTGGGAACAGACAGAAGGTAAAATCACACATCTAGTCGTAGGTGTAGGAACTGGTGGCACCATCTCAGGGACTGCCAAATACTTACGTGAGAAGAATCCAAACATCAAAGTTTGGGGAATTGATACCTTCGGATCTGTATTTAAGAAATATAAAGAAACTGGCATTTTCGACAAGAATGAAATATACCCCTACATCACTGAGGGTATTGGCGAGGATTTTCTTCCTCAGAATGTAGACTTCAATCAGATTGACCTATTTGAAAAAGTAACCGACAAAGACGCTGCTTTAATGACACGAGACCTTGCACGCAAGGAAGGAATATTTGCTGGTAACTCTGCAGGTGCTGCAGTAGCTGGCTTGTTGCAAATAGGCCAAGAGCTAACAGAGGATGATGTAGTTGTAGTTATCTTTCATGACCATGGATCGCGC
Organism: Sphingobacterium kyonggiense; assembly: GCF_039536825.1. Taxonomy (NCBI): domain Bacteria; kingdom Pseudomonadati; phylum Bacteroidota; class Sphingobacteriia; order Sphingobacteriales; family Sphingobacteriaceae; genus Sphingobacterium; species Sphingobacterium kyonggiense. Next base: position 145,346 of record NZ_BAAAZI010000015.1, read on the forward strand.
TATATGGGTAAGATGTACAATGAAGATTGGTTAAGAGAACGCGGATTCTTGAAAGATGAAAAATTAACCGCCAAGACGATCTTAAAGCGAAGAGGACACCAGGAAATTGTTACTGCTGATGTCAATCAATCGGTTTTGGAAACCTTCAACATCATGAAGTCTTTGAATATTTCGCAAATCCCGTTAACACAGCAAGGCATGGTGATCGGTAAAGTAACGGAGTCTGATATCTTAAGTGCTTTACTAGAAAACCCAACCTTAAAATCTGCAGCAGTAGAGGGAATATCGACAAAACCATTCCCTTTTGTTGACTTGAACACTTCGATAGATAAAATCTCAAGTCTAATAAATAAGGATTCTCAAGCCGTATTGGTAGAGGATGATTTTGGAAAAATCAATATTATTACGCAATACGATATTATAAACGCAATTTCAGAAGTATAGTTTTCTGTTTAAATTAATTATATTTATTCCATCTAAGAGAACCGGATGGAAAGAAACGACAGATTAAAGAGGTTAGAATATTGGCTAAAGGCAAGGATTGGAAAAATTGCCTTTATTGATATAGAAGAAAAACGAAATAAACAATGGTATGGAAATGGTTATGGTGGGTTCTATGTAGATCCTACTGTAATTCCCCAAAACGCCATTGTTTATTCTTTTGGTATAGGTGAGGATATCTCCTTTGATAAAGACATCATTGTCAAACACAATTGTCAAGTATATGGCTTTGACCCAACCCCTAAATCCATTCTTTGGGTAAGTAATAATCCAGTTCCTGAGCAATTTCACTTCCATCCTTATGGAATTGGAGAAAAGACAGGAAAAGTCATCTTCAATCTTCCTAAAAACAAAGAACATGTATCTGGATCAGTTTATGGACATAACTTGGTCGATGAGACCAATCCAGTAGAGGTGCTTTTAAAAGAGTTTAAGGAGATTGTAAATGAAACAGAACATACATACATCGATGTGCTCAAAATGGATATAGAAGGCTCAGAATACGCCGTAATGGAAGGGATTCTAAATAGTGGTATAACCATCAAACAAATCTTAGTTGAAACACATGAGCGCTTCTTTAAAGACGGAAAAGAAAAAGGAGAAAGATTCTTTAAATTATTAAAAGATAAGGGCTATAAGATATTTGCTATTTCGGATACTTATCAAGAGATTTCTCTTATTAAGTCATAACAAAAAAGCTAGGAGATTATCCTAGCTTTTTTTATTATTCTTCTTTCTTCGGTGCCTCTACTTCGCTGATGATGTAGATGTCCTCCGATTGTTTTTTCATTTTATATTTTTCCCTAGCTATACGTTGTATCTCATTTGGATTGAATTGAACATCTTTAATAGATTGTTCGATCTTTTCAGTCTCTGAAGTATAGTAGGCTTTTTCTTCCTCTAGCTTAGACTTTTCTTGCTGAAAACTTACTTGTGTTGCCACATCGTAACGATCAAAGAAAAACATCCATATCACGAATGCTACTCCTGCAATTAGATATTTATTCTTAATGGTATTAATGACACGTTCCATAAATCTTCCTCGAGCAATAAAAATTCAGATAAAGATAATTATTACATTGAATATTGCAAAAGTAAGATTTCATTCAGTGTCATCTATCCAAATTTTAGACATAAAAAAAGGGATCAATTGATCCCTTCTTCCTAATAAAAATTAGTAATTATTTTTTAGGAGCATATTTGAAATCTTTACCAATAAATTTGGCATTACTTCCTAATTCTTCTTCAATTCTCAACAATTGATTGTATTTAGCGATCCTATCAGAACGAGAGATAGAACCTGTTTTGATTTGTCCACAGTTCAATGCAACAGCTAAATCAGCAATTGTTGTATCTTCTGTTTCACCAGAACGGTGAGACATTACCGAAGTATATCCGTTTGTTTGAGCCAAGTGAACCGCATTGATAGTCTCTGTTAAAGAACCAATTTGGTTAACTTTTACAAGGATAGAATTACCTACATGTTTGTCAATACCATCTTGTAGACGTTTTGTATTTGTAACGAATAAATCGTCACCTACTAGCTGAACACGGTCACCGATTTTCTCAGTTAACAATCCCCAACCTTTCCAATCGTCTTCTGCCATACCATCCTCGATAGAGATAATTGGATATTTCGCAGTTAATTCAGCAAGGTAATCCACTTGTTCTTCGATAGTACGCGTAGCACCACCTTCGCCTTCAAATTTCTTATAGTTGTATTTTCCTTTTTCAAAGAATTCAGTAGAAGCACAGTCAAGCGCTAAGCAGATTTCTTTTCCTGCTTTGTATCCAGCTTTCTTGATAGCTTCTAAGATCGTTTCAATAGCATCTTCAGTACCTTCAAAAGTCGGAGCAAAACCACCTTCATCTCCTACAGCAGTAGATAAGTTACGGTCATGAAGAATCTTTTTCAAGCTATGGAACACTTCAGCACCCCAACGTAAAGCTTCAGAGAAAGTCTCAGCTCCAACAGGCATGATCATAAACTCTTGGAAAGCGATCGGTGCATCAGAGTGTGCTCCACCATTAACGATGTTCATCATTGGCAAAGGAAGCGTATTTGCATTCACACCACCGATGTAACGGTATAATGGCTGACGGCTTTCTTGTGCAGCAGCTTTCGCTACAGCTAAGGAAACACCTAAAATAGCGTTAGCACCTAATTTACCTTTGTTCTCAGAACCATCAAGATCAATCATTAATTTATCGATGGCATTTTGCTCAAAAACATCAACACCTTCTAATGCCTTAGCAATTTTGGTATTTACATTTTCTACTGCTTTAAGTACACCTTTACCTAAATATTTCTTTTTATCTCCATCGCGAAGTTCCACTGCTTCGTGTGCTCCTGTAGAAGCTCCTGAAGGAACTGCTGCACGGCCTACGAAACCATTCTGCGTAGTAACATCTACTTCTATTGTTGGATTTCCGCGCGAATCAAGAATCTGGCGCGCATGTACGTCAATTATCAAGCTCATTTGTATATGGTTTTTTGTATATCTCTTCTTACTTAGTGTATATATAACACTAAAATAGTAATTATTATGGGTTTAATCAAAAATATGAAAAATCTATATGTGAATCTTCCCTTTTATCAAATAATTCCTTCAATTATTATAAGACAATAATCAAAAAAGCCATACCTGTATAAACAAGTATGGCTTTTATTATTTTAATCAAATTTAATTACCCTTTAATCATGGCAATGAAATCGTCAAACAAGTATCTTGAATCATGAGGACCTGGTGAAGACTCTGGGTGGTATTGTACCGAGAATGCTTTTTTACCTTTCACACGAATACCTTCAATAGAATTATCATTCAAGTTCACGTGGGTGATTTCCACTTTATCTGATTTCTCAATATCTTCTGCTACCACGCCAAATCCGTGGTTTTGCGATGTTATCTCACATTTGTTAGCAATGATATTTTTCACTGGGTGATTGATACCACGGTGACCATTGTGCATTTTGCTTGTTCTGATATCGTTTGCTAAAGCTAAGATTTGGTGACCTAAGCAGATACCGAACATTGGTTTATCAGCAGCTAAGATTGCACGAACTGTTTCAATTGCATAATCCATAGCAGCAGGATCTCCAGGACCATTTGAAATGAAATAACCATCGGGATTCCAAGCTTCCATTTCTTCGAAAGTAGTTTTTGCTGGGAATACTTTAGCATAAACCTGACGAGAGTCAAAGTTGCGAAGGATATTTTTCTTGATACCTAGGTCTAAAACAGCAATACGAGTAGGTGCTCCATCTTCTCCATAGAAGTAAGGCTCTTCCGTAGAAACCTTTGATGACAACTCAAGACCATCCATGGAAGGTACTTCTGCTAAAGCTGCTTTCAAAGAATCTACATCTAAGTTTTCAGACGAAATGATGGCGTTCATAGCCCCTTTATTACGAATATGACGAACTAAAGAACGAGTATCAATATCAGAAATACCTACCAAGTTACCTTCTTCAAAGTAATTTTGGATAGATTGATCAGCCATTTTACGGCTATAGTTGATGTTGTAGTTCTTACAAACTAAACCTGCAATTTGAATCTTATTTGATTCTTCATCATCGCCATCAATACCATAGTTACCAATATGTGCATTGGTCGTCACCATGATTTGAGCATAATAAGAAGGATCGGTAAAGATTTCCTGATAGCCTGTTGTACCGGTATTGAAACAAATCTCACCTGTAGTGGTTCCGATTTTTCCTGCTGCCTTTCCATGAAAAACAGTTCCATCCTCTAGGACTAAAATTGCTGGCAATTTGCTGTAGTTGGTCATTCTTATCTCAATTTAATTATATCCGAATTCTAAAATGTTAGTTCCTTCACTATGCTGCACAAAAAAAGCCCAAATGGGCTAACTTATCAACGATTATATTGACTTGAAGTAGTAACTACTTTTTGTGATGCTATAGGATAGAAGGTTTCTTTCATTTTTATCGGGAGACAAAGGTACAAATAATTTTAAATTGCAAATAAATATTTAGCATTTTTTCCTACTAAAATAAAAAGCCCCGGAATACATATCCCAGGGCTTATCATATCTTTTTGTATAATGCTTAAAATCTTACTTCGTCAATTTGAAAATATCATTTCCAAACACAAAGATCATCAAGGCAATCAGAATGAAGAATCCAACGATTTGAGCCTTTTCTAGGAACTTTTCCGACAAAGGCTTACCTTGTATCATCTCGATCAAAAGAAAGACCACATGGCCTCCATCTAAGGCTGGAATAGGCAATAAGTTCATAAATGCTAATGCCATTGACAGCATACCTACTAAACTCCAGAAACGAAGCCAATCTACTTCAGTACCAAACATAGTGGCAATACCTACAGGACCTGACAATGCTTTATCAGCACGAACCTCACCTTTAAACATCTTACCAAAGCCTTTGATATTATCGGTGATAACAGAAAATGCTTTACTAACACCTATTGGCAAGGACTCCATAAATCCATACGAATGGATTACTGTTGGTAGATTTCCAAATCCAATGGTAGAAGAAGTATCAGCTTTAGCCAATAGATTCAGGGCAGCACCTTGACGAATAACGCCTAAGTTGATATCCTTTCCTTTATTTGCTTTCACTTGATCACGGAAAGTATCCAGATGCTGTACAGCAACTCCATTTATGCTCACAATACTATCTCCAACTTGAAGCCCCATCTTCTCAGCTCTAGAATCTTTTGCGATTTCCTTTACAGGAAGCATCTTAAAGATTGGCTGTACAAACTCATTCTTTTTATATTCCGAAACATCATTTAAGATATCTGGCGGAAGAGTAATCTTTACTTCTTGTCCTGCACGATCAACAGTTAATACCGCATCGCCCATCAATACCTCTGAAGTCATTAAGTCCTCAAAAAACAGATTTGCTTTCTTACCGTTTACTGCAATAATCTTATCACCCTCTTGCAATCCTACTTTTTGACCTATAATTCCTGGTTTTACACCGTAAATCTGGGTATTATCAATATCTGCAGTACCATATTTGAAAGTCAGCATCCAGAATACCAAAACACCAACAATGATATTTACAATAATACCACCTAGCATAACGATAAGACGTTGCCAAGCTGGTTTAGATCGGAATTCCCATGGTTGAGGCTCACCTTTTAATTGCTCGGTATCCATGGATTCATCGATCATCCCTGCAATCTTAACATATCCTCCCAATGGCAACCATCCCATCCCGTATTCACATCCTTTGTAGTTGAACTTGAATAGTTTTACACCCCAAGCATCAAAAAACAAATAGAACTTCTCTACTTTAATTCCAAATGCACGAGCAGCCAAAAAGTGTCCAAACTCGTGTAATATAATTAGTAACGACAGGCCTAATAATACCTGAGCCACCATAATGACAATTCCCATTTATCTATTTTTAATTATAAACAATACTATTTTTTACTTATTCGAGGTATTAAACTTCGTGCCACTCTCCTACTTTCAGCATCAAAATGCAAATAATCTCCCAATTCAAGTTCTTCTTGCCAATTTACATGACACAATGTCTCTTCAATTACATCACTCATTTCCAAAAAGGAGATCTCTTCTTGAAGGAAAGCTTCCACTACCACCTCATTAGCGGCATTTAAAACACACGGACTATTCCCTCCCTTTCTCAATGCATCATATGCCAATTGAAGATTACGGAATGCTGTTAAATCTGGCTTCTCAAAAGTTAGATTAGGATAATCCATGAAATTAAATCGCTTGAAGTCATTTTCAAAACGAGCTGGATAGGTTAAGGCATATTGGATTGGCAATTTCATATCGGGAAGCCCAAGTTGAGCTTTCATAGAACCATCTTGAAATTGAACCAAAGAATGTACGATAGATTGCGGATGCACGATGACATCTATTTGTTCAGGATTTAAATCAAAAAGCCATTTCGCCTCGATTACTTCCAATCCTTTATTCATCATGGAGGCAGAATCAATAGTGATCTTGGCTCCCATGCTCCAATTAGGATGTTTTAAAGCTTGAGCTTTCGTAACAAAGGCAAGTTCCTCTCGAGACATTCCACGAAATGGACCACCAGATGCTGTTAGATAAATCTTTTCAATTGGGTTCTGCTCCTCTCCAACCAAACATTGAAAGATGGCAGAATGCTCCGAATCAACAGGTAGTAATTTTACGCCATGGGCTTTCACCAAATCATTGATTAAAGCACCTGCTACGACTAAAGTTTCTTTATTGGCTAAGGCAATATCCTTACCTTTCTTGATAGCTGCAACCGTAGGCTTTAATCCGGCAGACCCAACGATAGCTGTCAGTACAACATCAACATCATCCCGTTGCACAACCTCTTCCATGGCCTCTGCACCTAATAGAACTTCAATTCCTTGACCGGCCAAGGCATCTTTAGCTTTTTGGTAAGCTAACTCCTCACATACAACAACAACTTTGGGTCTGAATTTTAATGCTTGCTCTATCAATAGGTCAGCATTCCTACCCATGGTCAATACCGTAATCGAAAAATGATCTGGAAAGGCTTCAACCACCTCTAATGCCTGCGTCCCTATGCTCCCGGTCGAACCTAATATCGCAATATTTCTTTTACTCAATGTAGAATATACTTGGTTAAATGATATTATCCATTAGAGAAGGATCCTCTCCTCCTTTGTAGGCCTTCATCATATCCACATAAACAATGGACATCACTACACTAACCAAAGGGATAATAACAAATGAATTAACTAAACTTAAAATCTTGGACACTAACTGATAGCCCAATACTTCTGAACCAATTTGCAGTAAATGGGTTGATGCAATTAGCAAGATGATCATCAACAACCGAAAAACATTGCCCTTGGTCATAGCTAAGCTGAATTTATACGACTTAAACGTGTTAAATCCATGCTCAATGATGAAGAAAGGAAAAAATGTAGTTCTTATCAATATAAACAGCATTACAACCCCTGTCAAGAATGGGTGAATTTCATAGCGTACAGTATCCATTCCGATCCCGAGAAATAAAAGCGGGAAACAGAGCACATACATTAAACTATAAATCACCAAGGCAATCAAGGAATAGAGGATCAAACCTAGGATATAGAATAAGAATTGAGAAAATGATGGTACATATCCCCAAAATCCAGGACTGCGATCTCCTTTTGCCAAGACGATGGCATTTTTCAACAACACCAATTGAAGGCTAAAATATAAGCCTACAAATAGCAACAAAAGAAAGATTTTCAGAAAGATGGAATACGAATCTAAGTAAATGGCCAAGAAGGTCGATAGATTGGATGTCACAAACAATAAGAAACATAGACCAGCAATGGAAACATAGTTTCGCATCAAAATATCTATGGCTCGTAAAAAGACGTCATTCGCCTTAAATGTTATATCTTTAAGATAATCTAGCATGGTATTATTAATAATGCAAAGATGACAATTTTTTTTGTGGAAGCAATGATATCATTTATTAAAAAAGGCTAAGAATCAATTTTCTTAGCCTTTTTTAATTCTTTTATTTCATTTGTTGTGGAACGGGTTTCTCCAACAAATATTGGTAATAGAATCGAACTCGCTCCTTGAAATCATAAGCTGATTTCGAACGTCCGAATCCATGTCGGCTTCCAGGGTAAATCATCAATTCAAATGGAACATTGCGATCTGTTAAAGCATCCACTAATTGAGTAGTGTTTTGCAAATGAACGTTATCATCCATATCACCATGTAATAAACGTAAAGTACCTTTATATTTATCCACATAAGTTAATATCGAGCCATTCTTATAACCTTCAGGGTTTGATTGTGGAGTATCCATCCAACGCTCAGTATAGTGGGTATCATACAATTCCCAACTGGTTACTGGAGCTCCAGCAATACCGTAGTCAAAATAATCTGATCCTTTAGTCAAAGCTAAACTAGTCATATAACCACCATAGCTATGTCCTGTCATCAATAATTTATCTTTAGCAACCCAAGGTTTCGCTTTCAACCACTTGGCAATGGTGATGTAATCCACCAACTCCCAATTACCTAAGTTACGGTGCATCCATGCAACTCCTTGTTTTCCAAAATGTCCAGAAGCACGGTGATCACACTCAATCTGAATAACCCCTTCTTGAGACCAATATTCGCCATTCGTACCTTTCCAAGTATTACGAACAGTTCCTGCATCAGGACCACCATAGATACTCATGATAACTGGATACTGCTTGCTCTCATCAAAATCCGTTGGATAGGTAATAATTGCTGGCAATTGGAATTTACCGTCTTCCGAAGGGATTCTAATAAATTCTCTTCTTGCTACTTTATAGCTATCAAAATCCTTTGACTTACTATCTGCTAGTTCTTTAATAACTTTACCGTTATTATCCAATAAAGCCACTTTATTCGGAGTAAAGATGTTCGAATAGTTCGTGATGAAATACTTACCAGTCGGTGAAACTTGAACATTATGTGTATACTCTCCAAATGTCAATCTCTTCTGATTCTTTCCAGAGAAATCAACACGATATAAATCTACCGTAGCCGAGTTTTCTTTTCTAGCGGTAAAATAAAGCACTTTGCCTTTCTCATCGATATGCTGAATGCTGGATACTTGCCAATCACCTGCAGTAATTGGATTCACCAATGTTCCATCCAATTTGTATAAGTAATAATGCGCCCATCCTGTTTTATCCGATTTTAAGATGTAATGCTTATTATCTTCTAGATAAGTAATACGCTCATCGTGATCTAGATTAATCCAAGTTGGCTGCTCTTCATTATAGATTTCTTTTTTAGAGCCATTTTCAGGATTTACCTCATAGAACTTTAAATTATTTTGTTCTCTGTTCATCCATTGTACCATAATGGTTTTGCTGTTGAAGCTCCAATATGGTTGACCAAAATATTGATCATCCTTTTCATTGAAGTCCGCCCAAACAACTGGTGAACCTTCCACTTTTACAAAGCCTACTTTCACTTCTGGGTTAGGATCTCCAGCTTTAGGATAACGTGTTTCCTCTAAATAACCGTGTTGACCTTTAGAGCCATAAATCGGGAACATAGGAACTTTGGTATCATCAAAACGCATAAATGCAATTTCCTTACTATCTGGAGACCACCAGAATGCCTTATAGTTGGTCGGACGACCTAAGATTTCCTCATAATAAACCCATGAAGACCAACCGTTATAAATAACGTCTGTACCATCCGTAGTATAACGCACTTCCTTTCCGGTTGCAACATCTACGCTGTACAAATCACTTTTACGGGTAAAAGCTACATATTTACCATCTGGTGAGAGCGTTGGGTTTTGCTCATCTAGCTCTGGGGTCTTGGTCAATTGTTTTGCTGTTGCACCTGGAACCTGAATGAATACATCCTTATCTTTGACAAATACCCGAGTAGAGGTATTCGTTGGATAAGAATACGATTCTTTCTTTCCTGTTTTCACATTGACCTGAAACAATTGGTTACCGCTTCTTTCAATGTAGTTCTCAGCATCTGCCCATCCCTCAAAACGGCTTACCGCTTGAGTTAATGAAGGAGCTTGGCCCCAAGCTTGTTCAAAGCTTAACTTTTTAGTCTGACCGTTTGCTTGACCAACAGTAAGAAATAATACCGCTAATCCAGCAACAGAAAACAATTTATTCATATAATCGCTTATTAAATTTTCAATTGGAATTCCAAATTAAGAAAAACATATCCATCAAATCAACAGCTTGCTGTAACAACTTTATCTATTTTTAACGAAATCCTTAATAAATTGATAAAAACAAGATAGATGCAAGAAAAGAAAGTCTTCTTAATATGTTAATTGGTCTCTCCAGAAGGAGAATTATAAAAAAAGCCACTTATAAAGTGGCTTTATATGTTTATTTCAAGTAAAACTCGTAAACCTTAGAAAGAATAATCGTCTTTCTGTACCAGTTGACCGTTATTTTCATAACCTAAATCTTCCTGATTTGGTTCATAACGTTTTTCAACTACCTCCTGATTAGATTTGATATAGGCTACAACATCTTGTAATCCTTCTGCAAACTTCTCAAAATCCTCTTTATAAAGGAAAATCTTGTGCTTAATAAATTGGCCATCCTCAAAACGTTTCTTACTTTCCGTAATCGTTACGTAGTAATCGTTCGAGCGAGTTGCTTTTACATCAAAAAAATAAGTACGTTTTCCCGCTCTCACCTTTTTTGAAAATACCTCTTCACGCTCTTTGTTATCAAAATCTCCCATTAGATTCGTTAATATTTAAGTTTAATCCTCTATTTTCAGTCATAAATATATAATAATTAAACTCAATCATCCAAATTTTTATAAAAATTATTTGTTATAATAATTAAATTATTCACTTAACTTAAATAACAGCCGATAAAGTGGTTAGCTTTTTCACCGAAGAAATATAGTCTTTCACCGAAAAAAAACCTCAAAAGACCTATTTGCTATCGGCTGATGCTTATATTCGCAATACTTTTGAGTAAACTAAATCAAAAGACAAATGACAATGAACAATCAAAACATGGACCCAAAGGATGGAAGACCTCCTAAAAACAACAACACTTCCACCATTGTTGGCTTTATTATCATCTTTTTAGGCTTTGCCTTACTGATGAAACAATTAAATATGGGAAACATCATCCCTAGCTGGTTATTTGGTTGGGAAACTATCCTTATCATTATCGGTCTAGTAATCGGTGTCAACTCCAAGTTCGAAAAGAAATCTTCTATTGTATTAATTGCAATTGGTAGTATCTTTTTCCTGAAAAATGAATTGGACTTACACATTGGTAAATTCTTAATCCCTGCAGGAGCTATTATTTTAGGTATGTATTTGTTGAATCGTAACAAAACAAGACCACAATTACCTCCTACCCCTCCACGTGATGATGAATTTGACTGGGATAAACGTGTAGACAGCCCATTCAATACTGACCCTAATCAGCCCGTAAGTACAGATGCAAAAAACGATTCTTATGCTCAAGCAAACCCTGCTGAGCATAAGAACCTGTATAAAAATTATATGCCGGATTTTGAGAATTACCTCAAAGTGGACAACTTCTTTAGTGATACCAAAAAGGTTATTCTTAGCAAAAACTTCCTTGGTGGAAATATCACCAGCATCTTTGGAAGTACAAACTTGAATTTCCTACAAGCAGATTTGAAACAACCAGTGGTAATTGATACTTTTCAATTATTTGGCAGCACAAAAATCATTGTGCCTATGAACTGGAGAGTTTCATCCAATGTGTCTTCCATCTTTGGAGAAGTCGATGACCGCAGACCGTCATTTGAAATCACAACGGATGAAAACAAGAAAATCTACATCACAGGTACTTCAATCTTTGGCGGATTGACAATAAAGAACAGCTAAAACATGGCAAAATCAATTAGCGAACATTCCAAGCAATCGATCATCCATGCCACCTCATGGATTATTTGTGCTTTATACCTATTGATTATGTATGGCCTCCTATGGTGGTCTAAAATAGCACGTGACATTGCTATCTATGACGCCATTATCAGCGCTATGTGCATGACCGGAATTTCCTATTTGATCTTTAGCTCCCTACAATACTATATTCCAAATAATCGTAATTATTGGAAATTATTTGGCTTAGCTGCCATTTTTGCGGTTATATCCGTTACTATTACCCGTTTTTTGATCGTTCAATTTATTAATGATGACAATTTAATTTACCTGAACTTTAGTTTACCATTTCGTTTTGTCATCAACTTCCTCATCATCACCTGCGTGATGACCATCAATGTCTTTTGGAATATTCAGGAAGAGTTGTTCAGTAATAAAAAAAGAAAAGAAGAATCAGAGAAAATGGTGCGTGAGGCTGAGTTGTATAATCTAAGACAGCAGCTACAACCGCATTTCTTATTCAACAGTTTAAATTCCATCATTGCACTCATTGGAAGTAAGCCTACGGAAGCCAGAAACATGACTTTCCAGCTTTCTGATTTCCTTAGAGGTACCATGCGCAAAGATGACACCCAATTCACTTCTGTAGAAGAGGAAGTTGCTCACCTCAGTTTATACCTTGACATTGAAAAGGTAAGATTTGGTCACCGTTTATCTACAGAATTTGACTATGATGAAGAAGTCCTGGGAGCTAAAATCCCAGTTATGATCCTTCAACCCTTAGTAGAGAATGCCATTAAATTTGGACTATACAATGTAACCGAAGAGGTTATTATCAAAATTTCCCTAAATTTAGAAAATCAATTGTTAACCATCCGCATCAGCAATCCTTTCGAGGCAGACCAATATGAACAGAAGAAAGGAACTGGCTTTGGTTTATCCAGCATACAACGTCGCTTATACTTACTATATGGGCGCACCGATTTATTACAAACGGAAACGGATGGAAACATCTTCATTTCCACATTAAGAATACCACAACTATGATAAAGACGATCTTAATAGACGACGAACCATTAGCCCGAAGCATGGTGTTGGAATACCTACAACAGCACCCTGAATTTCAAGTATTAGCGGAGTGTAACGATGGCTTTGAAGGCGTAAAAGCAATTCAACAGCATCAACCCGACTTGGTATTTCTAGATATTCAGATGCCGAAGCTTACTGGATTCGAAATGTTGGAACTTCTCGATCAACAACCCCATATCATATTTACTACCGCATTTGATGAGTATGCCCTAAAAGCATTCGAAAAAAACGCTATTGATTATCTATTAAAACCGATTCGTCCAGACCGCTTCCAAAAAGCTATCGATAAATTTAAAGCTTCCTTCCAAGCACAAGTACCCCCTAAGATTGATACTGAAAAGCTGCAGGAATCCATGGAAGAAGAATCCAATGCCTTGGAGCGCGTGGTAGTTAAAAATGGAACACAAATAAAAATTATCCCTGTGCAGCAGATCAATTACCTGGAAGCTTATGATGATTATGTGAAAATACACACTAATGAAGGCATGTTCTTAAAGAATAAAACCATGAGTTCTTTTGAGAAACAATTGGATCCCAAGCAATATGTTCGTGTACATCGATCCTTCATTGTCAAAGTCGATCAATTGCAGAAAATCGAGCCAATGGAAAAAGACAGCTATATCGCAACCCTACTAAGTGGAGGAAAAGTCAATATCAGCAAATCTGGATATGCAAGACTAAAACAAATTATCGGTTTATAATTTGTTTTGTATTTTTGGGCATGAATTTCAAAATACAAAACATACTCAGCATACTATTTTTATTCAGCTTGCAACAACTCTTTGCGCAGTCAGTAGACGAACGCAATAATCGAGCTGTATTTAATCGAATTGAGTATTTTATTAATGCGGAACAACCCGATTCTATTTACGAATTAGCGGCTCCAGTTTTCAAACAACAAATTACCAAAGAGCAATTATCAGGCATTTTAATCCAACTATTTAGCTTAGGAAAAGTAAAAAACGCCACACAATACGACTTTAACAAAGGAATTGCTAAATATAAAACAGAATTTGAAAAGGAAACACTTTCCATTGTTTTAGGAATTGATTCCAATATGCAATATCATACCTTGGCCTTTCAGCCTTATTCTGCACCAAAGGAGGCCGCTGTAGATACCAGTAAAAAAGAAATCATTGCCAATGTAGCACCTAAAAACCCATTGGATAATTTTGTGGATTCCGTTGCTCGTAATTATGCCAAACAAGGAAGTGCCCAAGCATTGGCAGTAGCCATTATCCATAAAAACAAAATCAACACGTTCTTTTACGGTGAGACGGACAAGGGAAACAACACCCTTCCTGATGCCAACACCTTATTTGAAATAGGTTCTATCAGCAAAACTTTTACAGCTTCCTTATTAGCTGAAATGGTGAATAAAGGACAAGTAAAATTAGAAGATAGTATTGCAAAATATCTGCCTGATTCTGTAGCACAGAATCCAGCGATTCAAAAGATAACCTTTAGATCTTTAGCTAACCACACCTCTGGTTTACCCAGGTTAGCTGAGAATTGGAAAGCTGCTACTAAGTTCTCCGAAAATGACCCTTATGCAGCTTATGATCGTAAATTATTATTCGGATACTTGAAAAATCACCAAACTAAGGAAGAAACCGAAAGTAAGTATGAGTATAGTAATCTGGGATTTGGACTATTAGGTGAATTACTCTCCATTATAGCGAAAAAACCTTACATGACTATGGTCAAAGAATCTATCTTGACACCGTTGGAGATGACCACTACGGTAGACAAGATTGATCCAAAGATCAAGAATTTCGCTCCTCCTCATGATGATGCAGGAAACAAGGTCTCTTTTTGGAACTTTCAGTCAATGGCGGGTGCAGGTGCTTTGAAATCTTCATTAAATGATATGCTTCGTTATACTATTGCCCAATTAACCTATCCTGAAACCGATATTCAGAAAGCCATGAATCTGACAAAGCAGTTCACTTTCTTTGTGCCACCCAATTCAGACATAGGTCTAGCTTGGCATATTAATATGTTGGAAGGTGTAAATTACTACTTCCATAATGGAGGTACGGCAGGATCAAGTTCTTTTTTAGGATTTGTACCAGATGAAAAAGCAGTAGTGATTATTTTATCCAATTCAGCAAAAGATGTTACGGAGACCGGTACAGTATTATTGGAAAAGGTTTTAACCACACCTTAAAATAGAGAAAAATGGACATAAACATAAAAGGGGATCGCATAAAACGATCCCCTTTCTCATTTAGTTCAATATTCTAAATCAAATATGATTCAAAAAATTATCCTAAACGAGCACAACTGATTAGTAGATTAATACCTGTAGTTTTTGTAATGCTATGGCTATTATATCCCTATTCAGTATATATGGGTTTTAACTGTGTGCTAGGAAATTCTTAGACCTCTGCTATCACATCCACCTCCAATTTATAACCCAGATGCAACTCAGGAACGGCAACCACGGTTCTCACGGGTTTGTGTTTACCGATAAAATCAGCAAATAATGCATTAAATTGATTCCAGTATTTCACATCCGAAAGATATGCTGTAACCTTGACAACCTTTTGAAGGGAGCTTGAAGAGGCTAACAAGATATTTTCTAAATTCTGAAATACCACGGTAAACTGCTGTTCAAAATCTGCTTGATCATAGTGTCTTCCATCTGCAGCTATGGGGAGTTGCCCGGAGATAAACAAGAGGCGATTGGAAACTATAGCTGTACTACAGTGTCCATTAGGTTTAGGCAATCGACTACCTTGAAGTATTTTCATGTTTTATAATTAATTTTCATCTGTCCTATACAAAATAAACCCATGCTTAAATTTTAAAATAGAACGATATTAGCGTTACGCCTTAGGCAACTGTTTAGGAAGGCATCCTACAGTCTGTCGGAAGAAGCGAGTAAAATGACTTTGATCAGCAAAGCCACATAGGAAAGCGACCTCTGTGAGCGAATATTTCTCTAATTTTATCAGTTCTATCGCTCGAATTATTCGGATTTTTCGTTGATACATTCGGACTGTACTTCCTAAATATTTCGAGAAATATTTTGAAATTGTTACTTTGTGGACACCACAAACTTCTGCCAAATCATCCAAACTCACGTGTTTATTCCAATTTGCAAGTAAATGAATTTTTGCTTTTCCAACCCAAGCAGGGACTCTGTTGTGTGAAACCAATTTCTCGTCACTATCGGTTATCGACAAAATTAACGCCTCAATCTCTGCGAAAGTGCGCGCATCATGGTAAACCAATTCTTTGTATACATTAATCATCTTAAAGCATAAGCTAAGCGAACCAGATTAATCGTCATCAATCTAATTCATTCATAAATAATCAATAGGCTTCTTCGAACAGTTCTGTTCTCAACTGTCCAGAGTGGGAATGTGTCTTTTCATAGGTGGGTAAGTTTTGTCTTAGGTAGACTGTATATGAAAAGAATAAACCGCTAAAACTGATTTATTAGTATGGCTGTCGTATCATTAATCCTTACTTCTGTAAAGCCATATACTCCTGACGAGGTCAATCATTTCGAGGCTTTTTATGCCTCTATCCATACCTTTTAGTCATTTTTAGACTTATCCTACTCGCCTTTTCGTAAGATAAAGTTACTTATATTTTATTTACAATAATAGAAATATTTAATAATAAGAGAATTTAAACCCTATTAAGTAAAGATTTAGCTACATCTATTTATCTCTTTTCAAGTATGGCAACATTTTTATCAGCTTATCTTCCGACTCATCATACAGGAGCAATTTGCCGCTTTTACGGTCGTAGATGTAGCTGGATGGAAAATTTTTAGGATTGAACAACAGAATAAATTCCCCTTCAGGGTCTCTTAAAAAGTGGACTTGAGGATGCCCTTTCAGCTTCGGCGCAAACATATTGATATAGCCATCAATTAATTGCGTGGATTCCATAGAAATAAAATAGTAATCAACCTTTGGATCCAATTCCTTTAGCTTATCTCCTAATGCAGAACCAAATGCTTGACATGGTCCACAGCCAGGATCAAATAATACAAAAACCTGTTTGTTGTCCATATTCAATGAATCTCGAGTAACACGTTGTCCTTTATCATAAGTTAAAAATTTCTTGAATGCAGGAATACTATCCGGCACTTGCGCTTGAACGGTCGTAATAGCTAACAAAATAAAAAGACAAAGCAACTTAAGATGTTTCATTTAATTATAATTAAAACTTGGTTTTTAAAGGTATTCTAAAAGTAATTAAGATAGTAAATATTCCATAGAGAAGTGTAATACAAATTTATAGGAGTGAAATTATGACCTAAAAAGCCCGAAATATCCTATACTTATCCATCCTTTCCAAAAAAACCGTTATATTTGGTATTTATCAGGTTAAACATTACTATTATCAATTCACTGTGAAAAAGCGTATTGCAATTTTTGCTTCAGGATCCGGATCAAATGCTCAAAAAATAATGGAGCACTTTAAATATGCAGACAATGCCGAAGTGGCCCTTGTCTTAAGTAATAACCCGGAGGCCTATGTGCTTCAACGTGCCGATAACTTTGAGATCCCTACGCATGTTTTTGACAAACACAGCTTCTACCAAACCGATGAAGTTGTAGACCTTTTAAAACGCTTAGAGATTGATATTGTCGTGCTTGCAGGATTCCTATGGTTAGTACCTGAAAACCTACTTAAAGCATTCCCTAACAAGATTATCAATATCCACCCTGCCCTATTACCAAAATTCGGCGGAAAAGGAATGTACGGTGACCGTGTTCACAAAGCAGTTTTAGCAGCTGGCGAAGAGGAACATGGAATAACAATTCACTTTGTGAATGAAAACTTTGATGAAGGTGAAATTATCTATCAAGCAAAATTCCGTATTGAGCCAGGTGATACCCTTGAAATCCTTAAATTCAACGGTCAACAATTAGAACACCAACATTACCCAAAAGTCATCGAAAACTTATTGAAGAAGTATAACTAGGAATAATTGTCTATAGACCGCTTCGCTGTTAGATGTGAGAGAGAGACTGCTTCTAACAGCGAAGCGGTCTCAATCCTATGTAACAGCGCAGCAATCTCAAAAAAATCCAACCTCATCAATCCCAAAAAAAATAATTACCTTTGCGGCTCCAAATAATACACAATGAATCATCCTGTAAAGATTAAAAATGCATTGGTATCTGTTTATTATAAAGACAACCTTGCACCACTAATTCAGTTACTTAACAAATACGGAGTAACATTTTACTCCACAGGCGGAACCGAAGCCTTTATTAGAGACTTGGATATCCCTGTAGAGCGTGTTGAAGACCTTACCGGTTATCCTTCCATTTTAGGTGGACGTGTAAAAACTTTGCACCCAAATGTTTTCGGCGGAATTCTTTCTCGTCGTCCGTTAGCTGATGATAAAGCTCAATTAGAAACGTATAACATCCCAGAGATTGACTTGGTCATTGTTGATCTTTATCCGTTTGAAGAAACTGTTGCTTCAGGTGCTTCGGAACAAGATATTATTGAAAAAATTGACATCGGTGGAATTTCCCTAATTCGTGCCGCTGCAAAGAACTTCAATGATGTTGTGATTATCTCTTCTAAAAACGACTATACCGAATTAGAAGAAATCTTAGCAGCTCAGAATGGTGCTACTTCATTAAAGCAACGTAAGTCTTTTGCAAAGCGTGCATTTAACACGTCTTCGCACTACGACACCGCCATCTTTAATTACTTCAATCAAGAGGAGCCGTTAAACGTATTCAAACAATCTGAACAAGATGCGCAAGTATTACGTTACGGTGAAAACCCACATCAAAATGGAGTATTCTTCGGAAACTTAGATGCCATGTTTGATAAATTAAATGGAAAAGAATTATCCTATAATAATTTAGTGGATGTTGATGCAGCAGTTGCTATTATCGATGAGTTCACTGAACCAACCTTTGCTATTCTTAAACACACCAACGCATGTGGTGTTGCTTCACGTCCAAATGTAAAAGATGCTTGGTTAGCAGCATTAGCGTGTGATCCAGTTTCTGCTTTTGGAGGGGTATTAATCACCAACCGCGAAGTAGATCTAGAAACAGCAACAGAAATCAACAACTTGTTCTTTGAGGTTTTAATTGCTCCTTCATACAGCGCTGAAGCATTAGAAGTACTTACAGCAAAGAAAAACCGCATTATCCTACGTCGTAAAGAGGTAAAATTACCTTCACAACAGTTCAAAACATTATTGAACGGTGTGATTATGCAGGATAAGGATGGTACAGTTGAAGGTCCAGAGCAAATGACAGCGGTGACAGAAGTAAAACCAAACGAAGCTCAATTGCAGGATTTATACTTCGCTAATAAAATTGTAAAACATACGAAATCCAATACCATCGTTTTTGCCAAAGACAATACCTTAATTGCTTCAGGTGTAGGACAAACTTCCCGCGTTGATGCACTTAAACAAGCTATTGAAAAAGCAAATGCTTTTGGATTTGATGTGAAAGGAAGCGCTATGGCATCTGATGCCTTCTTCCCATTCCCAGACTGTGTTGAAATCGCAGGTGATGCTGGTGTAGCAGCTGTACTTCAACCAGGTGGTTCTATCAAAGATCAATTATCCATCGATATGGCCAATGAAAAAGGTGTTGCCATGGTAACAACTGGTGTACGCCATTTCAAACACTAATCCATACGATTATCATAAGGCAAAGCTTCCTACATCAGGAAGCTTTGTTTGTTTTACTGGATATCCAGCACCTTCATCTACACATAATTTCATTACCTAAATAGGGATATTCAACATCCTGTTTTTGCATTCTTCATCACTCAATTTCTGTTGTCTTTTGTCTGTTGTCTAACTGTCTCTTACAGAGGTTTTATTCGCTACTCTTACGGATCTCCTTCGGAACTTGTTCGGATCTCCTTCGGATCTCGTTCGGTTAGAAGCGAACGAGATCCGAACAAGATCCGTATCAGATCCTAAGAAATTCCCTAAGAGTCTCGAAGCAAAATGGAAGAAATTTACAAGCAATACCTTAGAAAATAAGTCGATATTAGGGTCTTTGATGGGGTCAATTATACTCCAATGGAACCATTTTTGATTCTAACTGTTGTATAAGAACATATAAGAAAGTAAAAGATGAAAGTATATAGCTATTTGATTGTTGCATTTTCCCTGCTTGTTTTAGCTTGTCAATCTCCAACAAAAACCGACACTTCTGGAAATACGGATAGCTCAAAATTCGTAGAAAATGACTCCAATACTATTGCCAAAGACAGTTTATCCTTAGTCAAAGCAAATTATGAACGAATTCATGCAATTCAGAACTGGGATAAGATTGACTCTGCTCAAATACATGAATCTACCGAAGGTGGACAGGTAAATTATTATTTTAAGAATAATGTATTAGAGAAAATGCGCGCTTCCCATTATGGGGAATCAGGTTATACCCATGTAGACTATTATTTGTTGAATAATGAATTATCCTTTGTTTTTGAAGATGTCTATCAATATAATGCCCACATGTATTCTCCAGAATTTGATAATTCCAAAACGAAAAAAGGATGGGAAAATCGATTCTACTATTTTGACAATGTGTTTTTTAAATTTATTGGCACCAAAGAACAGGAAGCAGATCTTGCGGGTACAGCAGACCGAGCAAAGGTGCATCAAGAGATGTTTAAGAAATTCTTGAAAATCAAGGATAATGGTTATAAAGACGTAGATGCACTTCCTTAGCTATGGCTTTTAAAAATTCCTTTCCCGTCATCATAAACGAAGAAGCTGAAATCTTGATTTTAGGTTCTTTGCCCGGCGATTTATCGATTGCTAAACAGGCTTATTATGCACATCCACAAAATCGCTTTTGGAAGCTGATGGCTAACTTGTTTAATCGGGAGCTATCAGATTCTTATTCAGAGCGTGTTCAACTTCTTCAAGATAACCGAATAGCCTTATGGGATGTTTGTAAAAGCGCCTACCGTGAGGGAAGCATGGATACCGCTATACAAGAGGTGGAAGCAAATGCCATTCATGAGCTATTAAGCAGTTACCCCAAGCTCAAGAAAATAGTCTTTAATGGTCAAAAAGCAATGAAACTTTATGATAAGCATTTGAAGAGAATGGATGGGATAAGCTATTATTGCATGCCCAGCACAAGCCCTGCAAATGCCAGTTATAACCTGAACCGTCTGATGGAACATTGGTGTGAAATATTAACAAATGATTAAGTTTAACTAGTTTTATGATTAATATTTGTTGTTTTATTTAGGATTATTGTAAATTCACAGCACAAATCAAATTGAAAACTAATTATTATGAAATTCCAGGAATTGGAATCAGCGCTGGAAGAACTGGTTCAACAATTGTCAGATGCAGAACTATTGCATCCCGACAAACTATATAGTCCAGATTTTCTTGACCAAATAAATCAATCGAAGTACTTGATTACCTTGCATGATGTGCAGTATTACCGACCTATCGGTATAAACGATGCCATGAAGCATTTCTATGGTTTTGAAAAAAATTGGTTAACCGGCATGGATTATTTCTACTATCTTCAAACCATTCATACCAGCACTTACCACACTTTATTAAATTCCCTTACCTTTTTTCGCAAAGACAAACCCAATTACCTGAACTTGGAATACAAACTGCTGCATCATAGCAAGCAATTTAAATTAGTTTGGGGATCAAGCAAGACCATCATCCGTTCTGAAAAGGGTAAACCATTATTCGCCATTACAATTGCCATAGAGGGTAAAGGGGCAGAAAGCACGAGCAAAGCTGGAATGATCCTTCAATTGACAACAAGGGAAAAAGAAATCGCTAAACTGCTGATTGAAGGCCTAAATAAAAATGAAATTGCAGAGCGCCTGTTTATTTCTGCTGCCACCGTTCAAACACATTGCAAATCCATTTATAAAAAACTTGAAATCAACAGAATAAGCGAATTAATCAGCTTAGGAGACACCTATTCCTTTGCGGAGGCTGATGCCGATATGATGGATATCGATCTTTCACAACTAGACCCTAACGGTTTACGTTTGGGGATGGATTGAAAAACATTCGATTTAATCGGTTGGTTTGTTTATTTTTGCAAGCAAGATGTCAGATTTAAAATACAACCAACGTGGTGTATCCGCTGGAAAAGAGGATGTGCACAATGCGATTAAAAACATTGATAAAGGTTTATATCCACAAGCCTTTTGTAAGATTATCCCTGATATATTAGGTGCTGATGAGGCATGGTGCAATATTATGCATGCTGATGGTGCAGGAACAAAATCATCTTTAGCCTATGTGTACTGGAAAGAAACTGGTGATGCCAGTGTTTGGAAAGGAATAGCGCAGGATGCTATTATCATGAATTTGGATGACTTACTGTGCGTTGGGGCTATTGACAACATCTTACTTTCTTCTACGATCGGTAGAAACAAGAACTTGATTCCAGGTGAAGTGATTGCTGAAATCATCAACGGTACAGAGGAAATCTTGGCCGAGCTACGTGAAATGGGTATTGGTATCTACTCCACTGGTGGTGAAACTGCCGATGTGGGTGATATCGTGCGTACGATCATTGTTGATAGTACCGTAACTTGCCGCATGAAACGTGAGGATGTAATTTCTAATCACCGCATCCAAGCTGGTGATGTTATTGTTGGTCTTGCATCTTATGGACAAGCCAGCTATGAAACAGCATACAACGGAGGAATGGGATCCAATGGATTGACTTCAGCACGTCATGACGTATTCAGCAAATACATTGCAGAAAAATACCCAGAGAGTTTTGACCCGGCAGTACCTTATGATTTGGTATTTGCAGGTGGAAAAACCCTAACAGATAAAGTAAAAGTGGAAAATGGAGAAGAAGTAACTGCGGGTAAATTGGTGTTATCACCTACGCGTACTTATGCTCCGGTTATCAAGCAGATATTAGACAAATATCGTTCACAGATCCATGGAATGGTTCATTGTTCCGGTGGTGCACAAACCAAGGTTTTACATTTTGTAGATCAGGTGCATGTGATTAAAGACAACCTTTTTCCAATTCCAGCCTTATTTGAACTAATCCAAAAAGAATCCAATACGGATTGGAAGGAAATGTATAAGGTTTTCAATATGGGGCACCGTATGGAATTATACGTTCCACAGGAAATAGCGGAAGATTTGATTGCTATTTCAAATTCATTTGGGATTCCAGCACAACTAATCGGTCGTGTGGAAGCTTCAGAAAAGAAACAAGTAACGATTCGCTCCCCTTACGGAGAATTCATTTACGAGTAAATTCTTAGTGCGTGAAGGGCAAGAAGATCATTGGACGAACCGAAATCATTGACTTACCCGAGTTAGGTCTCTATAATATTGAGGCAAAAACGGATACGGGAGCAGAGACTTCTGTTTTACACTGTGAACAAATGGAAGTGGTCAAGCGCAAGGGTCACCTGTACATCATTGGGCATATCCGTCCGAACCTAGAGAGTGAGCAGGTTTTGAAACTGACCTTTCCGGTACATCGGGAGCGGACAGTGAAGAGCTCCTTTGGGCAGTCTGAAATCCGTTACATCTTCTTGACCA
Source organism: Sphingobacterium kyonggiense (assembly GCF_039536825.1). Taxonomy (NCBI): domain Bacteria; kingdom Pseudomonadati; phylum Bacteroidota; class Sphingobacteriia; order Sphingobacteriales; family Sphingobacteriaceae; genus Sphingobacterium; species Sphingobacterium kyonggiense. The sequence continues at coordinate 168,796 of NZ_BAAAZI010000015.1, forward strand.
AGGTTCGCATGTTTAACGAGCTATACGACATTAAATTGTCATTTCGCGACCGTTCAGCCATGTCCTACCCCATGTTATTAGGGCGTAATTTTATTACAGGAAAATTCTTAGTGGATGTATCCAAGAAAAACTTGGCATCCAATATGATATAATATATAGAAGTTTATCATCTGTAAACACAACAAGCAACGTGAAAATAGCCGTTCTATCGACAAATAAGTCGTTATATTCAACCCGTCGCCTAGTGGAAGCTGCGATCAGCAGAGGCCATGAATGCGAAGTCATCGACCATAGCAAATGTTATGTTGGTATCCGTCAGGATCAACCGACTATGCACTATAAAGGTCAAGAAATTCCAGGCATTGACGCCATCATCCCTCGTATCGGTAATTCCGTAACCTTCTATGGTTCGGCAATCGTACGTCAATTTGAGGTTATGGGTGTTATCTCTGCCAATCAAAGTCAAGCAATCACCCGCTCGAGAGACAAACTGCGTTGTTTGCAGATTCTTTCTGGTGCAGGACTAGGTTTGCCGGTAACAGGCTTTGCCCGTACGGCATCCAATGTTGATGACTTGATCAGTATGGTTGGTGGTGCTCCATTGGTAATTAAATTATTGGAAGGTACGCAAGGAATTGGCGTGGTGCTTGCCGAGACGAAAAAGGCTGCATCATCGGTTATTGAGGCTTTCTACGGCCTTGGAAATAACATTTTGATTCAAGAGTACATCAAAGAAGCAAAAGGCTCTGATATCCGAGCTTTCGTAGTGGACGGTAAAGTGGTTGGTGCCATGAAACGTACTGCCAAAGAAGGCGAGTTTCGCTCGAACCTTCACCGTGGTGGAACTGCCGAGGTAGTTACCTTGACCCGTAAGGAACGTGAAACTGCCATCGCCGCGGTTAAAGCAATGGGATTGACCGTAGCAGGTGTGGATATGTTGCCTTCAACCCGCGGACCATTGATTCTAGAAGTTAACTCATCCCCTGGCCTTGAAGGTATAGAAAATGCAACAGGTAAGGATATAGCCGGTGAGATTATCAAATACCTCGAAAGACAATATGAGGCTAAGCAACTCGCAAAGCCAACGACCATAAAAAGAAAAATTAAAAAAGAAAGCAAGTTGTAATGACTTGCTTTTTTTTATAGTAGTTAGTATTTAGTATATAGTATTTAGACCCGTGATGGGAGATAGATGGGAGACAACAGATGGTAGACAACAGACCTGTTAAGTTGTGAAAAATTAAGGTTGTGCAGGCGATGCATGCATCGCCCGTACTAACAATCGTGAAATAATTTATACTAATACTCCTAACCTTAGGGTCAAAGCATGCTTCGACCGTCTTTAAATATCCATAATATCTAATCCGCAAATAGGTCTAAATACTCTGTACTAACTACTAAATACTACTTTTTATATCGGGCAGACATTCTGCTGCGCTAAGTACTGCCCCTACCTTTGGCTGCTATAAAACGCTTATTATCGAGCCATCTAGATAGCACGTTAGGTAGGGGCGGACTGAGTGAGTTTGAGGGAAGGGGATTTATTCCCGACGATAACGAACGGAATGTCCGCCCGTTTTTTTTAAGACATCAGATAAAAGGTTTTTAGATATTATTTATTAACGGGCGATGCATGCATCGCCCCTACAAACAATCGTGAAATAATTTATACTAATAATCCTAACCGTAGGGTCGAAGCATGCTTCGACCGTCTATAATCCCGCCAATAGGTCTAAATACTCCGTACTAAATACTAAATACTATAAAAAATCGGTCTCCTACTCCCTAACTTTTAAATTTGCATTTTCGATAAAACCATTTTCATCGATAAGAATAGCCCTTGGGATATAATTGATGTTGAACATCAGGTTTGAAACCTCTCCATCAAATCTTTTAAGTTCAGAAATATGGATGGCAAAATTGAAGTTGTGGACCTTAATTCCTTTTAACCAATCTTCTTTATTACTATCTAAGGAAATGGCGAGTATTTGGATATTTGGATTTGCTTCTGCATATTTTCTTAAAAAAGGAAGATTAGCGATGCAAGGTCCACACCAGGACGCCCAAAATTCCAATAGTACTTTTTTACCTCTGAAATCTGATAATTTTACCATTCTCCCAGATGTATCAGCCATAGTGAAATCATAAGGTTTATCCTTTTTTGCAATACGCTTAACCGCTTCAATTTTTGCTCCTAATTCTATCCCTTCTGGGCTATCACGCAACTCAGGTGATAGCTTCTTAAATAAGCGTTCAAGTTTTTCTGGATCTTTCTCTAAACTTGAAAAGGCGAAATACTTTAGGAAGTATAATGCTACATAGCGGTCGGGGAACTGTTCAACAATGGGCAATTGATGCATACTAACAATTTTATAAATGGGTTGCCATAAAGACTGATTATTAATATCCTTTTCTGCCTTTCCTTCCTTTAATAATTGTTTCTTGGTCCATTCAACTTCTTGGGGAAAGATTTGGAAAATTCGCGAACTTCGGGCATAAATAAAAGCATCAGGATTCTTAGGCTCTATATTGGAGAAAACACCCATTTTATTTCCATTCATAGAATTGTAGCGTGCTGGATGAATAATTAACTCATTCTCACCTGGCATTAATAAGAATTGATCAAAATCTTTCCAATCCTTACCTTTAATAAAAAGATTGGTCAGCACTCCTTGCATTTTCATCTCCCCTTCAAATCGGAAGCTATTATTCTGAATTAATACACTATCTTCTTTAGGTTCTGGTTGAGAACTATAGTTCACAAAGCTAATATGAACCGTCTTACCATTTAAATCAACTTCAGGACTAATGGTACCAATGATACTAAAGGCTTTCTGCGCATATAATATAGAACTGCTGAATAATAGTGCAATTAAAAACAATAAGGTTCTAAACATCACAAATGAGATATATTAATTTGTCAATTAGTTAATTATCTAAATTTAAAAAAATGAATATTACTAATTATCTCGTTCATCACATTTAACAATATTTAAGAACTATATGCTTAAAAAAAAGAAACATTGGTTTTTATAGAAGTCGGAGAAAGTATGGTGCTTTGACCGTCTTTAAAGATCTATAAAATCTAATCCGCCAATAGGTCTATATACTCTGTACTAAATACTGCCCCGAAGGGCTAAGACTCTTCGCTTCGCTCTGAGTTGGAAGTGGTTATGTTTCTTAAAAGAGGTCGAAGCTTGTATCGCCTCTACAAACAATCGTGAAATAATTTATACTAATAATCCTAACCGTAGGGTCGAAGCATGCGTCGACCGTCTATAATCCCGCCAATAGGTCTATATACTAAATACTCCCTACTAAATACTATAAAAATGCGATCTATCTACTCTGTTAACTTACGTTCATCAATAATTATATCTTGTTCTTTTTTGTATGGTACAGTAAAAGTTCCTTTCACACGATTGGAATATAGCATATAACTAACCCATATTGCTGAACCAATTAAAGAAAAGACCAATATTCCAATTGCTACAATAATATTTTCGCTACGATAGCCTAAAATAAAACCGGCTGAAATTGATATTAAATATTGAACTGCCATAGCAATTCGAAGAAAAATAAATGTTTGTGGAAATATATTTCTTCTTTTTAACATCAAAATCGTAGTGTAAACACAAAAAACCAGGATAATTGCTGCTAATGATAAAGAAATAAAGCGGAACAAGAAGCCGATGCCAAACTTTAAACCACTCTGTACTGACAGTTGATCCCAGAGAATTTTACCAGCTATTCCTGTTGGAGAAAAGCACAATATTAAATATAGAATAATATTGAAAAACATTCCGATTAGAACCAGAATAAGCCAACCTCCTAGGCCATTATAACTTTCTTCTTCCTGAATTTTAACTATACTGGTCGGTTTTCTTTTATTATAAACATTTACGATATACCAAACACAGGCAGCAATTAATAAAAATTGAAATAAAAGTGCCATGCCATTATAAGAAAATAATGCAGAAATATTTACAATAGTCAAATATCCATCTTTATTTACAGAGTAGCCGTTCATAAATAGATCAACTGCAGCTTGACGGTCCTTGATAAACTTTTGAACTTCATTGACGGGAACATGATCCTGATAATACTCTAAAATATTATTCACCATCAAGGTATCACCATAACTGATCGCATTATGGGTCATGGAATAAGATTCACCTTTAAAAACATCGTTTTCCGTAAAACTTCCAATTGGCCGATTGTCTTTATTCGTTATTTTTATGATATGATCTATCCGCAACGGGTAGTTCAATTGAATTGGGGATAAACGGTTATTATTAATTTCAGGAACCCTATTGATTATTTCTGAACTATAGGCAGGAATAAATTTCTGATTTAATTCATCAGAAAACATGAAATCCTTTAATGTATAGAATTCATAGACTTTGAAAATATTTTCTTCACGATTATCTTCAAACTTGATATCATCTATTCGTTCTACAGATTTGTAAATCTTATTATAAAATTCCTCATAATTTTTTTGGAGTTGATTCTTGGCAGTTTGTTTAAAAGAGGCACGAATCACATCTGCCTCAGCTCCGAAATAGGTGGTTATTACTTTCAACTGCGCTTTTTTATTATCCAAAACAGTAATAAAATCCTCGATAATAATTTCACTTACACTAGCTTCTTCAACAGCCACCAAAGAACCTTCACCTTGGATAGGTAATACTTTGCCATATTTAGGGAAATATCGGTTTTTTACTGTATTTCCTTGGTAACTTATGGTAGGATCTAAAAACTTAAACTCTCCATCAATATGCACCGCTATGACCATATGATTAAATGCCAATGGATTGGCTTGAAATTTCCCAAGAAAGGGATCAGTATAGGTGTTTGCCAGCACCAAGGAATTAGGAATTGCTTGGTGGTTTAACATGGTTGACAAGAGATAGGATTTGTCTTTACAATCTCCAAATCGTTGGGCAAATATTTTCTCAGGATGATGCGGACGGTGAGAATTTTCCCCCATTTCGAAACCGGTATAACGAACTTCATCTTGAACAAAGTCTAAACAATAGCCAATAAATCGCTCTTTATTGCCTTCAGCTTTGTCCCAAAGCTTATCTACAAATTTCGCTAATTCAGATTCTGGCTTCAAATAAACAACTGGACTGAGTCTTCTCGCCCATTTGTTCACTTCAAGCCATGTGGAGAATTCAGAAACTTGAATCCAATCTTCTGTAGAATACCAGGCAGGTAAATAATCCTCATACTCCGTATTGAATTCTGGCGTATAATCCCAGAATAGGTAAGTTAAACCATCCTTCTCCATTCGCTTTTCCACTGGAGTAGAACCGTGTCTCTTAATATTCAGTATACGACCATTAGGAACGATGTAGTTAAGCAAAACTTTCCCGTAAGGCTCTCCTCCATTCAAATAATAATTGCCACTAAATTTTCCTTCAAAAACAGGATTAAAACCAATCAGGGAATAGGAAAATACCAATTTATCACCTTTACGCAGATCATCTACCACATAATGGGCTGAGTAGGTCCCATCATAAATGAAGTTACTCAAGTTGCGCTCTGTTGCTAGAAGCTTAAATTTATTCAAGTCAAGACGGTCTAGTTCCTGCCCATTACGGATAATTTTTAACTCATGAAATTGAAGTTTCTGTATACTAGGATCATAAACAACATAAATCTGACCAGCATTTTCAGTACCAGACTCTTCCGTAATTACGCGAATAGTTTTATAATATGCTGTCTGAAGACCTAAATGAGTTTGATTTTCATATAAATCAATGTAATAGCCATCATTGATATCATCTAGATCAACTTTTTTGGGCTGTACGGTTGACTTATAAAGCCATGCTGGTGTTTCAGACCTTGTAATCCTAGGTGTTGTTTGGGCAAATAGAACTGATAACCCTACAAAAAATAGACTTATCGCTAAAAGTATCTTTAATCTCATAAAAGTATAACCGGTCCTTAAAGTTATTAAATAAATTGGGATGAAAGAGGTAGAATAAAAATTAAAAAAGAATGTTATTATCAAATATTTTGAAGTAAAGAGAAATATTTTGATCATAATATAAACGCCTCACTTTCTCACCGCAGCACTAAGTATTACCTGCGCTAGGCGGATATAAAGCACATAATAGCGAAAGTCAAGGTAGCACCTAAGGTAGGCGCTACTGAGTAAGCTTGAGGGAAGGGGAATTATTCTCGTTGAAAACGAACGGCATGTCCACCCGATTTCTTTAATAACGAACTACCTTACCTCGTAAATATTTTGACTATATAGATTGCTTAGATTGTTTGGCTACATAGGTTGAAGATCATGCACCTTCGATGCATGATGACGTGTTCTGGAGGTGAGAATTGAGACTCCTCGCTTCGCTCTGAGTTGGAAGTGGTGTTATTTCTTAAAATCGGTCGAAGCATGCTTCGACCGTCTATAAAGCTCCATAAAATCTAATCCGCCAATAGGTCTAAATACTCTGTACTAAATACTAAATACTATAAAAAACCGGTCTCCCGCTACTTCACAGCCTGACTCACTTCAATTGGCAAATCTGACTCCAATACAGTAGCACCATCGGCAAATACAGCACGATATTTAGCTGCTCGTTCTTCTTTGCTGGCTAACTTATCGTACGTTGGAGCGGAGGAAATCATACACAATACGCCTTTCTCTTTAAAGAAATTATACATGGCTTGATTGGTCTCTTTGATTTCAGGACCGATGTAAACAATCATTCGGTTGTATGGAAGTCCAGATGCTTTAAATGCTTCTAAGTCCTTTTGGGTTTTGATATGCATGGAAAGATACTGCTTTGGGTTTTTATCCAAATAGAATTTTGCTTGTTCTACATTGTGAACAGTTACCCATACCCAAGCATAAGCATCATGCTTACGGATAATCTCTGCGGTCATTTCCATTGGGAGATCTTTCTTATCTAAGTTTAAGATGGTCTTTCCCTTAGCCCATTTGATCATTTCATCCAGGGTATTGATCTTATATTTTGTCGGCTGACCATGATGATCCTTTAACCGCAGTTTCTTCAACTCCTTGTAGGTGTAATCAATCACTTTACCTTTTCCAGTTGTAGTACGGTCAAGCGTAGCATCATGAACCATAACGGGGATACTATCTTTACTTAATCGGGGATCGATTTCAAATATGGCAACCGTATGCTTTAGTACAGATTTCATAGCAGGAATAGAGTTCTCGGGCATGCCATTCTCTATCGTTCCACGATGACCTGAAATCACCTTTTTTCCTGGAGCATATTGAAAATATTGATACATGGATTCAACCGTAGGAAAATTCAAGGTCTGTAATTTCTGCGCCTGACTGGCAAATGGCAACAGGAAAAAACATAATGCAGCAATACGGATTGATTTATTCATAAGTGTTTAAGTTGATGGTCGAAATTAAGCATTCAGTTTTAATAAATTAAAACCTTTATGTTTATCTAATGTTATCAAAGTCAGTGCAGAGTTCTCCTGAACAATCTTTCGGTAATTTTTTAATGGCATCCCCAATTGGCTTGACATAAACAAGCGGTTTACACCATTATGTCCAACTACTAAGACCGTTTTTCCATCGTATTTATCCATTAACTCATCATAGAAATTATTCAGCCGATTTAATACTTGCTGTCCAGTTTCACCGATATTTCCTGCGCGAAATGCGCTTGGATCAGAAAGCCAATTGAACCAAGAATTCGGATCATCTGCAATAAATTCATCGGAAGTCTTTCCTTCCCATTCTCCAAAATTCACCTCTATAAGTCGATCATCCACTTTTACATCTTCACTTCTTCCTGAGGCAATTTCTGCAGTTGTTTTTGCACGTTGGAGTGGGGAACTGAACACTGCATCAAATTGAAAATCTTTCAACAGTTCTTGCATTCGATTTGCCTGTGCTATTCCCCTTTCTGTTAATGGGATATCTGTTCGTCCACAGTATTTATTCCCTTCTGCATTGTATGCGGTTTCGCCATGTCTCAATAGACAGATTGTGATCATGAAATATAATTTAGTTCTTTTAGTTTAAGTTTGAATTGTTGGTATTGAATCTCATATTGAGCATGCAATTCCGGGTCGGGTAATACTTCCTTTTCCACCTTAGCCATTGCAGCTGCAGCGTCCATAAGGGAAGAATAATAGGTATTGGAGGCGGCCATAATAGCTGCACCAAAAGCCCCACTTGCTTCTTTACACTTGTAGGTAGGCACATTCATCACTGAGGCTCGGATTTTCAACCAAATAGCTGAATTTGCACCACCACCTGCGGAATAAATTGCTGCAACTTTTTCTCCTGACAGCTCCTCAATAATTTCATAAGCCAATCGTTCTATAAAGGCAACTCCTTCTAAATTTGCAGCATATAACATTTCCTGCGATAAGTCACTTGGCGCAAATCCTCTCGCTAGAGGAGCCATTATCGGATATCGCTCACCCTCTTGCTTCAATGGCCAGGCTAACAAACCAGTTGGAATCAAGCCTTCTGCGGCTTTATTCAACATATCTAAATCTGTTGGAAAGTCTAAGGAAATCCAATCGGCTCCGGTATTACTTGCTCCTCCCGGCATCCAATATCCTTGAGGATGTCTATGCGAATACAAGCGACCTAATGGATCCACTAATTTTTTTTTGGTGACTCCTTTGATGACTAAGGTTGTTCCAATTGTGGTATTCCAATCGCCCGGTTTAACTGCTCCTGATGCCATTTGTGTAGCACATCCATCGGTCATTCCTACAACTACATCAATTTGCGGAATCCCCCATTCGATAGCTAATTCTTTATTTAACTTGCCGATAACAGAACCAGAAGGCACTACTTCCTGCATCCAGGATTCTTGTAATCCTAATTCTTCAAATAAGTATTTCGGCCATCGAAAATATGTTAAATCATATCCAGTCTTTAATACATTCGTATAATCTGTGGCATGGTAATTCCCGGAAAGTTTGCCCACTAGGTAATCGGAGGCATGAATCCACTTAGCGATATGCTTGGCATTTTCAGGATAGGTCTCCACAAACCAGAGTATCTTTGAAATACCGCTTGATGCATTAAACCCCGTATAGCCATCTTTAACATGTTTTAAAGCTACTTCACGACATCGCTTACCTTGTTCGGCGGAACGACCATCACTATACATAATAGCGGGGTGTAGCGGCTTATTTTTAGCATCAAGGGGTATGACTGTTCCAGATGTGGAAGTAACTGAAATTGCCCTAATTTGATTTTTATCAATATCGTTTGTTCGCTGTTGGAATAAATTTCTTAGCATTTCATAGCAATCCTTCCACCAGATTGCTGGTGATTGCTCCTCGCGGAAGTGCTCATCCAACATAAACTTGCGTGCATCCGAGGCAATCAGTTCACCATTCTGGTTCACCAAAATTACGCGTGCACCTTGCGTCCCTACATCTAATCCAATAAAATATTGATCCATTTATTGACTAACCTGTTTAAATGTTTTACGGGCATTCTTCCATTCCTGGTATAGTTTCTCAAACTCCTCATGATCCTTTGGATGAACTTCATCCAGTAACTCCGGCGTTTTATTCGCAATCCCTAATGCATCATTACAGATGAACACACCGCCTAAAACCGAAGCTTGACGGAATGTATCGCGAATACGGATACTCTTCCCAAATAGGTTGGCAATAAATTGACGAAGCTTGCGACTCTCCACTCCTCCTCCACAAGCCCATATATAGGATTCAGCATGGGGAGATACGGCGCATAAGAACTTATAATTTTCATAGATACTGCACGCAATATCCCAAAGAATCGCAAAAACAAAACTTCCACGAGTTAATTGATGCGACACTGGCGCATTGAAAATAAAGCCACCTTTGGTTAATGGTTCTTCTTCATCTGCAATTAAAGACCCTAAAGATGCAACACATTGCGAATAAGTTGCATCTTCTAGTTCCTTTTCAATCACCTCATAACCCTCATTGGGATAAAAAATCTCTTTTAAGCGTTGGTAGTTTAAGCCGGTTACTCCAGCGTTGGCTTCTAAGATATAATTATCAGCATCAATATGCCTGCTGGTCCAAGTGCGTTGTTCCTCATCCTTTTCATAGGTAGAAACTATCTTGATAATAGGAGTTGTCGTACCGGAAACAATAACCACATCATTCGCCGAAGGATCCATACTACGAATGGCCAATTGCGTATCCCCTCCTCCTACGACAACGACAGCCTCTGTACTGATACCAAATTCCTTAGCAACATCAGGCTTAACTTGACCTAAAATACTGCCTGAATCATAGACCGGAGGTAATATATCTGTGGATATCTGAAATAATTCTGCTAATTCAGCAGACCATTCTTTCTTCTCCACATCATAGAGCAAGGTCTCTGATGCTTGTGAAGGTTCATAGCATGGCTTTCCGGAAAATTGGTATTGAATCCAATCACTAATACTCATCACGTAAGCAATTTGATTGTATATTTCAGGATACACTTCACGTACTCCAACTAATTTGAAAGCCGAAAAAAGTGATGTCGGGTATCTCCCAGAAAGGTTATAAACCGTATCTTTATCGATTAGATCTTTCTCCCAAGCTCGCCCACGATGGTCAATATTAGGCATTCCCAACAAAGCTTTTCCTTCTTTATTGACTATTACAATTCCTTCGCGCTGACTGGTTGCAGTAATTGCCTTAATATCAATAGCACCCGTTTCTGCCAATGCAGCTTTACTAAGTCTGAGGATTTGTTGCCATAGTTCATCCGGATTAAGATAGATGGAATCTTCATATTGATGGTCTGTTTCATAATGAACATTTTCTCGCTTGATGCTCCAAAGTGCCCCATCAATACCTGCGGTTGCCACGCGTGCATTACCAGTCCCGATATCAACAATTAAATATCCTTCTTTGTGTGCCATATTAGCCTATCGTAATTTTATCCAATACTTGCTTATTGACCAATTGCTTTATGGTCATATTTCCCTTCTTGAAGAATTCTCGAAGGTTGTTATTCATGATAAATGCGTGATGATCTTCTACTTCATGGGTAGCACCAGCGATATGCGGCGTAGCTAAAACCCTTTTATTAAGAATCATCTTATAATCCAACTCGTCAGGTGGTTCATTGTAAAAAACATCAAGAACCGCACCACGGATTTTCTCCTCTTCAATGATTTCTAAAAGGTCCATTTTATTGACAACTACTGCCCTTGCTGTGTTAACAAATATGGCGTCTTCCTTCAGAAGCGAGAGGTATTTTTTGTCGATTAGATTTTCTGTCTCCGGAGTAACTGGCAGATGTATTCCCACAACATCACATTCCTTGAACAGTTCATCCAAGCTTACTTTTTTATAGTCTTTGTTTTCATCGGTATAGTAGGGGTCAAAATAGTAGATTTCAGCAGGGAAATTTTGAAGCATTCGAGCAATATGTTGCCCTACAGCACCAAATCCAACCATGCCTACCTTTTTACCAGCTAGTTCATTCCCCTTAAACTGCAGGTAGGAAGTATGTGCTCCTTCTCCCCAATTTTTGCCTTCCAACCATTGCATTGCTGGCAAGGTATTGCGCATGATGGTGATCACATTGGCAATAAACATCTCAGCAACGGCTTGGGCATTCCTTGCCGGTGTATTAAAAACTGGTATTCCCAATTCTGTTGCTACATCCAGATCGATGTTTGAGGGTGTACCACGGCAAATGCCTACAAACTTTAAATCAGGATGCTGACGTAAAACATCCTCCGTTATTTCATCGTGCTCCGATATTAATGCTTCTGCACCAGTCTCGTTCAACAAGGCACTTATTTCGGTTGGGTTATATGCTCTGCCATGGGGTTTCCATGAACGATAGATTACCTCATCAAATAGCCCCTCCAATTCACGCAAGGCTTTCTCGTTCTCATAAGGTGCAGTTAATAAAACCTTCATATGCTAATTTTACTTTTATGTGTTCAATAAATTTAATTCTCCAGTACAGGTAGCTCCTCTACTTGTTTAGGGATACTGATAAACTTGGTTAATATTGCAGAAATGATATATAAGCCTGCAAGTACCCAGATAACACCTTCTGATCCGATGCTACCGATTAATAAACCTACTATGGCTGGTCCAACAAATACTGGTAATCCTGCTCCAAGGTTTAAAATGGCCATAGCGGCTCCTTTATCCTCTTTTACTAGCGATGGTACCAATGCCGATAATGGAACATAACCTGCTAACAAGGCGCCCCATGCAATACCTGCCGCCATCACTGCCCAATAACTTCCATCAAACCAGATTGGCGAATAATAAAACAATACGGTACTGATGGCACAGCCTACGCCTCCAAACCACATAATGGTATTTTGCCATCCTAAACGATCGCCTACAAAACCGAAAATGAGATTAAATGCTATGTTACTGGTGAAAATAGTACCCCAGATTTGTAGCCATTCTTTGGTATCAAATCCGTGTTCTGCCATGTATAGTGGAAGGAAAACAGGAAAGGCAAATTGAGCGGTTGTATTAATTACCCGTACTATGCCTCCAATTAATACTTTTGGTTCTTTGTTGACAATGGTTAGCCCATTTACTAATTCTTTCACCTTGGACTCCTTAGATGCCTTGGTTTCGAATTTATCCCGGTTCAATACCAAAGCAAAGAATGCCCCGATTAAAACCCATAAAATGGAACTCCATAAAGTGTTCTCATAGCCGTAACGTTCCAATGCCCAGCTGGAATAATAGGCACCAAGAACATTTAATCCGCCAGTAAAGACAAACCAAAACCAACCTACTGCTCGTCCCAACATATTATTCGGCGTTCGGTAGTTAATCCAAACCATAAAGGAATATGCAAATAGTGGGTATCCAAATCCTCGGATGGCATAGAATAGCAACATGGCATTGTAATCAAGCTTAGCCATTCCCATGGAAATAAAACCTATGGTTCCAATAATGTATAAAAGCAAGCCCATAACCATGGATTTCCTTGGACCATAGCTTTCCGCTAATACCCCCGAAAACCAAGATGATATGGCAATTGTAATCCCATAAACGGTGAATAAACTTGCTGACTGTTCTACAGTCATTCCATGTTCAATGAGGTAAGGACTTAACCAACCTTGCTCCACACCATCCCCCATCATGAAGATTAATATACCGAGATATCCCCATGCCAGATTGCTTGGAATTCCAAGCTTGTTGGATAAATTGTCTTGTGCCATATGGATTTATTTTGTTTTAGATTATATAAATTGGTTCTCTAAAATAAATAAAAATTAATAAAATATAACATTTTTAAAGTAATTGTACCTAAAAAAAGAACAGTACTCCGCACTATCCTTATTTTTTAGACAATAAATGCTGTTAACTTGTTATCAATTTTTAATCGAATTCTAACTTGTTTAGGTATAATGCAGCAGGGCATCCACGAAATAATGGTCGCTAGGTTGTATCTGTTTATAGGTATTCTTGATAATTTTTGCAGAACTTGCTTTTATAGGCCCCTTGGTAAAGATGAAATCAATCTTCTTTGCTTTAGCTTGCCGGGGATCATCCAATGGTTTAAATCCGTTTGTTGAACCCTCTGGTTTAACATCTCCATGAACTTGGCTATAGCTATCTGTCCATCCTGCCTGTAGCACATCTTGATAAACCTTGGTATCCATACCTACATTGAAATCTCCAGTCATGATCTGCACAAAATCAGTTTGGTATTGTGCTGCATCCTCCAGGATAACCTGAATTTGTTTCTCTCGAGCCTCATTGCTGATATGATCTAAATGCAAGTTTACAAGTCGAATTTCCTTTTCAGTTTTCTTATCAAGCAGCCTCACCCAAGAGCAATTCCTAGCTCTAGCAGAGCCCCAAGATATGCTGCCCGCTTTTAGGGGTGTTTCAGAAAGCCAATAGCCCCCAGCTGTCAATAATTCAAATCGCGTCTTGGAAAATAGAATTGGGTTCTTGGCAATTCCATGATAGCCTTCTTTAAATTGGTCCATCTCAGGACCATCAAAACCAAATGCTACGTAATCTTTCAGGGAAGACTTTAAATCTAAAAATTGATTTTTAAGTACTTCTTGAAATCCGATAATATCAGCTTTCTGCTGACGTATAACTTGAATACAGGCTTCCTTTCGGTGCTTCCATCCCAGTCCCTTTTCAACATCTTCTGGTAAATCTACTCGGATATTGCAAGTAAGAATTTTCAAGGCTAACGAGGAGCTCACATCAGCCGCATGAATGTCTATCTTGGACAACAAAGGCAATGCAGCTAAAAGTCCTGCTTTCTGTAAAAAAGCTCGTCTATTTGGGGAATTGGAAGATTTCATCTTTTAATTCTTTAGGACTAGTTTAAACCTTCACCTAGATATGCTCCTGAAGCGAGTAATTCAGTACGCAAAGCTTCAACATCTACATCTGCCGGAGAAACTCCTCTACGCACTGCTTGCTTCGCTGCACGACCTGCTGCTTCTCCCATAGCCATACATGGAGCCATTACACGAATAGCAGACATCGCCTCATGAGTAGTGGAAATGGATCTTCCAGCAACCAATAAATTCTTCACTTTCTTAGGCACTAAACTTCGATACGGGATATCGTAGCTATCTCCACACCAAGTCAAAGTACAGCCTCCACCTTCTGGATGATGTATATCCAACGGATAGCTTGCTACTGCAACTGCATCTTCAAATCGACGACAGGACAATATATCATCTGCAGTCATCACATAATTTCCAACGATACGCCTTGTTTCGCGAATGCCTAAGAAAGGTGCCATCTTGGTAAAATGTGCATCTTCAAATCCTGGCACATATTCTTTCAAATATCGCTGTATTTCTTCTACTTGCTTACGGCCTTCAATCTCTCCATAGGTTAAACTCTCTGGGTTAGTTCCATCTACTCCATTGATACGGGACATATTCACCCATACTTCTCCTTCTCGTAATCCAGTAATCAGGATTGTTCGTTCGACGGGCAATTTATAACCTTCAGAACGTGCTTTCTCCATAACACTGCGCAAACCAACTACAATAAACTGATTGTTCTGCCCAAAATATTCGGCTGGGATAAAATCTGTTAAATAAGTTCTAGGCTCCTCAGCTATGGACATGCGTAATTTCTCTGTATCCACTCCTGCCATACAAAACATCAGTGTAGGCGGTTGTGCTCCACCAACTTCATTTCCTTGTTCACATTCCACACCTGCTTTATAGGCTACATCAGCATCTCCTGTGCAGTCTATCACTGTTTTTGCCAGGATAATTTCTCTACCAGATTTACTTTCGATAATGACACCTTTCAACTCATCGCCTTCCATGACAACCCCAGCAGAGAAAACATACAGTAATACCTTGACTCCTGATTCTTCTAAAGACTTTAATCCGATATTCTTCACTGCCTCTGGCTCCACCAAGGTTAAACTCATGTGTAATGGACATGGACGATGTTCTGATGCAGCATCAACTTCTTTTAATCTATCAATAAATTTCTGAGGTAATCCCTTAATAATCTGATTACCTTTTTGTCCTAGAAATCCTAAAATAGGTAGACCAATGGTCATATTTCCTCCAACAAAACTTCGGTTATCAATCAGTGCGACCTTTAAGCCATCAGAGGCAGCCGCCTGAGCAGCTATAATACCAGCTGGTCCTCCTCCTACTACTAATACATCTACCTCCATACGCACTGGAGTTTGACGTGCTGGCTCCATAATGGTTTTCAATTCTGCCATAACGAATCTTCTATTTTGAATTTATATACTTAAGCTTAATTTTTAAATTTTAATTGCCAGCTAAAAGAACGGCTTTTGTTTCCTTTGGTTTTTCTTTTTTCACCATAGTCCATAAAATCAGAACTGCTATAGGATGCATAAATGCCATCGCAATGAAAATTGTTCCTGCACCCAATGAGCCCATCATCTGTCCTACAAAATAATTGAACAAAACTGCCCCTAATGCTCCGCACCCACCCGCTATACCTAATACTGAAGCCACATTCTTTACTGGAAAAGCCTCAGCAATAACCACCGAAATGGTAAACAACCAGGATAAACATGCCACAGCCACTAAAGCAAAGATGAGAATGGTTAAATAGGGATTGTTGACATAGGCTGTCAAGCAACACAGAGGTGCAAGTACTGCAATACTACTCAACATGATTTTCCGAGCCAATAAAGGCTCCTTTCCTCGTCTCACCATTTTATCAGACCAAGCAGAGGTAGCTATAGCTCCTAAATCAGCAACTAAAAAAGGGATCCAACCAAACATACCTATTTGTGCTAAAGTAAGTCCACTTTCCTCTTGTAAGTAACCCGGCAACCAAAACAAGCAGAAATACCAAACGGGATCACTTACAAAACGAATCAACAGAATACCCCATAAGGTTTTAGTATTCCATAATTGCCCCCAAGTAAAACTAGGCTGCTCACCTTCAGCAGCATCTACTCCTACAGCTTCATTTCGAATCTCTGCTGGTGGCTCGGTATAAACTAAGAACCATAACAAGGCAATGATAAGTCCAACTATACCGGCCACAATAAATACCGTATGAAAATCATATTGCATAGCCAACCAAGCAACCAATGGAGGGGCAATGATAGCACCTATACTACTTCCTGCCACACAAAGGCTATTAGCCGTCGCTCGAAGTTTCCCGGAAAACCAAACCGTAATTACTTTTAATTGAGCAGGAAAGTTAGTCGGTTCAGCAGCACCAAGCATTCCACGGAAAAACAAGAAAGACCCAAAGGTTCTGGACAAACCTCCACCCAAACAAGCTGTTGACCAACCAATAATTCCAAACAACATGACCTTGCGCTCACCAAAACGATCCACCAACCAACCGGACACAGGATACATCAAAGCATAAAATATAGTGAAGACATTCAAGACCATAGCATAACCATCATCTCCTAAGTCAAATTCGGCCTTCAGCATAGGCTTAAGGATGGAAACGATCTGCCGATCATAATAATTGAATACAATCGCCAAAAAGATAATAAAGATGATAAACCACCTTCTTCGTTTAGCTGGAATTGGAATGGTAAAGTTCGACATAAAGTAGATATTGGTTAGAGTATCTCGTTGACCTTAGATTCAAATGTATAAAAAAAGAATACAAATAAAAGATTTTTAAATAAAAAAAAACAATTCCAACCTTCGAAAAAGTAAACTATATTTGTTAATATATTAACTTAAAATTTAATTATGATGAATATTACTGATAGACACGAATTCATCCTAAAAAACCTGAAGGAGAAAGGAAAGATAAGTATCGATTGGTTATGTGAAACGATGAAAGTTTCCAGTGTTACTATCCGCAAGGATTTAAAAGTATTAGAAGACAAAAGTCTTTTGTTTCGTGTAAAAGGTGGTGCTTCCATCACAAATCCTTATGCTATTGATCGTCCAATATTAGTCAAGGAATCCATCAATAGCGATGAGAAACAGCGCATTGCACAGGAGGCATTAAAACTTATCAAAAACAATGACTCCATTATCATCGGTTCTGGCACAACGGTCTTTACATTGGCAAAAAACCTGGAATCTAATCACGGATTAACAGTAATTACACCAGCATTAAAAGTTGGTTTGGAGCTCAGCAACAAGATTAATATCGAAGTTTTGCAATTAGGCGGTCTTATTCGTCCGAACTCATCATCTGTGGCTGGACAATACGCCATGAGGATATTAGATGAGATATCCTGTGGCATTTTATTCTTGGGAGCTGATGGAATTGACTTAGACTTTGGAATCTCCATTAGCAATCTGTCAGAGGCCACTTTAAACCAGAAAATGCTATTAAGTGCACAGAAGGTAGCCATCCTTGCAGACAGCTCTAAATTCGGCAAACGAGGCCTAGGAAAGATCTGCGAACTGGTCGATGTAGATTATATAATCACCGACAACAAGGTATCCCCAACTACCGTGAAAGCTATTGAAGATTTAGGAATAAAAATTATCTTAGCATAGCAGTTCAACCTTACACATCTCCTATCTATAGAAAAAGATTTTTAACATATTGATGTTTAAAAATCTTTTTTTTATTTTCGAAGTCGCTTATTGACAAAACATCCTACCGTTGTTTTTCAATGCAAAAAGCTATACAATTATGATTCACCCCTCTTTAACACATTGAATACTTTAAATTCTTATTATATTAATATTACTTAATTAATTTTGAAATGTTTTTAAATTATTTTATACCATATTTTGAATAGGAATCTTAAAGGAATTAGATAGATAAAAAATACATTTAAATGCGCTTTAAAAAATAAACATCAACACAAACTGAACAAAAAAAGCTACCAATTGGTAGCTTTTTTAAATGCCTTAATATCTCCAACACCTTCGCTAATCACCTTCCATAACACTTCTCTCTTACCTCAAACCTTTTCTCTTTCAATCATAATCCTGACCTTCATGCTTTTGCCTAACAGCTAAGCGGTCTCAAATCTAACAGCTAAGCAATCTTATACCTCACATCTAACAGCGAAGCGGTCTCCAAAACCAAAAAGCCACCCCTTTACAGGAGTGGCTTTGAATACCTAACAAATTGACAGCGGTTTAAAAAATCTTTATTTTACTGCGTCTACAACTGCTTTGAAAGCATCTGGGTTATTTAAAGCTAAGTCAGCTAAAACCTTACGGTTCAAACCTACGTTTTTAGCGTTTAATTTACCGATCAACTGAGAATAAGAAATTCCGTGTTGACGAGCTCCAGCGTTAATACGTTGGATCCATAAAGCTCTAAACTCGCGTTTTTTGGTTTTACGGTCGCGGTAAGCGTACTGTAAACCTTTTTCTACTGTATTTTTAGCAATAGTATAAACTTTGCTACGAGATCCGTAATAGCCTTTGGCTAATTTAAGGATTCTTTTACGTCTTCTTCTAGAAGCAACTGCGTTAACCGAACGTGGCATAATTATTAAATTTTAGTTTGGTATAAGGTGTTACGTTTTTCAGCAAGCTTACTACCCGATACCCGGTTAAAAATATTGTTATTTAAAAAAAATTGTATAAAACTTATTTACCGATACCTAGCATACGTTTAACGTTGCCTGTATCACCATCAGAAACATAGCTTGTTTGAGTTAAGTTACGTTTTTGTTTGGTTGTTTTCTTAGTCAAGATGTGGCTTTTGAAAGCATTTTTTCTTGCAATTTTACCGGTTCCAGTCAATTTGAAACGTTTCTTCGCGCTGGAATTGGTTTTAATTTTTGGCATAATACTATAAATTTTATATCAATCTGTTAGATACTACTTATTTTTTAACGGTGGTCTTTGGTGCCAAGGTCAAGAACATACGCTTACCTTCTAATTTAGGTAGCAATTCTACTTTACCATATTCCTCCAATGCCTGTGCAAATCTCAACAACAAGATCTCTCCTTGTTCTTTAAACACGATTGCACGACCTTTGAAGTGCACATAAGCACGCACTTTCTCACCGCTTTCCAAGAAACGCATCGCATGCTTCAATTTGAATTCGAAGTCGTGTTCTGAGGTATTAGGTCCGAAACGGATCTCCTTGATCACGGTCTGCTTTGCGTTAGCCTTGATTTCCTTTTGTTTTTTCTTTTGCTCGTATACGAATTTACTGTAATCGATAATCTTACAAACAGGAGGCGTCGCATTAGGTGAAATTTCCACCAAATCTAATTCCAATTCATCAGCGAGTGCTAAAGCTTGTCTAGTCGGGAATACTCCTTGTTCTACATTGTCTCCTACTAAACGCACTTCGGGAACTCGGATATGCTCGTTTATACGATGCTCAGGTTCCTTTTTTCTGATAGGGCCTCTATTGCCGAAATTGTTACTTTTTGCCAAATGTTTCCTTAATTAAATTAAACAGTTATTTCTTTTATTATTAAATCTTTAAATTCTGTAGCGGACATTGATCCTAAATCTTGACCACCATGTTTACGAACTGAGATCTCTCCGCTTTCCATCTCCTTCTCGCCTACGATCAACATATAAGGGATTTTCTTAACCTCTGCATCACGTATTTTGCGACCTACCTTCTCATCACGCAAGTCAATCAGACCGCGAATATCGGAATTATTTAGGGATTCCAAAAGTTTTTGCGCATATTCTTCATATTTTTCTGACACTGGTAAGACGATAAATTGCTCAGGGGCAAGCCATAATGGGAATTGTCCTCCACAATGTTCGATCAATACTGCAACAAAACGTTCCAATGAACCAAATGGTGCACGGTGAATCATCACTGGACGGTGCTTCATGTTGTCACTACCTGTGTATTCCAACTCAAAACGCTCTGGCAAATTATAGTCTACCTGAATAGTTCCTAATTGCCATTTACGTCCTAAAGCATCCTTCACCATGAAGTCTAGCTTCGGTCCATAAAACGCTGCCTCACCATATTCAACTATAGTTGGCAAGCCTTTTTCGGCAGCAGACTCGATAATAGCTGCTTCTGCTAATGCCCAATTCTCATCAGATCCGATATACTTTGTTTTGTTTTCCGGATCACGAAGTGAAACCTGAGCTGTAAAATCGTTGAAACCCAAAGCTCCAAACACATACAACACCAAGTCAATTACCTTCTTGAATTCCTCTTTTACCTGATCTGGACGACAGAACAAATGCGCATCATCTTGAGTAAACCCACGTACACGAGTCAATCCATGTAACTCACCTGATTGCTCATAACGGTAAACTGTTCCAAACTCCGCAAAACGAACTGGAAGTTCCTTATACGAACGAGGTTTCGTTTTATAAATCTCACAGTGATGTGGACAGTTCATTGGTTTTAACAAGAACTCTTCACCATCAACTGGTGTTTTTATCGGTTGGAAGGAGTCTGCTCCATATTTCTCATAGTGACCAGAAGTGATGTACAATTGCTTATGACCAATATGCGGAGTGATCACTGGTTCATAACCAGCTTTAATCTGCGCACGTTGCAAAAAGTCTTGTAACTTCTGTCTCAAAGCAGTTCCTTTAGGCAACCATAAAGGTAAACCCATTCCTACCTTCTCAGAGAATGCGAACAATTCCAATTCACGACCCAATTTACGGTGATCGCGTTTTTTAGCTTCTTCAATGAACTTCAGATATTCAGTCAATTCCGAAGCTTTAGGGAAAGTAACCCCATAAATACGAGTTAATTGCTTGCGAGTTTCATCACCGCGCCAGTAAGCACCAGCTACATTAGTTAACTTCACAGCTTTAATTACACCTGTATTTGGGATATGTGGTCCACGACATAAGTCAGTGAAATTCCCTTGTGTATAGAAGGTAATTTTTCCATCTTCTAGATCTTTGATTAGATCCAGTTTGTACTCATCACCTTTTTCGGTAAAGTACGCTAAGGCATCAGCTTTAGATACGGCTTTACGTTCGAAAACCTCCTTTTGCTTAGCCAATTCCACCATCTTATCTTCGATTTGTTTAAAATCATCCGAAGAGAATTCACGATCTCCGAAATCTACATCATAGTAGAAACCAGTTTCGATGGCAGGACCAATACCAAATTTAATTCCTGGATACAATGCTTCTAAAGCTTCTGCTAATAAGTGAGCTGAAGAGTGCCAAAAGGTGTTTTTACCTTTATCGTCATTCCAGGTCAACAATTTTACAGAAGAGTCGTTTTCAATTGGACGTGAAGCATCCCATACTTCGCCATTTACCTCAGCTGCCAATACGTTACGCGCTAAACCTTCGGAAATGGACAAGGCTACTTGCATCGCAGAGGTGCCTTTTTCGTACTGACGGACCGAACCGTCAGGTAGTGTAATGTTGATCATACTACAAATTATGATATCATCTTGTTAAAAATTCACGATTCCTTTCAATGTCTACAAGTACCTTGAAAATTGGAATCACCTTAATTAATCGAGGTACAAAAATACGAAATTTTTATGGCAAAATGAAATCGAACACGCTCATAATTCAATTTCCCGAGAACTAGAAGACAAAGCGCAAATCTATTATTTCAATAGGTTAAAGGCCTATTTTATTGGCTAGGAATAAAAGCCAACCATGCACAACAAACAGTCAAAAGTGGAGATGTTACTTAATTATCAAGACTTATCCCTAACTTTGCAGCAAATTATCAATACTATGGCAAATCAAGTTCCAGAAGACGGCAGTTTTCTTCCATTAATGGAGGAGTTTTACACGATACAGGGCGAAGGATATCATACTGGAAAAGCAGCATATTTCATCCGCTTAGGAGGTTGTGATGTAGGTTGCCATTGGTGCGATGTAAAAGAAAGCTGGGATGCCGAACTCCATCCATTGACTTCTGCGGAAGAAATTGTAGAGCATGCAAAACAGCATCCTGCAAAAACAGTGGTGATTACTGGAGGTGAACCCTTATTGTATAATTTAACCTACCTAACCCAAAAGCTTAAGGAAGCAGGGATTAAAATCTTCTTAGAAACCTCAGGTGCTTATCCTTTGTCTGGTTACTGGGATTGGATTTGTCTTTCCCCTAAGAAATTCAAAGGTCCTAGACAAGATGTCCTCAGTGCAGCAGGCGAATTGAAAGTCATCGTCTTCAACAAAAGCGATTTCGAATGGGCAGAAGAACACGCCAAATACGTGAGTGCCAACTGCAAGCTATACCTACAACCAGAATGGTCTAAGGCAGCTGAAATGACGCCACTTATCATCGATTATGTAAAAGATAACCCAAGATGGGAAATCTCCTTGCAAACACATAAGTATTTGAATATACCTTAAGGTAGATATGAGACTGCTTTTTATAGTATTTAGTATTTAGTACGGAGTAGTTAGACCTATTGGCGGGCTAGTTTTTATGAGATTTTATAGGTGCGGTCGAAGCATGCTTCGACCCTACAGTAAGGGACTTAATTGCCAATATTTTCACGAATGCTTGTAAGGGCGATGCATGCATCGCCCGTTATACACCAATCTTCATCCTTTTCTTTACCCTGTAAATCCTTTAAACCATTTTTGTATCGGGCGGACATACCGTTCGTTCTCGTCGGGGATAAATCCCCTTCCCTCAAACTCACTCAGTACCGCCCCTACCTTACGTGCTACCTAGAAAGTAGAAATAATCAATTGATTAAATATTGGAATGCAGTCGAAGCATGCTTCGACCCTACAAAACTCCGTTTTTACACTTCCTATCTAACAGCGGAAGCGGTCTCATCCTACCACTCAAATACCGCGCTTTCTGTTCTACCTTCAGACATGATTTTCTTGGCTTTTTTTACAAGCTCTGGATGTTGAGCAGCAATATCATTCTTCTCAGCAATATCCGATGGTAAATGATATATAGCTATAGGAGCATCAGGATTTCCTTTTGCTTTTAGGCGTATCGCTTTATAGTCACCCATGCGGAGACCTTGCTTACCTCCTCCTTCATGGAATTCCCAATACAAGTACTCATGCTTTTTCTGTTTTCCTTTCCCTAATAAGCTTGGCGCAAAGCTGATACCATCCGTCTGCTTCATGCCTTTGGCACCTGCTAGTTGCAATAAGGTAGGCGCTACATCCCAGAATGCAGCAATATGGTTGCTGCGGGTATCCGCTTTCACTTTCGCTGGCCACTGTATAATCATTGGCGTACGGACTCCGCCCTCATAAACATCGCGCTTATTACCTCGGAAAGGACCTGAACTATTGAAGAATTCCGGATCAGCTCCACCCTCACGGTGTGAACCATTGTCTGAAGTGAATAGAATAATGGTATTATCCAAAATCCCCTCCTCTTTCAATGCATCTACGATTTGTCCAACATGTCTGTCTAGGCGAGTTACCATAGCAGCATAAGTAGCATGCGGCTTGGCTTGGGAAGTATAACCAACACCTGCATTTGGACCATAATCATTGCCCTTGAATGGTTTTTCCTCAAATTTACCGTCATACATTTTAAAGATATCGTCATTTGGAACGATCAATTCTGCATGTGGCAATACCGATGGAACATACATAAAGAATGGACCATCAGGATTATTATGAATAAATTGTAAGGTCTTTTCCTGAATCAAATCCGGAGCATAAATATTGGTATGCGCCAAATCATTCCCCTCAAGTTCAATCCTTTTCTCATCATCCCACAAATGCGTTGGATAGTAGCGGTGCGATTGTCTCTGGCAATTGTAGCCATAGAAGACATCGAATCCTTTTTTTAGCGGATCACCAGTTGTACCGACCATTCCTAAACCCCACTTACCAAAGGCACCGGTTTTATAACCTGCCGCTTTTAGGTTCTGTACAAAGGTTTCAATATTAGCCGCTAATGGCTCCTGTCCCTCAGGCACTATTTCTTTATTTCCACGGATATAAGTATGACCGGTATGTTGTCCCGTCATCAAGGCCGACCTTGAAGGCGCACAAACCGGTGCACCAGCATAAAAGTCTGTATAAAGCTTGCCATTCTTAGCAAGTTCATCAATATTTGGCGTCAAGATTTTCTCTTGACCATAAGCACCAACATCGGCATAACCTAAGTCATCTGCCAGGATAAAAATAATATTAGGTTTCTTGTTTTGGCCATAAACTAGGCAGTTTACCCCTACAAAACAAATTAACAGAAAGCGTTTTAACATAATTATAATTTCATAATTTGACCGGTTTTCACCGATTCATCGCAAGCAATCGCTATCCGAAGACTGTTTAAGGCATCTTGCATAGACTTCGATAAGTCTAAATCTTTCGCTATAGCCTTTAAAAAGAAGCGTTGCTCTCGGTTACATAATTCTTGATGGTCAGGTTCGTCGTTTAGGTCGATCCACTCATCTTTTTTAATAAACTCATTTTCTTGGTTAATGTCTGCAAAATGAACTTTCAACGATTCCGTTTTGGTGTGTGATTCTACGGAATCCGAATTACCGGCTTTTCCCGCATCATTGGCTACAATGGAAACACATCCTTTAGGTCCTATGACATCCTTGATAAAAAAGGCGGTCTCACTGATCATCGGTCCCCAACCCGCTTCATACCAGCCTACACTTCCATCATCAAAACGAATCTGCAATTGACCGTAATTGTAATTGTCTGCCGGAATATCATCAGATAACCTGGCACCTATAGCGGAAACACTGATTGGTTTGGCATCGGTCATCTGACACATCACATCGATATAATGAACACCACAATCAACAATAGGACTTAAGCTCTGCATCAAATTGCGATGCACATCCCACATGTAACCATGACTTTGCTGATTAAGATTCATACGCATCACCAAAGGATAACCTAAAGTTCTGCTCACCTCAATAAACTTGATCCATGATGGATGTTGACGAAGGATGTAGCCAACAACCAATTTCTTGTTCGCCTTATTGGCTGCAGCAATTACCTTTTCAGCACCTAATACCGTATCTGCTAATGGTTTTTCGATGAAAACATGTGCTCCAGCTTCAAAGGCCATGATAGCATAGGCTTCATGCGTATCTGGATAGGTCGAGATACATACCGCATCAGGTTTTGTAGAAGCTAAGGCATCCGCATAATCGGAAAATAAGGCATAATCAGCTCCCAATTGGCTATTTAACTTTTCCTTGCTTGCACCACGGGATACCAACCCCACAATTTCAAACGCATCCATATCGTGGTATGCTTTCGCATGAGAAGCTCCCATGTTGCCACAACCAACCACTAAAATCTTAATTCGTTGACTCATTTTCTAATCTGACAATAACTTAAGTAGCTAATCCTGGTCTAGGAATTAATGCCTTATCAACTGGCATTTCCCAATTGTACTCTTCAATACCTGGACCATATACTTTCGTGGAATTCTCAATCTCATCTAAGCTAATGATTTTTCCAGCATAAGCAGCTTCCCTACCCCAGATAGCTAGTAAAGTAGAATCAGCCATAAAATCCCCATCATTAATTACTTGCTTGTTGCGGATGGCAGCAAACAATTCATTATGTTGAGTTTGATACATATTATCGGTCTTTCCGGCAAACTTCCAAGGGTTCTGTCCAAAAATCTCATAACTACTTAAAATCCCAACTTTCATAGCACCTTTGCTACCAACAGCTTCAACCGTATTTCTAGGCTGCGTACCATTTTGTTGGCGACCAAAGTGGAATCCCTTCACGCCATCTCCGTAATCAAATTCAATAGCAAAATGATCGAAAACATTTCCAAACTTGTCCCAAGGTCTACTTTGACGACCTCCGGTGCCCGATACAAATTTTGGAAGCCCACGGTTCAACATCCAGCTCATGAAGTCAATGCTATGTACCGTTTGTTCAACGATAATATCACCAGAATAACGTTGGTAATAGTACCAATTGTGCAATTGGTAATCCAAATCTGACCAATTTGCCTGTCTAGGCTTTTCAGTCAATTCACCCCCTAAGCGGAAGGTACTAATGGAAAATATATCACCAATGGCACCACCGTGAATTTGTTTTGCCAATTCTCTGTTTGGGTTGGTATAACGAAAACAGAATCCAGAAACTAAATTCAGCTTCTTCTCCTTAGCAAGTTTTACGGCTTCGCGAACTTTATGCACTCCTGGGATATCCACCGCCATAGGTTTTTCACAGAAGACATGCTTGCCTTTTTGAATTGCAAAATTCAATTGATCAGGTCGAAAGCATGGAGGAGTAGCCAACAATACCACATCCACATCGCTGGAAATTAATTTCTTATACGCATCAAAACCCACATACTGTCGTTTCTCTGTTACTTTTACACGATCCTTGTGGGCTTCTTTAAGACTAGCTAAAGCGGTATCCAATTGTGTTTGGAAAATATCCGCCAATGCCACGATTTCTACATCGGGGTCTGCGTTTAAAGCTTGAAAGGCTGCTCCGGTCCCCCGACCACCACAACCCACCAAACCTATTTTGATGGTTTTCTTTGCACCCATTGGTTCGGGCACATCTAAAGTCGTAGCACCTAGAAGGATACCACTACTCTTAATAAAATCTCTACGGTCCATTACGTATTTATTATTGCGATTTAGATTGATCTATTCATTTCCTATTTTGGGTAAAAACGAAAAATAGTCAATGGAAATAGTTATTTTCACAGCAAATTAACAATTATTACATTTTTATGCAAATAACCGAAACCGAAACCCTCCCTTTGGTAAGTAACACTTCTGTTGTACTGGGACTGCTTATGGTCATCCTTGGTTTAGTCTTCTATACCTCGAACTTATCCAATAAATATGTAAAAGGATTTTACAATATTATCCCACCACTATTGTTATGTTATTTTTTACCAGGTGTATTAAATTCATTACATATAATCGATGGTGCAAACTCTCCACTTACGGGTGTTGGCAGTAATTACTTGCTCCCTGCCTGTTTGATTTTGTTTGTATTGAATCTGGATTTAAAGGAAATGTGGGCACTACGAAAACGTGCCGGATTAATGTTTATCACTGGTACCATTGGTATTGTGATTGGTGGTCCTTTAGCTGTTTATCTTACAGCATTAGTCGCACCTGAAGTTGTAGGTGGAGCTGCACCAGATGAGGTATGGAAAGGATTAGGTTCTCTGGCAGGTTCTTGGATTGGCGGAAGTGCCAATCAGGTAGCCTTAAAAGAGATTTTGCAGCCTTCGCCTAAAGTCTTTTCTTCCATTATTGCTGTGGATGTATTTGTAGCTTATATATGGATGGCTTTCCTTTTATATGGAGCTAGTAAGTCTAAGAAATTTGATAAATTCTTCAATGCGGAGTCTTCTGATGTTGAAGCCTTAAAGGAGAAAATGGATGCTAAAGTAAAAGCAAACAGCAGAAATCCAGAAACGAAAGATTTAATGTACATAATAGCTTTAGCTTTTGGGGGTACTGCCTTAGCGGCTATGTTAGCCGGACCATTGGCTGCCTATATGGGAACCAATTTCCCTGAACTTGCCAAATTCTCTTTAACCAGTACCTTCTTCTGGGTGATCTTCTTCGCATCTGTCATCGGAGTTATCCTTTCATTTACACCTGCAAAAAAATTAGAATACGTAGGTGCTTCTAAAGTAGCTACAGTATTCTTATACGTATTGATCACCACCATCGGAATGCAAATGGACATTACCGCCATTCTAGACAATCCGGGCTTATTGGTTGTCGGCTTGATCTGGATGTCAGTACACGCATTACTATTACTAATTGTAGGAAAAATATTCAAAGTACCATTTTTCTACTTTGCTGTGGGAAGTATGGCCAATGTGGGAGGAGTTGCATCTGCTTCGGTTACCTCTGCAGCATTCCATCCATCCCTAATTTCTGTAGGAGTAATCCTTGCGGTATTTGGATACGCCATAGGAACCTATGCTGGTTGGCTAACCGCTATCCTCATGCAGATGGCCTCACCAGGGGCAATGTAATTGAGACCGCTTCGCTGAAAAAGACCGCTGCGCTATTAGACATGAGATATGAGACCGCTGCGCTATTAGATAGGAAGTGTAAAGACCTAAGGTTAAACCTTAGTTCTTTACAGCTTAACGGGTTCTGCTTTCTGACGTTAATAATCTTTTATCTTCAATAAAACGGGCTTTCTAAGCATTTTGCTTTAAACCGACTAATAGTCGCCTAGCGTAGGGCAGTACTAAGCGCAGCAGAATGTCTGCCCGAGATAAAAAACACTATTTAGTCGATAGTAAACCTTTATTCCCCACCAATCACCCTTCATCTTTCACCTTTGGTGAAAGATCTTCAAACTTTGTCAATCCTATTTAATACAAGAATCGAAAACATTTTTTTAAACGGTCGATGCATGCTTCGACCCTACAGTTATGGAGGGTATGGCGGAAAAAATCATCCTGAAATTAACCGTTTTATGTAGGGTCGATGCATGCATCGACCGCTAAAAACCTTCTTTACCAATCCACAAAAATGTCATCTTTCACCTTTGGTGAAAGATCTTCAGACTATACAAAATCCTATTTAACACAAGATTTATTACCATAAAATAAAACGGTCGATGCATACATCGACCGCTAAAAATCATTAAATCATATTCCTAATGGACAAGGGTCTGTCGTCTGTCGTCTATTATCTGTCGTCTGTCGTCTAAAACAAAAAAAGCGGTGCTAAGCACCGCCCGTTTTTTAACATTAATCAAATAACATTATGGTGAGTAAAGTCTTTATTTCTTACTAATACTATCCTGAAAGATCTGCCAGTCATAGTAATGGAATACTCGACCATTACTCATGGCTACCAACATACCTTTAGAGAATTTTGTTCCTATCGGCAAGGAGAGCGCATCAGCACCGTCACATTCGATCGCTGAAACAGGAACTTCTGCTACACGATCATGTTGATGAGGTTTGCCTTGCGCACCTTCTCGTGGATAAATATTAAAAGAATTATTTTGTTGATTCGAGATGACGATATACCCTGTGCTGTCGCTACTTTTGTATAGTGCAATCCCTTCATGATCTGATTTGAAATCCTTCTGACCAAATAGTGCCAATTCCTCATTTCCTTTAGAGGGATCAGCGTAGTACTTGTGAATACCAAAACCTTCATCAGAATAATAGATATAACCAAGTTCATTATCTACTACTATGGCTTCTATTTCCTTGCCTCCTTGGAATTTTCCAAAGGCACGTACTTTCTTTCCTTTTACTTGCCCAGCATCTTCAAAAAGCTCGTATTGGAACAAGTAATTGTCTGGACCAGCAGTTTTACGACCTACTACAGCGAAAATTTTATTGCCAGTAGAATCCTTTTGTGTGTACAAAGCAATCCCCATTGGTGAGCGCTCTGTTTCACCTTCGAAGACTGGAATACCACCATTATCCAATGGTTTCAAATCTGGCAAGCTAAATACGCGAATCATATTAGTTCCACGTTCGGTTAACACAGCGATATCTTGAATCTTACCGCCGACGTTCATGCCATAAGCGATATCCACATTATTCGGGCGATCCAAAGGAGTCACTTTGTTGATGATCTTGCCATCCATATCGAACGCATAGAGACCACCAGTTTTTTCGTGCTTGTCTGTACCGATTACCATCACTTGCGTGCTATCATTTGGATTAACCCAGATGGCTGGATCATCGGTATCATTTGGCACCTGCTCAGTCACAACACTAGGTTTTACAGCATTGTCCGCAACTGGAGCCAGTTTGCTCGTGCAGGCTCCGAATATCAGAGCCGCCGAGCATATGGTCATGAATTGTATTTTCATCTATTGATTTTATTATGCTTACAGGTCAAATTTCAAACCTAAGGTATATCTTGACTTGTAATATTCTAATTGTTTCATACGGGCAACATCACCTTGGTAATAACGTAATGGTTGATCCGTTAAATTGTTCGCCTCAGCAAAAATGCGCAATTGAGGAGTAATCTTGTAACTAGCATTAGCATCTAAAAAGAATTGCTTGTCATAATAAGCATCTGTAAAAGAATCCTCTCCTACTTCATCTAAATATGCTGCTGTATAGTTTGCCGATACACGAGCGGAGAATTTACTGTTTTCCCATGATAAGGAACCATTCAACATGTGTGGTGCAGTTCTAGGTAAACCTAATCCTTCACGCATAACACCATCTGATCCAGCGATACCTTTTGCCTTTGATTTGGTGTAAGTATAGTTCGCATATACACCAAATCCTTGTAAGAATTTTCCAGGTAGGAAATCTAACTGTCTTTGGAATGCAATTTCAGCACCATATAAATCTACTTTATCACCGTTTCTATGTTGAACCATCTGCCAGTTAGCACCTGCAGGGATTGGATTAACCTGTGTAGGGAATTCACGAGCAAAATCAGCAGTGGTATAGTTTAAGTTCGCATAAGAATAGATGAAGTTTTTCAAATTCTTATAGAATAAACCTCCAGAAATCAAACCGATGTTACGGTAGTACTTTTCTAACATAAAGTCGAAATTATGCGAATAAGTAGCCTTTAAATCTGGATTACCTGCTGAAATTTCACTTTTCTCAGAAATAACACTGATGAAAGGAGCTAAAGCATAGTAATTTGGTCTAGCTAAACCTGTTGAATAAGCTCCACGAAGAATAAAATCATCACTGAAGTTATGCTTGATGGAAAGGTTTGGAAGAATGTTGGTATAATTAAACTTGTTGCTAATTGTACCTTTTAAATCTTTCTCATCCAATACGCTATTACCAGTGTAATCAATACGCGTATGCTCTAAACGTGCCCCTAAGATTAAGGTCGTTTTTTCAGACAAATTTTGATCCCAACGGAAATATCCAGCATAAATCTGCTCCTTGGCGTTGTAGTTATTCGCTAAATACTCTTTTCCTACAGGTTCTTCTTTGTATTTTGAAGCATCTTTCAAGTCAAGACCTCCTAAATAAGATTTATCAACGTAGGTCCCAGGTGCATATTTCTCCCCTTGCTCCCATCCTTTGCCATCCCAAGTAACATTTGGTAATGCTGTCATATCTGCAATGGCAGTTGTTGGCTTATATTCATAAAAGATATTCTCTCTTACTTTGGTTTTCAAACGTAATCTACCACCGAAACGGAATCTTCCTTTTTGACCGTCAATAACACTTAAAGGCAAACGGAAATTGAATTTACCACCAATTTCATCCTCGTGGGTATTATTATCGTTTTCAGTAATCTCATGGAATTTATACTTGCTAAGATCAGTATTGGTATTTGTCACAAAAGGCAAATAAGTGTCTGCTAAATCTTGTCCAAGACTTGCATCCTTCATACGGTAGGCAATGTAACGCTCATTAGGACGATCTTCTTCTGCACGTGAATACGATGCTGACCAATCAAAATCCAATTTAGGCGCTAAAATATGCTCCCCTTGCATGGAGAAGTTCATTACACTCTGACGCTCTAAACGTGCATTTTTATTAGTACTGTTGTCAATACCTCCTTTGGTTTGACGGCTGATTTCACCAATATAGGTTTTCTTAGCATCATCCCATTTCATGTCTTTATAACGTAATCTATAACGATTCTCTAAATCGTCACGCCAGTTATACATGGCATTCAATGAAATACGGTTTCTGGAGTTAAAATCATAATCCCAAGCTGCAGAAACACTACGACGGATACGGCTAACATCGTATTTACGAACATCCATCTCTTTCATGAATGTATTTCCGTCTTTTTGGTTCCATACTGCCTCGATATTATTTGAACCAAAGTTCTGCGATTGTAAAGTTCCAGAAAGTACGATACCCATTTTATTATCCATAAAGCGGTTACCATAAATTAATGTTCCATTATAAACTCCTTTTTCACGGATAGGCGCATAACCACCACTTAAGGTAGCAGATATACGTTGTTTGTTAGGAGCTGCACGAGTCACCAAATTTACCGATCCACCGATCGCATCAGCATCCATATCCGGCATTAAGGTTTTGTTTACTTCCACAGATGAAATCATATCCGATGGAATTAAGTCCATTTGCACATTACGATTATCACCTTCAGCTGAAGGGATACGGTCACCGTTTAAGGTTACAGAGTTAAGTTCTGGAGATAGACCACGTACAATGATATTTCTAGCTTCACCTTGATCATTCTGCATAGTAATACCTGGTACACGTTTTAATGCATCACCAATATTCTGATCCGGGAAACGACCCACTTGATCGGAAGAAATAATATTCGTGATGTTACTGTTATTTTTCTGTTGGTTTAATGCTTTGGCTTGTCCCTTAGCTAAATCACCAATTACTTGAACTTCATCTAAAGTACGGGTTGCCGCCTCTAAAAACACCTCAACTGTAGGTTGATTTAAACGAACCTCGATTTTCTGTTCATAATGTTTGTAACCTAAGTAATCTACCGATAAAGTATAGCTACCTGCAGGTAAGTTTAAGAATTCAAAATTTCCATTACCATCAGAAACGGTATAACGATTACCCTCGGTAATTCGTAATGTCGCTCCGGGCATGGAAAATTTGTCGTTATTGTCCATAACTTTCCCCTTTAGAACAGTGTTCTGGGCAAAGCCTAAACAACAAATAAATTGTAATAAAATTAGTAAAGTAAATCTCATATAATACTGGTTTTAAATCCTGGTCAAATTTATATCCTTTAGTTAAAACCATAATTAACCCTATGTTATGATATTGTTAAATAAGCAGGCTCGAAACTTAATATTATCAATCTTAAGTTATTTATAGCGCAAATTTTCACAATATAGTTTAAGTCAATCAATTATTACTAGTTAAGTCTTGCTTGAAATAAAAAAGAGACCGCTGCGCTGTGAGATGTGAGATGTGAGATAGAAAAAGTTTTAGGGAATTTCCAACTCAGAGCGAAGCGAAGAGTCTCCAATCCCCCCACAAGATCGGGTCATTGCGAAGCTGGCTGAGCAAACTATAAACTATTTAGATTTTTTTAGATATTTTTAAGTTTATTTAAGCGGTCGAAGCATGCTTCGACCCTACAGTTAGGGTTTTAATCGCCCTTTTTTTCACGATTGTTTGTAGGGGCGATGCATGCATCGCCCGCATAACATTAATTCTTTCTCCTTTCCCCTTTCCCCTTTATCCTTTTCCCTTTATCCTTTCTCCTCCTCATTTTCCTTTCCAATATCTCACATCTAATAGCGTAGCGGTCTCATATCCCACAATCTAAATCTTTGTCCGTTGTCTAATCGTCTCCAAAAAAAACGGGCAGACATACCGTTCGTTCTCGTCGGGGTTTCACCCCTTCCGTCGAACTCTCTCAGTACCGCCCCTACCTAACGTGCTACCTAATAAGCTCGTTAATATCACTTTAATTGCCACCCAGCGTAGGGGCAGCACTGAGCGCAGCGGAATGTCTGCCCGATTAAAAAAAGTATTAAGTATATTTAGTACAGAGTAGTTAAACCTATTGGCGGATTAGATTTTAAGAGTGTATTTACGGGTGATGCATGCATCGCCCTCAATAGAATATTCTTTCCACAGGCCCTCTTAAGCAATTCTGATTTTCAGACGAATGGTTTCTTTGGCAAGCCTCAGATGAAACTTGTAAATAGCGAAATTATTATCCCGCTCATAGGTCTAATTACTAACTACTTAATACTGGATACTGCCCGTAGGGCAAAGGGGTTTTATTCGACACTTCTTCGGATCTCCTTCGGAACTTGTTCGGATCTCCTTCGGATCTCGTTCGGTTAGAAGCGAACGAGATCCGAACAAGATCCCTATCAGATCCCTAGAAATTCCCTTAGAGTTTCGAAGCAAACTGTAGCTTGATACAAGCTTTAGGCAAGCAACAAACGGAGGAGGTCTAGTTGATGATTCATCTGTAGTAAAATAGTTAGCATGGAAACTATTTTTACCATATTTTGATTACAAGCTCTCGAATATTTCCTATTTTTAGGGATAACAACAAACGAACAGCAAATGGAGAACAATATTTTCTACGAAGGACAGGTTTTGTGGTCTCAAATTGATGCGAATGTACATTTACGACATTCTGCTTATGCCGATTTTTGCGCACAAGCCAGAAGTAATATGCTTAACCAATTGGGCTTATCCTTATCTGAGTTCAACAATAAAAAGATTGGTCCAATTTTATTTCGAGAGGAACTAAATTATCACCGGGAGATTGGTTTGGATGAGCGAATCAAGGTATCAGTTGAAATTAGCAAGTACAATCGCACGAACAATCGTTTTTCATTTCGACATGAGATTTTCAAGGAAAATGGGGTTCGAGCTGCTGTCGTTTTAGTGGATGGGGCATGGATGGATATTGCGGCAAGAAAACTGACCACCATCCCTGAGGAGTGGAAGGAAATTATTGAAAGAATTCCACGAACAGAAGATTATCAAGAGGTTTCCGAATAATAAACGAAAAGTACGGCATAGGAATAAAGAATTTCCAAGTATAACTTTAGGTTTAATACTTATCTTTGACCTATGCTGTATATCGTACCTACGCCCATCGGAAATTTAGAGGATATGACCTTTCGGGCCATACAAACATTGAAAGATGTGGATATAATCTTGGCTGAGGACACCAGAACCTCTGCTCCTATGCTCAAGCATTTTGGCATTGACAAGAAAGTTTTTGCTCACCATCAGCACAATGAACACAAGGCAGTATCGGAGATCATCCGTTTGATGAAGGAAGGGAATAAGATTGCTTTGATTTCAGATGCTGGTACTCCTGCTATTTCAGATCCAGGTTTTCTTCTCGTTCGCGAAAGTATTAAAGAGGGCTTGGAGGTTCAATGTCTTCCTGGTGCTACCGCCTTTGTGCCAGCGCTGGTGAATTCCGGATTACCAAACGATCGTTTCTGCTTTGAAGGATTTCTACCCGTGAAAAAAGGCAGACAGACTCGCCTTAAAGCGTTGGCGGATGAAAAACGAACCATGATATTTTATGAGTCACCGCATCGCATCTTAAAAACCATTGAGGAGCTAATGACCGTATTTGGTGAAGAAAGACAGGCTTCCATATCACGAGAAATCAGTAAATTGTACGAGGAAACGGTGCGAGGCACTTTAGCCGAGCTCAAGGCACATTTTGAATCACACCCGATAAAAGGGGAATTTGTATTCTGTGTGGCCGGATTAGGATAAAGTTGAAATTTTAATTTATTTTAGATCAAGTAAATAACGATAACATGGAAAATTATCAAATCGATAAATACGTTCAAGACGGACAAGATCCAAAAGTTGTGGAAAAGATCCATGGAAAGATCCTGGATATGCTAACTCCTGGTGAGTCCATCAATTATATTGCCCTTCAGAAAAAACCTGCTGTAACCTTGTTGCCCGATAGCATTACGGTGAGTAACAAGCGTATATTCTTGTGCGAATTCACCAAACTGGGTTTGGCTACTAACTTTGAAATTTTCTCTTGGCAGGACATCAAGGACATCGCCTTTAAAGAAGAAATCTTTGGTTCAAAAGTGACTGTCATTCCATTTACTGGAGAAAACCTGACGGTAGATTACATTCCTAAAACACAAGCGAGAAAGCTTTATCAATTGATTAAAGCAGCCTTGGACAATCTACAGAATCAAAAAACAGAGTCGAAAGAAAACAAGATTGTTATAGAGAACAAACCTGTTTATTCGCCACCTGCAGCTCCTGAACCTGTACGGGAAGAGCCAAAGGTGGAAGCACCAAAACCTGTTGAACCGGAGGTACAGAAAGAAGAAGCTAGACCTTTTTCCTCATTTTCACATTCTCCAGCATCAACAGCACCGTCATTTTCTTCAAACAATCCTGTTCAAGAAGATAAACTATCGGAAGAGGAAGATGAAATGACCGCTAAATTGAAAAAACTAAAGAGCTTGTATGATAAACAGTTGATCACACAAGCAGAATATGAAACTAAAAAAGCAGAAATCTTAAGCAAACTGTAATTCATGCGCAATAATTATCTGCTAGCACTCTTGAGTGCATTTATACTCTGGTTGGCTTGGCCACCCATACCCTACTCTTCGGTATTACTTTTCATTGGATTTGTTCCATTATTGGTTGCTATTGAACAAGTAATTCGCGGTGATTACAAGTACAAAGGCCGCAAGGTCTTTGGCTTAGCCTTTCTGACCTGTTTTGTTTGGAACACGGCAAGCATTTATTGGGTTTACAATGCCATGAATGCCTTTTTGGATGCTTTTCCGTCTTTAATGGTCGCTTTAGTACCTTATACCTTAGGTCCTGTATTGATGGCATGCGCTTTCCGTTTATACTATCAGATGCGTAAGCGAAATAATATTCTATTGAGCTTTATGGGCTTAATTTCATTTTGGATAGCATACGAATACCTGCACCAGAGTTGGGAATTAGCTTTTCCTTGGATGAACTTGGGTAATGGATTTGCGAATTTCCATCAAATTATCCAATGGTATAGCTTTACGGGTGTTTATGGCGGGACCTTATGGATTTTGTTAGGCAATATCCTTGCCTTTCTTTGGTTCTGGCAGCGCAAGGAAAAAATGGAAATCTATTCCAATAAACTAATCCTAGGTTTGTTTGCTGGGCTATTGATATTACCTGCTGCAGGTTCTTGGATTGCTTACAGCAATTATGAGGAACATGTCAATCCATCAGAAATCGTTACTGTACAGCCGAATATCGACCCATTCGGAAAATGGGGACCTATTACCCCGGATGAACAATTAAAGGTGTTGACTGACTTATCGCAGAAGGTAGCCAAATTGAATACAGAGTTCTTTATTTGGCCTGAAACAGCTATATCCGATGAACGTTATATCAATGAAGAGGAATTTCGGGAATACAGACAATACCAAACGGTATTGGACTTTTTGGAACCCTATCATAACGGGAATGTTCTGTCTGGGATAGAAAGTTATGTGTTTTACAACGATGACCGCACAGTTACTGCACGACCTTATGGCAATCTATTCATCGATCATTTTAATGCCGGCGTGTTAATTGATGGATCTTCAAAATTGCAGTTTTATCATAAGTCCAAACTGGTACCAGGTGCAG
This sequence comes from Sphingobacterium kyonggiense, assembly GCF_039536825.1. Classification (NCBI taxonomy): domain Bacteria; kingdom Pseudomonadati; phylum Bacteroidota; class Sphingobacteriia; order Sphingobacteriales; family Sphingobacteriaceae; genus Sphingobacterium; species Sphingobacterium kyonggiense. The sequence continues at coordinate 206,060 of NZ_BAAAZI010000015.1, forward strand.
AGAAGATGCCATTTGGAAAAGCCTTATCCTTCTTAAAACCTTTGTTTAAACACTTTGGTGGAAGCACTGGTGGATATGGGAGTCAAGAAGAACCTTCGGTATTCTATTCAGCTAGTGGAATAGGTGCCGCTCCAGTCATCTGTTATGAATCGATTTGGGGAGATTATGTTACGGAATACATTAAAAAGGGCGCTCAGTTCATAGCTGTCATTACCAATGATGGTTGGTGGGGCGATACAGCGGGAAAAGATCAGCACTTGCTTTATGCCAAATTACGCGCAATAGAAAACCGCAGATGGGTTGTTCGCTCCGCGAATACGGGTATTTCTGCCTTTATCAATCAGCGAGGAGATATCGTTCAACGTTCAAGTTGGTGGGTACCAACAGCCCTATCACAAGAAATTAACCTTAATGAAGAGTTGACGTTTTATACCAAAAACGGCGATTTAATCGTATATTTAGCCTTATTAACCGGCTTACTATCAATTGGTTTGATTATCGTCAGAAACAATAAAATTACTAAAAACTCTTCTATCAATTAATTATATTTGTCGCCATGCAAGTTTATTTTGATAATGCCGCGACTACCGCTTTAGACCAAGAAGTCATTGAAGCGATGGTAAAAACCCTAAACGAAAACTTTGGGAACCCTTCTTCCATTCACGCTCACGGCCGTGAAAGTAAGACAATCGTTGAAAAGGCAAGAAGGACAGTTGCAAAATTATTAAATGCCTCGCCGTCGGAGATTTTCTTCACCTCCGGTGGAACTGAAGCTGATAATATGGCTATCGTTCGTGCCATTGAAGGCAACGGCATCAGCCACGCGATTACCTCACCTCTTGAGCACCATGCGGTATTGCATACCTTGGAAGAATTAGCACATGCCGGAAAGATTCATTTGGATCTATTACGTGTAGATTCAAAAGGAAATATCGACCTGAATCATTTGGAGGAACTCTTAGCTAAGAATCCGCGAACATTCGTTTCTATTATGCATGCGAATAATGAGTTGGGTAATTTAACCGACATTAAACGTGTGAGTCTACTTTGCGAACAGTATAATGCGATATTCCACTCGGATACCGTACAGACCATGGGACATTACCCACATGATCTTTCTGATTTGAAAATTGACTTCATCACAGGTGCAGCTCATAAATTCCATGGTCCGAAAGGAGTTGGATTTTTATACATCAATGGTCGTAACAAGATCAAACCGTTGATTTATGGTGGCGCACAGGAACGCAACATGCGCGGTGGTACAGAGAATGTATATGGAATAGTGGGATTGGCAAAAGCACTTGAATTAGCTTATGCCGAAATGGAAGAACACCGCAACTATATACAGTCGCTTAAAGATTATATGAAAGCGAAGTTGGAAGAAAACATTCCTAATGTTCGATTCAATGGTGAAACTGATGCGGATAAATCCTTATATACGGTATTAAACGTATCATTGCCTTGTACTAAAATGGGTGATATGCTGTTATTCAATTTGGATATCAAAGGAGTTTCAGCATCCGGTGGTTCAGCATGTAGCTCAGGATCGGATATTGGCTCACATGTACTTCGTGGTATTGGAGCAGACGGCACAAGACCTTCCGTACGTTTTTCATTCTGCAAATTCAACACGAAAGCTGAAGTAGACTTTGTAGTGGATATTCTTAAAGAAATCTGTACAAGTGAAGAAAAAGTAGAGGCTTAATTGCAGATCATACAGAATTAAAATTTTTATCATAGAAAGGGATGGCAACATCCCTTTTTTTTATTTACCGATTTTACGGCAGCATGTTACGTTTGATAAGTAAGAATATATCAAGGTATTAACTGAATATTAATGTCATAGTTAAAAAAGAAAGAACCCCATTAGATTTTAGATTTCCAACGGGGCTAAATGTTATTTAAGACGTTATACTTTTTGTATTATCCTCTTTTAAATTTGAAGTGGATATATGTTTTTCCATCATCATATTTTATATGCATTTCTTTGGAATTCAGTGTAACGATAGGCAGTTTCCTAGAATCCTCCAGTTTAGTTTCTTCATTATAAAACATAAGGCTTTTCTTGTCGTCGGTAAGTTTCCAGTTGTAAGATTCTACTTGATCTCGCCCATCAATAAAATTCCTTGGGCTACAATCAAATCGAAACCCATATAATTTTAAGTATCCTTTCCTACTAATACGCGCAGTTCCATCAGCGTTTAGTTTAAATTGGAAAATATCGATCTCCTGTTCATATTTACTAATATTATTTGTGCACGGAAGCTCTCGAGTTTCATAGGTAATTGTACCGATTTGGTTTATTTTTTTGAAATCTTTACCTGAGATTTCACCTGGAATATCCATATCGGTATAATATTCGTAGGCATTCCAAGTACCTACAATGTTCCCTTCTTCAACTAAGTCATCGTTGCTATCCTTACAAGCTGATATCGCACACAAAAAAAGGATCGGTAATAAATAGATTAATAATTTTGATTTCATATTATGTTTATTTAGCTAAACAAAAGTATTATACTTTTTAATGCATCAAAACATATAGCTAAATATATTTTACGAAATTTATATAAATCAATAAGAAATTTAACAGATTTAAAACTAAGTTTACATTGGGTAAAGATTAATTTAACAAAGAACTATTAATAGAAGCTACTGTAATAACAAAAAAAGACAGTTATTTTAGAATAACTGCCTTTGAAAAAACAACTTAATGACTTAATATATAAATTTATGGAATGCTATAATGCGATATTATTTTTTTCTTAATTTGAGTAAAGTATAACTATCTCCATCATCATATTGCAGATGCATTTCATTTGAAGTTAGTTTAACAATATCAAAAGTTCCTTCATCTTCATCTTCTTCATCATCAAAAATAGCTAATTGCGCATTTTTACCTATGATTTTCCATTTCATAGTTTCCGTATAATCGAGCGGTTCATTATAATTTTTGGCAAGACAATTCGCATCCCACCCTTCAAATTTATGGTACCCTTTCATAGTATGTTCCGCCTTTCCGCCAGACATTAGTTTAAACTGAAAAAGAGATATGAGGTGCTCATTTTTGGAGATTTTGGTAGTACAAGGATATACTCTGGTTTCAAAATTAATTTTACCAATCTGGTTGATCTTTTTAAAATCCTTTCCAGTTATTTCTGCTTCCCCAATTTCATTGTTATAAAACTCATAGGCTTCCCAAGTACCTACAACAGCTCTTTCTTCAACTTCTCCTTCGATAAGGTCTAATAAACCTTCCTGACAACTGACCACTGTGATCAATAATAATACAGGCATGCATAGAATTAATAGTTTGGCTTTCATTTTTTTATGTTTTTAATTAAACAAATTTACTACAGCCAAAACTTTCCCGAAATACCCCAAACACGGTATTTTTCAAAGAAAACAACATGAATTACGATGAAATTTTTAACAACAAAGGTTAAATACAGATAAATAAAACTGTTTATTTAATTTTTACTAGAACGTATTTTTCGGCAAGATCGCCTTTAATTTCCTTACCGGAGAGATCCAATTGTTGCAATTGGTCGTCGGAAATTTTAAAGTTATAGTCAATATGTTCCAGACTTAGGATATCATTATCCAATTCCCATTTACCCTTATGTTCAAAGACTTCCTCACTCTTACCAACATAAACATAGCGCATGTGGTAGTTTTTGTTATTATCTAAACTAAGCACGGTGGAAATGGTGGTACAATCAGCACAAGGGAGTTTGCCTTCATAGGTACCTACAACGCCCATACCCTTTAAAACATTTCCTTCAGAACCAATCAATTGGTTAACCTTTGTCTTGTTGTTGATACAACTAAAGACAAAAACCAAGAGTACGGCACTGAACAGATATAGGGTAAGCTTGCGCATAAAATGATAAACTACGTTTGCTTAGAATAGACAAAAAAGATACCATTATTTGCGAATTATGAAAATTTAACATTATTCATCTTCATCCAGTAGACCTTCCGCCATTAAGAGTGCATTTTTTAATTCTCCTAAGGCATGAAAATTTCGTTTTGCTTGTGCCACCTGGATTCCTTGTTCATAAATTCCAATAGCACGTTCTTTTTCCATTGCCTTCTCTAGAAATTTGCCAAAGTGATAATAAGTACCTACATAATCTGGATGTTCAGCTATTAGATTTTCAAAACCTACAAGAGCCTGCTCTTCATCACCCAACTTAACGTACTCCATGGTAAGGGCATACTTTAAAAAGGGATCCTGTGGACTTTCTGCTAAAAATTCTTTGAGTTGTTCTAATCTGGATTGCATGCTACAAAGATAAGGAAAAAGGAATGGGAGTCATGGAATTGACTTTCAATAAAAAAATACTATGCTAGCATACAAAATGACAAATTGATGACCTTTACGATTAAGCGGGGTTTTTAAACGAAAATTTAAAAAGACAAGTTGTTAAGGAGGAAAAATTAACACATCCATAAAAATACACGGATTCCACTGAATATTTTGTAATATATTCTAAGAAACAAAATGCTTAAAATGGCTTCAAAAAGGTTTTGAAATGCTTATAAATAAATGTAGGTTTGTGTAAAACGTAAGAATTATGAGAATATTAGTTTGTATCAGTAATGTCCCAGACACTACATCGAAAATAACCTTTACGAATGACAATACGGTATTCAACAGCAACGGCATTCAGTATATAATCAATCCATACGATGAGATTGCCTTAGCAAAGGCTGTAGAATTAGCAGAAGGTGGAAAAGGCACCGTTACGGTGATCAATGTTGGCGACAGCAGCACCGAGCCCACCATCCGTAAGGCATTAGCTATTGGAGCAGATGACGCCGTTCGTGTAAATGCAGCACCCCGTGATGCTTGGTTCGTAGCCAATCAAATCGCAAAATATGCTAAAGAACAAAATTTTGATTTAATACTAACCGGTAGAGAATCCATTGATTATAATGGAGCTCAAGTTGCCGCATTATTAGGTGAATTGTTAAACTTACCTTCAGTTTCTATTGCTAAAAAACTGGATGTACAAGGTACTGAAGCTACTATTGACCGTGAGATTGAAGGTGGTAAAGAAGTTCTTTCTGTTTCCTTACCGGTTGTTGTTGGAACAGCTGAGGGTGTGGCTGAACCGAAGATTCCAAATATGCGTGGAATTATGGGTGCTCGCTCTAAACCACTACAGGTAATTGAGCCTATCGAAGTGGCAAGTCTTTCGAACATCAGCAAATACGAATCTCCTGCTCCTCGTGGTGCTGTGAAATTAGTAGATGAAGTAGATCAACTCGTTCAGTTATTACATAACGAGGCAAAAGTAATTTAACCTTATAAACGCAAGAATTATCATGGCAATATTAGTATATATCGAAAATACAGATGGTACTTTAAAGAAATCGGCATTTGAGGCTGCTTCTTATGCGAAAGCAATAGCAGATCAACTGGGTGATACCGTTACAGCACTATCAATCGGCAATGTAAAAACGGCTGAATTGGAAAAATTAGGCAATTATGGGGTTAGTAAAGTTTTAAATGCGAATCAGGATAACCTGAAAAACTTCGTAAATAAAGCTTATGCATCTATCGTTGCAGCAGCTGCAAAAGAAGAGAATGCCAAGGTGGTTGTTTTATCCAATTCTTTTTCTGGAAAAGGATTAGCACCACGTATCGCAGCTAAATTAGACGCTGGTTTGGCTGATGGAGCCATTAGTTTACCAAACATTAATGGTGATCAAATGGAAATCAAGAAAACGGCATTTTCTAATAAAGCATTTGCAACCGAAGTTATTAGCTCGGCAAACAAAGTAATTGCAGTTAATCCAAATGCTTATGAAGTAAATGCGGTAGGTGGAACAGCACAAGTAATAGACTTCACGCCAACTATCGATGCAGGTGACTTCAGTGTGATGGTTAAGGATATCGTACGTGCTACAGATAAAGTTACCTTGCCAGAGGCAGAGATTGTTGTATCGGCAGGCCGTGGTCTTAAAGGTCCAGAGAACTGGGCAATGATTGAGGAATTAGCAGAGGTATTAGGCGCAGCAACAGCATGTTCTAAACCGGTATCAGACGCTGGTTGGAGACCACACTCTGAGCACGTAGGACAAACTGGAATCGTAGTTAGTCCAAACTTATATATCGCTATTGGAATTTCAGGGGCTATTCAGCATTTAGCTGGTGTAAGTTCATCGAAAACCATCGTGGTAATCAATAAAGATCCAGAAGCACCTTTCTTTAAAGTTGCGGACTATGGAATCGTTGGAGACGCCTTTGAAATCGTCCCTAAGTTGACCCAAGCGATCAAAAACTTGAAAAACAACTAAAACAAACTAAACAATGAACGAGTGGCCTGGCTTAAAAAATCGCTGGGTCACTTTTTTTTTGGCTTTAATATTAGCATCTTTGTAATTCCGTTAACGCGTTATTAATGAAGAAAATCAAGTTAGACATAGTTGGACTTTCCTACAGTCAGACGCAATCTGGCGCTTATGCTTTAGTATTGGGGGAAGTTGGCGGAAATAGGCGGTTGCCAGTCATTATCGGTGGCTTTGAGGCACAATCTATAGCTGTAGAGATCGAGAAAATGACGCCTAGCAGGCCATTGACACATGATTTGTTTAAGACCTTTGCGGAAACCTTTAAGATTAAATTGGAAGAGGTATTGATCTATAACCTGATTGATGGCATCTTCTTCGCCAAGTTAATCTGCACAGATGGAACCACCAAGACGGAGATCGATGCGCGAACATCGGATGCAGTTGCACTAGCCGTTCGTTTTGAATGTCCAATATTCACTTATGATTTCATTATGAATACTGCTGGAATCGTCATTGAAGGCAATGATTTCGCTTTTTTAGAGAACATCGAAAATGTAGGCAACTACAAACAAGAGGAACCTGTAAAAGCAGAGAAAGAAAGTGAACCGACACCTCCTGAGCCCATCAAGAACAAACCTTCGCCTTATGCTTCCCTAACCTTGGAGCAATTAGAAAACACCCTAGAAAAAGCCATTGAAAATGAACAGTATGAAACTGCGGCTAAAATCAGGGATGAAATAGAAAAACGAAAATCATAATTTTCCTGTTTACCTAACATTATCTACTGATATGTCTATCAAACATAGGTTAATTATCATGAACTTCCTGCAATTCTTTGTTTGGGGCGCATGGTTAATTACAATTGCCAATTACTGGTTTGGCACAAAAAATTGGGATGGAACTGAATTTGGCGCTATCTTCTCTACTATGGGGATTGCCTCACTGTTCATGCCAACCATTATGGGGATTATTGCTGACCGCTGGGTTAATGCCGAAAAGCTCTACATTGGATTGCATTTCCTATATGCCATCTGTCTAATAGCTTTAGCACATGTACCTGATCCAAACAGCTTTTTCACAGTTATGCTCTTAGCCATGTGTTGCTATATGCCAACCTTAGCACTATCCAATTCCATTGCTTATACCGCATTAAATCAAGCAAATTACGATCTAATCAAGGCCTTCCCTCCTATCAGGGTATGGGGTACTATTGGCTTTATTGCTGCCATGTGGTTAACTAACCTAACAGGCAGTAAAGCAACGGAGGGTCAATTTTACATTGCAGCCGGAGGTTCTATCCTCCTAGGTATATATTCCATTTTCAATTTACCTAAATGTCCACCACAGCATAATATCAAAGAAAATTCTTCTTTATCGCAAATGCTGGGATTAGAAGCTTTCAAGTTGTTTGGAAATTATAAAATGGCATTATTCTTCATATTCTCCATGTTTTTGGGCGCAGCCTTGCAACTAACGAATGCTTATGGAGATGTGTTCCTCGATGAGTTCAAGTACTTTCCAAAATATGTGGATTCCTTCGTAATCGAGTATTCGACCATTATCATGTCGATTTCGCAGATATCTGAAACGGTATTTATCCTTGCCATTCCATTCTTCTTGAAAAGATTTGGAATCAAACAGGTGATGTTGATCGCGATGGTTGCCTGGGTATTGCGATTTGGTTTATTTGCCTACGGTAATCCTACTTCAGGCTTATGGATGATCATTCTTTCCTGTATTGTTTACGGGATGGCTTTTGACTTCTTTAATATTTCCGGATCGTTATTCGTGGAGACGAATACCAACAATAAGATTCGTTCTTCTGCACAAGGACTGTTCATGATGATGACGAATGGATTTGGAGCGATTCTAGGCTCTCGAGTATCGGGTTGGGCTATTGATAAGTATTACACCAAAACTTTTAACGACAGCAGCTCTTTGGCGTCTTTTCTGGAAACTACACCGGACAACCCTAATCTGTTGAAAGTAATTCAAGAAAAAGGAATACAAGTAACTGACGGTATATTTAATCAGGCCTTGCAGTTTAAAGACTGGCACAACATCTGGATAGCTTTTGCTATCTATACGTTGATTATTGCTATCCTTTTTGCTATTCTGTTTAGACATAAACATGTGAAAGAGGGGTCTTAGAAGTGAGACCGCTTAGCTGTTAGATGTGAGATATGAGATCGCTTCGCTGTTAGATGTGAGACGACAGACATTAAGGCTGAGTATATTATAATAAGATTTAAAAGGTTGTAAATAATATTTACAGCCTTTTTTTGATTTTAAGTGCGGAGGATTGTTTGATTAATTTATATTTCTTGGGAAAGGATTAAGTCTAAAAATCAGACTTATGATGTATTTGAAATCCAAGATACTCAATTCTTACAGGTCATATACATGGATAAATAGATTTAGAGGCAATCTTCTATTCTATTCATTGGAGTTGCTATCAGATTTTTCGATGCTTTTATAGATGACCTTTTTATTTCAATCAGCTCAATAATCTTTTGTATCTGGACATTAAAACGGAGGGTCAAACAATGGCTTACATATTATATTACCAGATTGAATTCCATTTAGAGGACTTTACTTTGGGGCGGTCAAGCAAAAGACAATAGACTAAAAATAGGAGAAAAAGGTATAAAACAAAACCGCCTCCATAAATGGAGACGGCTTATATTATTATTTTTTACCCTAATTTTATTATTAGAACTTGTAACCTGTCCAAGAGAAAGCTGAAGTTGTTGCACCTGTATTGCTAGCACCCGGGGTTAATGGGATGTTAAGCGGGTTAACAATTTTCACTTTATCTAAACCGTTTGCAGGATTGATTGTGTAAGCGATAGTTGTTTTAGTATTGGCACTCTCGTTTACATTGATTTCAGTTGTTGTATTTCCTGCATCATCTTTTTTGTATGCTCCTAAATCAATTAATGCATGAGCAGTAGCACCAGGCCCTAATTTAACATATGCATTGGTGATTGTTGCAGTTGCTAATCTTCTGATTTTGAAAACTTCAGTCATCATTTTTGCAGTAGCAACTCCTTTATCATCAACGATATCTAAAGCGTTGTTTACAATTGTGATTCCGTTGATTTTGAAGTTAGATTGGTTAATGTGAGTTGGTCCTTTACCATCATAGTTACCATCAGCTTCAATACCACGAGGATCAGATGTTATATCAGAATATCCCTTTTCACGAACTCCATAAAGGTTGGTTAAAGTTCCAGAATATCCTTCAGTCATGTCGAACATATCATCAGAACAGTTCTCTACTAATAAGTTTGATGCATCAACAGTACCACCGAAGAATTCAATAGCATCATCACCAGCATATCTAAAGTGAATTTGGTTTAATTTTGTACCTCTACCAACTCCATTTAATGTTAAACCGTTATGTTCTTTTTTTTCATCAATACGAGCACCAGTGTATTCAATCTTTACATATTCAATGATACCTGAATTATCGTTAGCATCAGCACCACCATATTTTACATTGGTATCCATCTCTGCATTGTTTGTTGCAACAACTCCAGCAGGACCTGAAATAGGCGCTTTACCATTTAAGATAATTCCACCCCAGTCTCCTTCTTTAGGAGTAGCTGATGCAGATGTGAAAATGATAGGTTTCTCAGCTGTTCCTTGAGCAATTAATTTAGCACCTGGAAGAACCGCAATAAAGATTCCTGTACCACCATTCTTTGCTTTGATCTTTGTTCCAGCAGGGATCTCTAAGGTAACACCTGCTTTAACTGTTAATTTTCCTACTAAATTGTATTCAAAATTAGGATCTAACTTCATGTTGGCAGTGATTTCACCAGACAAATCCTTATCACCCTTTACTGGGTTTGGGTTTGGATTTTCATCTGTACATGATGTAAAAGCTAAGGCACTAGCCGCTAAAATTGAAAATAGTTTTGTTTTCATAATCTTCTTAATTTCTGACACAAAGTAACCGTAACCAGTTAACCTATGTGTTACCACTATATTAAATTATTATTAAAATTTATAAGAAATCCCCAATGTGTAATCGATTCCACGTTTGTATTGCTCCACCATGATCAAAGAATTGTTAATTGGGATCTTGCGTGATAATTGACGGTCCGGATTTAAGATGTTTTCGATCTTAAGGTTTACTCCTATTTTTTTGTTTACTAATGCTTGAGTAATAAAATCTAGGCGAGGAACTCCCTTTTCCATAATATTCTGGTAATCATTTATTCCATAAGAATAAATCCTATCAGAGAAATAATTAAACACTACCGATGGAGTTAACTCCACATTCTTAGTAAATAATTTATAGGTTACATCTGCATTTACTAATAGTGGAGAAGCACCTTCTAATTGGTCTTTCGCTTTTACAAATTTCTTTCCTTCAAGACTTAATTCTTGAGAAGAATGTAAGTAAGAAACATTAGCACCAGCAGATAGTACATTCTCGCCATAAGATCCTTCAGATTTCCATAAATCCTTTTTCACTTCAACCTCTGCTCCATAGACCATAGCTGCTTTACCAATATTAAAGTAAGACAATGTCGTACCAGCACCACCAGCCTCAATACGCGCAATTGGATCTTGAATGTTTTTGTAGAACACCCCAACAGAGATTAACTCTCCTAAGGTTGGATACATCTCCCATTTCAAGTCCACATTATAGCTTTGAGATGGCTTAAGTAATGGGTTACCTTGGGTAAAGTTGTTATTACCTCTATAACGTACTGGAGCCAATTCGATAAATTGAGGAACAGTATAAGTTTTGGAACCTGCTAAACGCAGAAACATATTGTCAGCCAATGTGTATTTTAAGTTTAGACTAGGTAGGAAGAAGTTCTTAGAAATCTTATTATAGCTTGCAGAAGCAAAGTCGGTTAGATTTGTTTCATAGCTAACAGATTGAAAATAGTTATCTAAACGGAATCCAGCAACCGCAGTTAAGTCAGAAGTAAATTGGTAAGTCAGTGAAGCTAGTCCACTATTCACACGACGCTTACCAGTGTAGTAATATGGCAATAAAGCATCTGATCCTGTTCCACGACTAGTTTCTACTTGATAATATTTACCCGTACCGTTTGCACCTAAAATAGATTCTACATCATCTAAACTAATGGATGGCATGGAAACACTCAATAATTTATGGTTGACCTCCCACCATTTAAACGTACGTTCAGCTACATTTCCAGAATATCCAAAACTGATGTTACGCTCTAAATCTCCACCATTCTTTAAATCATAATTCAAGATAGCTTTACCTACAATACCGGTCTCGTTCATTTTACCGAAATATCTTTCGTTTTCACCAGAACTAGAGCGTGGGTAAACTAAATCACCATTATTACGTTCAATAATTCTATTGATTCGACGATCAGGCTCATTCCCTAATACGTAATTAAATCCAGCAGCTAAATCAGCAGACCATTTAGAGTTAATTGCCAATTTAGAACTTAATTGATTAACAAAAACATGGTTGTCATTTACTTGCTGACGTCTCGTGTGAACCCTATCTCCTGTAAAGTCTGAAATTCCCATATCCATTCCTTGGAATTCATATAAATTCTGTTTTTGGTCATGGATATAAAGGGAATTGAAATTCACATTATTATTTGCCCAGGTATACTTTAAATTTAACATACCAGTTTGAGAAACATGGTAACCGTTATCAATAAAGTTTTGATCTAAAATCAAACCACCGGCTGTATTCGGCTCTTGGATTTTACCTTCCGAGAAACGGTATTTAGAATCCATACTTGCAGTAAAGAATATACTTAATGGATTAGATCCAATCATGATTCTTCTGCTTCCTAATAATTTAAAATCTGTATTAAATAGATTTTTCTGTGCATTTGGATTCCAGCTATTGGTGAAATTATAATCTGTAAGACTTGTCATTTTTGGTTGAGCACCAAAAGGTACTGTTCCAATCCAGTTCGTTCCATCAATACGTTTGAAATTATCCTTCCCAATTGTTTGTGAGTTGACTCCTGAACCAATACCAATCTGAAAACTGTTTCCTGTTGCTTCTTTGGAATAGATATCAACGTTTGCACCAGTTACATCACCTGCAATTTGTGCATTGAAAGTTTTGTTCACATTGATGGATTGGATAATATCAGAACTAAAGAAATCCAAGGAAATATTTTTGAACAAAGGATCTTCTGAAGGTAATGGAAGTCCATTTAAAGAAGTTGAGTTATAACGGTCACCTAATCCACGCACAAATACGTTCTTTGCACCATCTTGTTTAGAAACACCAGCCATTTTAGTTAAAGCTGCTTGTGCGTCAGAAACACCTTTACGTGATAATTCCTGTGCACCGATGGTCTCCAACATCAAGTTCGATTTCTTACGTTCTTCCAGAATAGCTAATTCAGAAGCTTTTTCACGGCGACGAGTCACTACTACCTCTTCAATTACCGCGTCAGCATTCTTTAGAGCAAAGGATACAAACTCTGTATCGTTCTTAGCCAATGAAACTGTCAATTCTTGTCCATCATAGCCCATCAACGTTGCTCTTAATAGGTATTCTGCTGACTTGTCATTTGGTAATGCAAGGAAGAATTCTCCCTTTTCATTGGTTGTTGTTGCCAATTTCGAGTTAGCAACACTAATCGTAACACCTGCTAATGGTTCAAAGGACTGAACATCTACAACAGTACCTTTTACACCGTAAGGTGCTTGTTGCGCATGCAGTACCATAACACTACATAAAAGCAACATAAACGAGATCATTTTCTTAATACAATTCATACTATGTTAATATTATGTTGCAAAAGTATAATCTCGTTGTTACGTTAATATTAACAGTCAATTATGTTAATATTAGCTACTTATTAAGGAATTGTTAAGTCCCTTATAGACCAAAATGTTACGCTGGGTATTGGGATAAGCGCCTAAATAATGCTATTTTGCAACAAAGTTTAATTATGAGCGAAATCGTCCTACAAACAACGGATTTGTCCTTTTCCTACCCGAATTCAACTCGGTTAACTTTTCAGGACATAAAAATCCAGCAACAACAGCATACTTTAATATTAGGTGAATCAGGTTCAGGAAAGTCGACACTTCTCCACTTAATCGGAGGATTTTCTCTACCAGCTACCGGATCTGTAACAATTCAAGGTCAAAATATCTACGACTTGAGAGAAAGTAAGCTAGATCAATTCCGTGCACATCACTTAGGCTTTATTTTTCAAGAGGCACACTTGCTTAAAAACCTTTCGGTGATTGATAACATTAAATTGGCACAGTCATTAGCAGGCTTCTCTACGGATACTCAAGCCATTCAAGAACTTTTAGAAAAACTTCAGTTGGCTAACTTAGGCAACCGTAAGCCAAATGAATTGAGCCGAGGTCAGGTTCAACGTGTGGCAATTGCTCGAGCTCTCATCAATAAACCCGCCATTCTATTGGCAGATGAGCCTACTGCATCCTTAGATGATAAAAACACCTTTCTTGTGATTGAATTGCTTAAATCTCTAGCAAATGAGCAAGGAAGTACACTTCTAATCTCGACACACGACAAAAGATTGAAAGACGAATTCAGCAATAACTATTTATTAAGCGCGCAATAAGATGAATACACTACAATTAGTTTGGAAGAATATTACGCAACAATTGGGATCTACCCTATTGAGCATCATCTTAACAGCTTTTGGGGTGGCCATTCTTGTTAGTATCTATATTACGAGTGACACCTTTGAAAAGCAATTAGACAATAATAGCAAACAGGTAGATTTGGTGGTTGGTGCTAAAGGTTCGCCTTTGCAATTGATCTTATCTGCCCTGTACCATATTGATAATCCTACAGGAAATATCCTACTTTCGGAAGCTGAGAAGCTTCAAGACAACCCGATGATCGATATGGCTGTGCCTATTTCATTGGGGGATAACTTTAAAGGACACCGCATAATAGGTACAGATACCAGTTTTATGACGCTTTATGAGTTAGGCTTGGCATCTGGCAAGATGTGGACCAAAAGCTATGAGGTAGTTATAGGAAGTGAAACTGCTAGAAAGCGTCAGCTTAAATTAGGAGATCAAATTCATTCAGCACATGGATTAGCAGAAAATGCGCATGTTCATGATGAACATCCTTTTACTGTTGTGGGTATTTTAAAACCTTCAGGTACCGTAGTGGATAACTTATTGCTGTGTAATCTGGAATCGGTATGGGATGTACATGGTATCCATCACGATGATCACGATCATGAGCATGACCATGACCATGAAGGTCATGACCACGACCATGCGCATTCCAATGAAAGTAAGGCTACTGAAACAGCTGCTGCACATAATCATGATGACCATGAAGGTCATGACCATGACCACGACCATGCAACAGAAAATACAGCTGCAACAGTTGACAGCACACATGATCATGAAGGACATGACCACGAGCATGACCACGAGCATGAACATGTAACTACAACTACTGCAAGTCCTGCTCAAGAAGATAGCTTAGTTACTGAGCGACCAAGACCAAATGTCTTTGTCAAGAGCATAGCAGATGATATCATCAAAGAACATGGTTTAGAAATTACAGCTTTATTAGTAAAATATCGCACACCAGCAGCTATTGGTGTTATTCCAAAAATGATCAATCAATCGACTAGCATGCAAGCGGCATCTCCTGCACTGGAAACAGCAAGATTGTTCTCTTTGTTAGGAGTTGGGATTGATTCCTTGGAAATCCTAGCATATGTGATTATGATTATTGCTGGTTTAAGTGTTTTTATCAGCTTATACAATGCCTTGAAAGATCGCAAATATGACCTTGCCATCATGCGCACCATGGGTGCCAGCAAGATTAAACTATTCAGTATGCTGATTGTCGAAGGATTGGTAATAACCAGTATTGGAGGATTGATCGGATTGGCATTGGGACATTTGGGTCTTTACTTTATCAGTACTCAAACTGGTCAAAGTGCAGATATCATCCAAGCATTTAAAATATATAGTAAAGAATGGTTAATTTTGTTGATAGCCTGTTTGATCGGCGTAGTTGCATCAGTAATCCCAGCAATCAAGGCATACAACACAACCATTTCAACAATTTTAGGAAATAAGTAATATGAAAAAGATAGTATTTGCGGTTTGTTTAATGTTTTTAGGTGTTTCCTTTGCAAAGGCACAGATCGGTAATTATAATGAAGCTCAAGTTCCCGATCATACGCCAATGATGAACAAAACTTGGGAAGCAATCGACAAAATGATGTATAAGGTATCTACTCAAGGGAACAAGAAAGTTTATACGCCAAGTTATCCACCTGCTTTGAAAAAATTAGAAAATACGGTCGTTGATCTTCCTGGATATATGGTTCCTTTGGTGAGTGGTAGAAATCACAGCACCTTTATGCTGTCGGTATTACCTATTGCGCAATGTCAATTTTGTGGTACCAATGGAATTCCTCCAATGGTAGAAATCTTCATGAAGAAAGGAACAGTTAAGTTTACGGATGAACCCATCAAGATAAAAGGTAAAATGGTATTCAACCCAGAGCCTTTAAAAGGGAATGCGGAAATTCAAATTGTGGATGCCGTAATTATTAACTAACGATTTAAGAGAGCTATCTCAGCACAAGCATATAAAGCAGCCGTTTCTGTTCGCAATCTAGCTTCTCCTAAAGAGACTGGAATAAAGCCTGCAGAAAGGGCTGTTTCTATTTCTCGACTAGAGAAATCGCCTTCTGGGCCTATCAAGATTAAGTAGTTAGCACCTTGTGGGAATTCCTTATTCAGGTACTTCTTAGCTTGATCTTCCTCGCAGTGTGCTATGGCTTTTAAAAGACCCTCTTCATTAGCCAGCTTTTGTAAGAATACATCCAAGCTCACAGCTTCGTTTATTTGAGGCATATAGGCTTTCAGGGACTGTTTCATTGCAGAGATGACCACTTTGTTCAGTCGATCTATTTTTACTTCTTTACGCTCAGAATGCTCACTAATTATGGGAGTTATTTCTTGAATACCAATTTCAGTTGCCTTTTCCAAGAACCATTCGATACGATCGATATTCTTAGTGGGTGCAACAGCAATATGCAAATGGTAAGTCGGTTTTTGAAAATCAGCCGTACAGGAAATGATAGTTAACTGCGTACGCTTAGGATGGGCGTCACTAATCTCCGCCTCATACCATCCACCTCTGCCATCTATTAATTGAACTTTATCCCCAACATTCATTCGTAATACTCGAACAGCATGCTTGCTCTCCTCTTCAGAAAGTTGATAATGTTTTTGTTCCGCTTGAATGTCTGGTGTAAAAAATAAATGCACGATCGATTAGATTAATCCTCGTCTTCGTCATTTGCTGTCTCGACAAGGTCTAGTTTAACAAATTCTATGTTCTGCTGAGTCTTTTTGATAATGGTAAAGCGATAACCTAATTCTTCGGTGCTATCTCCAACATCGGGGATCTTCTCAAATAAATGACTAACTAAACCAGCTATGGTATCATAATCTGAGCTTTCAGGAAGTTCCAATGGCAAATAGCCATTCGCATCATGAACACTTGCTCCAGCATCAACCATAAACTCCGTTTCAGAAATTTGCTCTACTACTGGTGTTTCCTCATCATACTCATCCTGGATCTCTCCTACCAACTCTTCAACAATATCTTCCAAAGTCACCATACCAGCCGTTCCACCAAACTCATCCAATACAAATGCAATCTGAATGCGCTTCAACTGAAACTCGGTCATCAAGTCATTGATCTTTTTCGTTTCAGGAATGAAATAGGGCTTACGCATAATATCACGTAAAACCACATCTTTCCCTTTAACAATCAATGGCAAAATATCCTTTGTATGCACAACACCGATAATCTGGTCTATATTATCATCATAGATTGGAATACGGGAATAGCCTTCTTCCGTCACGGTATTGATAAAGTCTTCAGCAGAATCATGTTGTTCAACAGCAACAATCTTTGTTCTGGGAACCATGATGTTCTTTACGATACGCTCATTAAAATCAAATACATTCTTAATAAGCTCATGCTCCGCATTATTCAAAGCACCACTTTCTTTTCCCTTTTCCAAAAGATATTGAAGCTCTTCGGAGGAGTGGCTAGCCTCATGCGCCGTTACATGAATACCTATTAAGCGCAATAAGAAATTCGCAAATCCATTTAAACACCAGATAATAGGTCTAAAAACGAAATAAAAGAATTGCAAAGGAAGAGCAACCTTCATGGTTGTTGCCACTGGTTTTTGAATAGCAATTGACTTCGGTGCTAACTCTCCGAATACAATATGTAAGAAGGTGATGATACTGAAGGCTAGGACATGTCCTAGGTTAGTAGCCAATTTACCAGTAAGTTCAACGTTAAAGAATCCGAAAATTTGATGAACGATTTGAGTCATTACAGCTTCACCCACCCAACCTAAGGCAAGGGAAGCAAGGGTTATTCCCAACTGCGTTGCAGCAAGGTATCCATCCAAATGTTCAGTAATATTTTTAGCCATCTGAGCTACCTTAGAGCCAGATTTAGCTTGTAATTCTATCTGAGAAGCACGGACTTTGACAATAGCAAATTCGGCAGCAACGAAGAATCCGTTAGCCAATACTAGAAATATTGTCCAAAATATATCAATTGCCATGATTTAGGTTTTTAACACCAAACTCTTTCTTATATAGTTCCAAGCTCTCTAATATAATAGTTTGAGCGGTATCACGCCCACTAATTTTTTCAATTTTAACAGATTTACCATCCAAACCTTTATAGTTTTGAAAGAAATGAACAATCTCTTTCATGAAATGTTCGGGTAAATCTTTCAGATCTTGATAATGATTTACTTCACTATCGTTTTTGGCCACAGCGATGATCTTATCATCCTGTTCACCGTTGTCAGTCATACGCATAACTCCGATTACTTGCGCATCTACCAGGCTCGCTGGTTGCAATTTCTCGGAACAGATTACTAAAATATCTAATGGATCTTTATCACCACAATAGGATTGTGGAATGAAGCCATAATTGGTTGGGTATACCATACTGGTTTTCAAAACACGATCCAGTTTTAATATGCCCGTTTCTTTATCAATCTCATATTTCGTTTTGCTGTCTTTTGCAATTTCAATCACAGCTGTCACGAAACGAGGAACATCCTTGCCAGGGGAAACCCTGTGCCAAGGATGTTGCTGTGCATATGAAATCCCCACGCTACTGGACCATATGAGGCATATTGCCCATAATAGGTTAAGATTCATCTAATGCTTATTTGTTTCTAATCTCGTTGTCGTAGAGCTCTACGCTATCCATGATAACTTTTTGCGCATAAGAACGACCATAAAGATTTTCAATAGTCACATTCTTACCTTCTAACAATTTGTAATCTTGGAAGAAACGAACGATTTCCTTCATCGTGTGTGGAGGAAGTTCAGAAAGATCGTTAATATGGTTAACAGACATATCGTTCTTAGCAACAGCGATGATTTTATCATCCTGCTCACCATTATCAATCATGTGCATTACACCAATAACTTTAGCTTCGATAATACTCATAGGATACACATCCACAGAGCATAAAACTAAAATATCCAACGGGTCTTTATCATCACAGTATGTTTGTGGGATAAATCCGTAGTTTGCCGGATACATGACAGAGGAGAAAAGGACACGGTCCAATTTAATTAAACCACTGTCTTTGTCGATTTCGTATTTCGCTTTTGAACCTTTTGGAATTTCAATAATGGCATTTACGGAATTTGGCAAGTCCTCACCAGGCGACACTTGATGCCAAGGATGTTGTGTACTCATTAAGATCTACTGTTTGTTTATTTCGTCTTTTGTTTTTCTATTCTTCAGCCATTTTTTCAATAGTGCAATTGCGATTGGCAAGAAAGCGATTGCGATCAACCCTACGATAATATATTCAACATAGTTGATAATATTAGGGAATCTTATGCCCAAGTAGTAACCTGTCAAGGTCAATAAGCTTACCCATAAAAGTGCCCCAAGCACATTATAGATAACGAATTTCCTAAAATTCAGCTGTACTACTCCAGCAAATATCGGGGCAAATGTACGAATTATAGGTACAAAACGTCCAATAATTAACGCGGTTCCACCATATTTCTGAAAAAACTCCTCCGCCATAATCACATATTTGCGCTTGAAGAGGAAGCTATCCTTTCGTTTAAAGAGCATGGGTCCCGTTCGATGACCGAACCAATAGCCAGCGAAATTACCGAGGATCCCCGACCCCAGGATCCCAAAATATAAGGTTACAATGTCAACGTCGATTTTATGTAAGGCACAAAATAGGCCCGCTAGGAATAGCAAATAATCACCAGGTAGGAAGAACCCAAAAAAAAGTCCCGTCTCTGCAAATACTATAAGACATACGATGTAGAATCCACCGTGACTTAATAAATACTCAGCATCTAGCAATTGTTGAAAAGACAACAAATATTCTTGCATACGTTCTAATATATTCTTTATTTAATGACAATACCTTGAAAGGTCATCGATTAAACCGTTGGATTGGTTATCGATGAAATTGCCTCACGAATATTCTCTGCAATGTCTGCCATTAACTGGTCTTCCAGTTTTAATTTCGGCTTCTCAAAATTCATATCATGAACATTGTTCAAAGGGATTAAATGTATATGCGCATGAGCAACCTCTAGCCCAACCACCGCAACACCAACCTTTTTACATGGAAATGCCTTCTTAATACCTTGGGCAACAATCTTCGCAAAAACCCACATCCCCATATAATCCTCATCATCGATATCAAAGATATAATCAGTCTCCTTTTTAGGGATAACCAATACATGTCCTTCAGTTAGTGGATTCACATCTAGAAACGCTAGATAATCATTGCTCTCTGCTACTTTATAAGCCGGAATTTCGCCTGATATAATTTTTGAAAATATTGTAGACATAAACTACTCGTTTTTCGTGAAAAACAAAGATAGTAAATCTTTGAATAGTATTTGTATTAAGTTTTGGGGAAGAGAGACAACAGATGGCAGACAACAGATGAACAGACATTGCCAACAGACTTTGAAATCAAAGAGTCAGTTCAGCAACCTTATAACATTTCCAACTCAGAGCGAAGAGAAGAGTCTCATTTCTCCACCACAAGACCTCGTCCTTGTGAGGCTTGCCGAACAAACTTTGAACTATAAACATTTTTTTATTGTGTTATAGGCGGTCGATGCATCACCCCTACAAACAATCGTGATTTTATTATTCCCAACCACCATAACCGTAGGGTAAAAGCATGCTTCGGCCGTTAGCCCCTTTTCTTTCACACATCTCATATCTAATAGCGAAGCGGTCTAAAAAACAAATCCCCACTCTTTTCAGAATGGGGATTCAATAACAGTTCCTATGCGGTTATGGCAAACCGCACATAACCTCAATATGTTATCTTGAAATCTCTAAAACTTCAAGCTCCATCTGACCAGCAGGAACAGCAACTGTTGCTACATCTCCTACCTGCAGACCTAATAATCCTTGTGCAATTGGCGATTTCACGGAAATCTTACCTGCTTTTAGGTCAGCTTCCGTCTCTGAAACCAATTGATAGGACATCACTGCCCCAGTTTTCTTGTTCTTTATCTTTACATACGAAAGTGCCAGTACTTTCGAGGTATCCAAATTAGACTCATCAATAATACGTGCTGAAGCTAAAACTTCCTCCAATTTAGCAATCTTTGCTTCATGTAGGCCCTGTGCTTCTTTTGCTGCATCGTATTCCGCATTCTCAGACAAGTCACCCTTGTCACGAGCTTCAGCAATTGCTTTAGCGATATTTGATCTTCCTTCGGTTTTTAAGTATTGAAGCTCTTCCTTTAACTTGGTAAGACCCTCTTCGGTGTAATACGTTACTTCTGCCATAATATTAACCTTTTACGTTATCTTTTTATTTTTAAACTATTTTAATTAACAAAAAAAAGACAAGACCACACTATCCAAAAAAGGACAACATGGTCTTGCTCTTCTGACGAAGATATATAATTATTTTTATAAAAACAAATTATTAAGCCGGATTCTCAGCCTCGTCATTTATGAATTTATACCCCAAACCACGCACGGTTTGCAAGTAATATGGTTTATCTGGATTTGTCTCAATTTTCTTCCTCAAACGGACTACGTGCATATCCAAGGTCCTAGTATTCACGTTAGAACTATAGCCCCAAACGACTTCCATCAACTCCTCACGAGTAATGTCTCTTCCCTTGTTCTGTAGAAAATGAAGTAATATACGGTTCTCTAAAATTGTCAGCTCAATCTTCTTACCATCACGCATCAACGAGTGCACATTTGGATGGTGCTCTGTCTGCCCAAAATGGTAAATTTCGTTCTGTGTCTTTGGCACAAAGAATCTCACCTTATTTTCAATCATGGCAACTAACACATCCATATTGAAAGGCTTGGTAATATAATCTGTTACCCCAAAGCTGTAGGCATCGATCTTATCGATATCCTGGGATTTTGCCGTCATCATGATAATGATATTTTCAAAACCAGCCTTACGGACAGATTCACAAACATCAATACCCTCTTTTCCCGGAAGCATCCAATCCAACAAGACGATATCAGGAGTCTCCTCCAGGATGATCTTCTCCGCATCCACACCATTGCTGCACTGGATCACTTGAAAATTCTCTGTCTGAAGGCGATGACTTACTAAAAATCGTAAATTGTCATCATCCTCTACTACTGCAATTTTTATGTCTTTGTTCATAGTAATCTAAGTAATCTAGGAATTATTTCGGAAATACCAAAGTAAACGTTGTGCCCTCTCCTTGTACACTGCTCACTCGAATCTCTCCACCCATAAATTCCGTAATTTCTTTACAAAATGCTAAACCCAATCCTACGCTACCACCCTGATTAAATTGGTTCTGCACCCTGTAAAACTTCTTAAATATATTCTTTAATTCATTCTTATCAATTCCAATACCTTTATCCGAAAAACGGATCACAAAGCTCTTCTTGATTTGTTCAACACTAATATCCATAAATTTTCTTGAAACTTCGGAATATTTATAGGCATTATCAATCAAATTTTGAAATACCGAATTTAATAACACCGGGTCAGTATACATCTGATTCTCAACTTGAATTTCAGAAGTCAAATTCAAATCCGGATATTTTAATCTCGTTGCTTCAAATATCTCCTCGCAAAAACTGTTCAAATCCACGTATTCTCCCTTAAATTTAAGCGATTTATTTTCTATCTGCGTGAATGACAGCAATTTATTCATTAAATTATTTAGCTTGTCCGCTTCCTGATCCAATATTTTACCATACATGTGTCGCTCTTGGTCAGAAATTTTCTCTGCACTTTTGATGTTATTCCCAGCAATCTTTATTACACTGACTGGGGTTTTAAATTCATGTGTTAAATTATTGATGAAATCATATTGCAATTGAAACAACCGGCTATTTATTGCAATATTCCTATAAATTAAATAGATAATCAACAATAAAATAAAATATACTAGAGAAACTCCGAGTACAACAGGAAAAAATCGTCTATTTATTTCTCCACGTAAATGTTGTTCAGAGGAATCAAATTGAAGTTTATAATCCGATAAAGCACCTGGCAAAGGCATATCTGTCGTCAAGAATGCGGGTTCTTCCGTCAAGTTAGGATTGGCGACAGGTAAAATCCGAACCTTCTCATATAATCTCTCCTGCGTATTCACGATGGTGATTTTCTGTGGATTGATTTTATAAACAAACATATCCTGATCATAGGCTACAGAAATACCCGTGGTGTCTTCCATTAACACACGATAAGCCTTCAGCGCATTGACTCGAGGAATATTTAAAAAGGTTATTTTCCCTGGAACTGTATTATAGAATATTCGGTAAATGTCATTTTCTGTAAGAGAGGTAGAGTCATCTAATACTTCCAGAAAGTTCACCATCTTGATCGCCATGTTATTAAAATCATCCGAAGACTGACGACCTGTATTTTGGGATACCCGATTTTTTAATAGTCGGTTCTCCTCATCCAACTTAAAAGAAAAGATGGAACGCGGAAAGATAAGTAGGTTCTTAAACCGGACCCCTCGAATACCATCATTTTGATTGGTAAACAAGACATCATAAAACATCACCTCATCCACAAAGGGATTCCGGCGAAGAATTTTCTCCGCATAAGTGACTGCATGAACAGAATCTAAGTACCCTTGGTAACTGGATACTTCTGAAATCTCGTTATTAAAAAAATTGTTGAAAGGTTTTAAGCTACTGTCGAAGACATCAGCTTTGCGGTTATAAAATTCGGATTCTACGAAATTGGACATCATATTCCGGGCAAGAAACACAGAAATAATATACAAAATCGTAAGAAAGGAGAAAAAGGCAATTAATAGACCTATGTTCTTCCGATATTTACTGGACCGCTGTACCATGATGCTATTAACGCAAGTTCTCTGCCAAGAATCGTTCTATCTCCTGGTAATATTCCACTACATTCTCCTCATTACGGAAGCGTTTGCCCTCATCCTTCTTGAAAATATAGCGAACCGGAACATTATTACTCTTCAATTTACCGACAAATTGGTTAGCATCAGTTACACTACTGTACTTATCCTTTCCGCCTTGAAAAAACAGAATAGGAATTCTAACCTTATCGGCGTGAAAGATAGGTGATATCGCTTGAAATAATTCAGACTCTTTCTCCGGATTACCGATAATACGGTAATACAACTGTACATAGTGTTGCATATGCGGTGGAATCTCTCGGAAATAAGTAAACAAATTACTGTAACCTGAAGATGAAATAGCACATTTATAGAGCGAAGGATTAAATGCCGCAGCATATAAAGCAGAATATCCTCCAAAACCTGAGCCCATAATGGCTATTCTGTCCTTGTCAGCTATTCCCTGATGAATTAACCAAGTCACTCCATCTGAGATATCCGATTGAATTTTCCCACCCCACTCTTTAAATCCCGCAGTCCAGAAAGACTTGCCATAGCCTAAGGAGCCACGGTAATTGACTTGAAATACTGCATAACCCCTATTAGTTAAGAACTGTACCTCTTGATCGAAACCCCAATCATTACGACGGTTTGGACCATCATGGACCAAAACCACCACAGGCACATTCTTCTTCTTACCTCCTGGATAAGTGATATAAGCGTGAATTTCTTTATTATCTCGAGATAGGAAGCTTAATTCTTCCATCTTATTGAATTCCTTATCCTTCAGTTTCGGACTGTCCTCATTTAATAACTTCAGTTCCTTACTCAGTCGGTTATAATAGTAAACTTGTCCTGGATGAACATCACTATATACGCGCACTAGGAAACCTTCCAGCTTTAAATCCGTATCAATAAATCCAATTTCCGAGTCTGAAAACTTCTTTTTCAATTTGTTATAAACCTCCTTATAAAAAGGATTGAACATGTTTTTCTCGTACCGGTTCACAAATGATGAAACATAGGCCATTTCCTGAATGGCATTCGAATACCCGTCAATGGCTAAATCACCCTTTTTTTCTTCGTATAGAACAGCCGTTTCTTTCCCTTGGCTAACATCGTATTCCACCAGAGACAACATATCCCTATTTTGATTAGAAAGTGCAAAAAGCGAATTAAGGGACCCTTTCTTAAAACCTAATGGAATGAAGATTGTCTCAAAATTATTCTTCATTACTTCTCGAAATGCTTCTTGAGAATTATTTCTATACAATACCGATTCTTGCACACTATCACTAGTCATCGCCATACGAACCTCTCCATCTGGAGAACCAAGCCAACTGACAATATTACCCGGATTCTTATGGATCAATTCTTCTTTTCGGCCATCTAGAAAAATACGGTATAAATCGAATTTCGAGGAATCCCTTTTATTCATGGTCACCAGCATCGATCCATTATTTTCTTTGATCGGATAAACCCATCGTAATTTTGCTTTTTGTGCTGGCAATAACGGCTGACGTTTTTCAGTCTTTACATCAATGAAAAACAAACGAAGGCTATCTGTTGGCGATTGAGAATTCGAGAATATAATTTGTTGGTCATTTAACCACAGGAAACTCGATACATTCAGATTTTCTTGATAAGTTAACTGCTTGGAAGAATCGGGATTTATGAGATCTAAAATAAAGATGTTTTTGCAATGGTCATGTACATCGAGGTAGCCGATTTTAGAACCATCAGGCGATAGTTTGAAAGAACCCTTGGTTGGTTTTTCAAAGAAATCCTCGATAGGAATTTTCGGCAGGTTCTTGTCCGCTTGTTTACACCCATTCAGGATGAAAAGCAACATCAAACCATAAAACAAAATATTCCCTTTCATACTTCTATATTAGCCCTTTTCCAAATATTAAAAAAAAATATCGTAAAGTTTCTTTTGCAACCTTAATTTTACAGCGAAAATCAAATCCCAAAAATATGTTTTTATACAACGTATCAATCATCATGGAAGACACTGCACATGATTCACTTCTCAGCTGGATAAAAGGCCATATTCAACGTCACGAAGCCCATGATATCAAGCTTTTGAAGATGTTGGACACACCACATGAAGGACAAACGTATTGTCTTCAGGTATTGGTATCTAACCAAGACGAAATCGTGAAATTTCAACAGGAGGTTTTGCAAGAGATTCAAACTTTATTGGGTGCTGAATATGCTGAAAAAGCATTTATCTTTGATAGCACCATGCAATATATTGATCAAGTTTAATCGATAAATGTCAGTTTTCCAAAGACTATTCTTTGGAAAACCGACTGTATCATGAAGGCTATTTTAGCCCTTCTGTCATTTTAAATCCAGTCTTTTCTGATGGAGTACGGTATTTCTTATACCAAAGAATACCCATGCCTGCACCAAATAAAAAAGGCATTGCTAACAAGAATAAAATTCCCGCATTCAGACCTTTCCCTTGGGTGTTACCATCCTGGGTACTATTTTCAGCATTCAATGAACACATCGCACATTGCGCTTTTGAAACTTGAGGTTGGAATGATAGGGCTATCCCTAACAAGAACGTAAAAATTCCAACTTTTAAGGCATGCAATTTCTTCATGGTTCAAAGTTAAGCATTAATCTTTATTTTATTTACAAATCACCTTTCAATAAGACGTTAAACTTTTCCCAAAATCCATCTTTTGGTAAAGGCGCCTTGATGATCATCTCTTCTTCTTTCACAGGATGTTGGAATGCCAAGGATCTAGAATGAAGGCAGATGGTTCTATCCATACTCCCTCTTGGGTATCCATACTTATTGTCACCGACAATAGGACAACCCATATAGGCTAATTGACTTCGGATCTGATGTGTTCTTCCAGTAAGCGGATTAATTTTTAAAAGATAAAATCCATCCAATACTCCCACTACCTCATAATCCAGTTCAGCATAACTTCCGTTTTTAACCTCCCTGTTATAGGCTTTTGTTACCATCTTCTTCCGATCGCGCAACAACCAATTCTTCAAAGTACCTTTCATGGCTTCCGGTTTCTCACGCACTACCGCTAAATAGGTTTTTTGAACCTTACGATCATGAAACTGTCGATTCATTCGGTCTAGTCCTTTACTGGTTTTCGCAAATAATATCATCCCAGAAACCGGCCTATCTAAACGATGAATTACACCTACAAATGCATCATTTGGCTTGTTGTATTTTTTAGCTAGAAACACCTTCAACATGTCTTCCATGGATTGATCACCCGTGTTATCCACCTGTACGATGTCCCCACCTCGCTTATTTATCGCAATTAAATGGTTGTCTTCGAATAATATATCGTTTTCCGTAATCATGTTATGAAGCTATATTAGTAAAAAGAGCGACCCTATTGGACCACTCTTCTATATTATATTCTTTGCAAGAAAGCAATTGATAATCCAATTTATTTGACCGAGTCCGTAGCTGCGGCAGCTTCTTCCTTCGCTTTTTTCTTGAAGAATCCACGAAGTAAGAAATTACTTTGTAATGCCTCCATATTCTGATCCAATTTCTCGGTACTCATATTCAGATTTTTCAAAATCTGTTTGATTTCATTCGCAGCATCTGGATCATTGGTCAACACACCAATGGCATTGTCTTTTTGATTTAAGCGTGCAGTAGTCGCATTTAAATTAGCCATCAATGCAGATGCTGTCTGTGTTACACCTTGTAACTGTGCAGCAGACTGACGTAGGCTTGCAAACAGCGCAGTATCTGTAGAAAGGTCATGAATTAAACCTTGATTGCTGTTTAATTTATGAGTTAGGGTTACTAGATTATTCACCGCTTGATTCGCACTGCTCATCGTACCGTTTAAGGTAGTTAGTGATTGACGTAAGCTATTTGCAATTGCATCATCGGTCATTAATGCTCCAATTGTTCCTTTTCCATCTAAGATCTGTTTCGATAATTGCGCAAAATTCTTAGTGATTTCCAATATGTTCTCGTTATTGGTTTGTAGAGTTGCTAACATGGCATCCATCCCTCCGGATACGCCGGATTTAATGACGTCCTTATCTTCCACCTGCGGAAAAGTTTCCGAACCACCCACTAAACTAATAATGGCATTACCAATCAATCCATCCGAACTCAATGTTGCAATAACATCTTTACGGATAAATTTACTCGATTTCTCCTCCACACTCATCACAACCTTTACATTCTCTACACTCTCGAAACTGATTTCTTTGATAATACCCACTTTAACCCCAGAAAACCAAACATTATTACCCACTTTCAAGCCTTTTACATCCTTGAAATAAGTGGTAAGTGCCAAGTTTTTGCTGAACTTATTCTGTTGAGTTCCCAAAACCAAAATCCCAGCTACTAAAATGATCAATCCAATAAAGGTAAACAAACCAACGATAATCGATCGTTTTCTATCTGTTGTTGCCATATATTCTGTTATACAATAAAATTATAATCATGGAAAGGTTTTACCCTTTCATCATCTGTGTCAAAAATCTCCTCAAAAGTACCTACGCGTTCAAAGCGTCCATCCAATAGCATAGCTACTCGATCGCCAACCATTTTTGCACAGGCCAAATCATGTGTGATGATAATCGAAGAGGTCTTATAACGCTCTTGAACCTCATTAATCAGGGAATTAATATCCAAACATGTGATTGGATCTAATCCTGCTGTCGGTTCATCATACATCATGATATCCGGACGTAAAATCAAAGTCCTAGCAATACCAATACGCTTACGCTGACCTCCAGAAAGTTCCGAAGGCATCTGATTTATCGTACGAAGTAAGCCTACGCCATCCAAAACATCCTCTACCTCACGATCAATCTCTGCACGTGTCAAGTTTCTTTTATTTCGAACCAAAGGGAATTCCAAATTCTCACGTACAGTCATACTATCGTACAACGCACTATTCTGAAATGAAAAACCTATACGAAGACGTAATTCACGAAGATCACGCTCTTTTAATTCATTCACGACCTCACCCAAGACATTGATATTTCCTGAATCTGGTTTCAAAAGTCCAGAAATCAGCTTTATTAATACTGATTTCCCAGTACCTGATCGGCCCAATACAACCAGGTTTTCCCCGTTGTAGAGCTTCAAGTCCACATTCCTTAAAACATGAAGATCCCCAAAGGATTTACTTACCTGATCCACATGAATCACGACGTCATTATAATCGATATTTACTGGTTGTTTCCTTTCCATAGTTTATCCGATTAAAGCTAAAATTTGAACAATCAGCAATTCTTCAATGAAGACAATAAACATAGAGGCTACTACCGCTGCATTCGCTGCTTTACCTACTCCTTCTGTTCCTTTCGTTGAATAATAACCAACATAGGTACTCACAAACCCAATGGTAAATCCGAATGCAATGGCGCGAAACACCATGGCAAAAATATCTTTAGGGGCTATAGCCTCAAAAACTTGCGAAATAAAACTCAGGATACTTAACTGGTCCTTGGAGATGATGCTTAGGTAACCTCCAGCCAAACCTATACCTGCTACATAAAAACACAGAATAGGAATCATGATCGTTGTAGCAATAATTCTACTGACAATCAAAAACTTGAAGGGATTAGTACCAGAAACTTCCATGGCATCGATCTGTTCTGTAACATTCATGGAGGATAACTCTGCCCCAATCTGCGAACCTACCTTACCTGAAGCAATTAATGCGGTCACCAAGGGTGCTAAAGCACGAACAATAGCAATGGATATCAATGCAGGCAACCAAGAGGTGGCTCCAAACTCCTCTAAGGAAGGTCGAGATTGCTTTGTAAATACAAATCCAACAATAAAACCAGTCAAACTGATCAAAGGAAAAGACTTCCATCCTACCTCATAACATTGCCTGATAATTTCCTTAAACTCATAAGGGGGACTTACCAATTCACGAAAGAATCGCATCAAAAAACGATGCAAACTCGCAAATTCCAGTAGTAAGGACTCTATTTTTTTTGCCATTAATTAACCGATATAGTCTTGACTTTATTCTTCCAGCTTTGTCAATAGTGCTCGCAAATGTACGAATTTATTTTTTTTCCACGTTTCAGCAGGACAATTATCCAATATACATCAATTGAATCAAAAAAGTTTGACAAAAAAATTATACAATTAAACCTTTACGTTTCATCTGCGGTCATAAAGACAAAATAAGCGTAAAACTTAATTTGGTTGGCATATGAAAAATTTAAAGACATCTACACTATTCGCAACATGTTTATTCATGATTTTTAGTGTTTTTACCGTGAAGAATGTCGCTGCCCAAGGATATTATGATGATGATTTGGAATTTGATGATTTTTACGAAGAGTTAAGCCCTTATGGCGATTGGGACCGAGACTATGAATATGGTGATGTATGGTATCCTAATGCTGGCCGTGACTTCCGTCCTTATGGTACCAATGGTTACTGGACTATGACGGAATATGGTAATACTTGGGTATCTAACTACGATTGGGGGTGGGCTCCATTCCATTATGGTCGTTGGATTCACCGTGGTCACCGTGGATGGGCTTGGGTACCTGGTTATGAATGGGGACCGGCTTGGGTAGATTGGCGTAACGGTGGTGGATACTATGGATGGGCTCCTATGTCACCTGGTATATCCGTAAATGTTAGCATTGGCCTTCCAATCAACTTATGGATCTTTATACCTACTAGAAATATCTATGATAATTATATGCCACGTTACTGGTCGTACGGAAACCGTAACATCTATAACAGAACCACGATTATCAACAATACATATATTGTAAATAACAACCATTACTACGGTGGACCATCACGTCGTGATATTGAGCGCAACATTGGTCGCAATGTCAATGTACGCAATGTATCGTTCAGTCGTGACCGTGCAGGAAGTCGTGTAGATAGAAACAGTGTTTCCATTTACCGTCCAGACAGAAACTCTTCTCGTGCTAACCGCTCTGAAAGAATTGGTGTTGGACGTGGAAATAACGACCGTGGTACGATCTCTCGTTCAGAATCAGGACGTGGATCATCTAGTCGTACAAACGACCGTGGAACGATATCACGCTTTGAATCAGTAAGAGGGTCTGCAAGCAGCCGTTCTACAGGAGCAACTTCTCGTTCGTCTAGTGGAAGATCAGAAGGAAGCTCACGTTCTGACAGAGGCTATAATATCACGAGAGATGCAAACGGACAACGTGTAATGCGCATCGGTAATTCAAACGACAATAGCAGTCGCTCTAATGCGACCACTCGTACGGAAAGAGCAGATAGATCTTCGTCATCTAGCCGTAGCTCTCGCAGTCAAGCAGAAAGCCGTGGAAATACCACTAGTAACCGTTCTTATGATTTCAGAGGATCGAGTTCACGCGGAAACGAAAGTGTGGGTAGTAACAGATCTAGCAGTTCACGCAGTGGCCGTATGGAAACACCGCAACGTTCGTCACAGCCAAGCCGTACAGAATCAATGAGCAGAGGTCAACAAAGACAATCTAGCCCTAAACAATCTGCACCGGTACAATCGGCTCCAAGACAAGAACGTCAGCAACGTCAACCAGCAGCTAGACAGAGCCAACCTAGCCGTGTGTTCCAAACAAACAACAGCTCTAGCCGCTCACAAAGCAGCAGACCAGCAGTTGAACGCAGTTCTAGCTCTTCTCGCTCCTCAGGTACAGTAAACCGTGGAGCATCTAGCAGCCGCAGCGAACGTGGTAACTCTGGTAGAGGCATAAGATAGTAGTTAGTATTAAGTAGTTAGTATTTAGACCTTTGACGGCAAACTGATTACAAAAAAATAGAGTTGAAACAAAAGTAAATATAGGACAAGATTAAGATAGTAGTTAGTATTAAGTAGTTAGTATTTAGACCTTTGACGGCAAACTAATTACAAAAAAAAATAGAGTTGAAACAAAAGTAAATATAGGACAGGATTTAGATTGTTGAGTGTAATAGTGGGATAGAAATCTAAAACCTGCCAAGTAAAAGGGATAAGCAAATGCTTGTCCCTTTTGTTGTTTGAGAGATGTCAGATAGCAGATCAGAAAACCTACTAAGTTTAAGAGGATTAATGTTATTCGGTCGAAGCATGCTTCGACCCTACATACAACCGTAAAAATACTGTCCGTCCCTGAATAGAGTTGACCACAAATCTCATATCTCACATCTAGTAGCGCAGCGGTCCTGTCAAGTAGGGGATCCATCTCCAACGAAAACGAACGGAATGTCCGCTCGCTTTCAACAGAACATTCAATGCGTTCATTAAAACAAACAAATTTTTAAATCCATATACTTAATACTTAATTATCCTTTATTATGTCACGATGGTATGTTGTCGATGCATGCATAGACCGCTTATTTTAGACCACTTCCAACTCATAGCGAAGCGAAGAGACTTTGTTTCTCTCCAGATCTTGTCATTGCGAAGCTGGATGAGCAAATTTCAAACTATTTCAATCAATATTACCTAATGGTTTGATAAAGGTAGTCTAGCTTTTGCGCGGTCGAAGCATGCTTCGACCCTACAGTTATAGTGATTAGGAATATTAAAATCACGATCGTTTTTAGTCCTTATTAATTCATTATTAAATTAAGTTTCAATGTACCGCCCATCTAATCATTCCACCCCCAAATGACACATTCTCCTAACTTTTTCTTAATTTCATTGTTTTGCAATAGCACAACAAATTAGGATATGGCGAGATTAACATCCATACTAGACAACGATTTTTACAAGTTCACCATGCAATATGCTGTGGTTAAACTATTTCCGAAGGCGAAAGCACGGTACCAGTTTATTAACCGTGGAAAGCATCAATTCCCTGAAGGCTTTGCTGCTCGTTTTCGAGAGGCCGTTGACCATATGGCAACCCTGCAATTAACTAAAGCCGAAAAACATTTTTTCTCAAAAACTTGCCCTTATATTGATCCTACTTACTTCGATTTCCTTCAAGGGTATCATTATGATCCGGAGGAAGTGCAAATCATCCAAGTAGGAGGCGATCTAACCGTCAAAATTGAAGGATACTGGTATCGAACCATCCTTTGGGAGGTGCCATTGATGTCCCTAATATGCGAGCTTTATTACGAAATGACAGGACAGAAACGTGTCGATGATGAAGAAGTCATGAAGATTGTACATGATAAGATGTACAAATACGATAAATTGAATATCACCATCGCCGACTTTGGAACCAGACGCCGACATTCCTTAGCAGTACATGACCTGGTAATCAAAGCCTTGAAAGAACACCCTTCAAATACCTTTATTGGAACCAGCAATGTGCACTTTGCCATGAAATATCATACCAAGCCTATTGGTACCCATGCACATGAATGGTTCATGTTCCATGCTGCTAAATACGGCTATAAGATGGCAAATCTTGTAGGATTGGAAAATTGGTCCAACGTATACCGTGGTGACTTAGGAATAGCCCTATCCGACACTTATACAACAGAAGTATTCTTCAAGCAATTCGATAAAAAACTCAGCAAATTATTCGATGGGGTTCGCCACGACAGTGGTGATCCAATTGAATTTGCGCAAATGACTATCGATCATTATTTAAGTAAAGGCATTAATCCCCTAACTAAAACCATCATTTTTTCCGATGGATTAGATTATGAAAAAGTGGTGAAGATTGTTGAATTTGCTAAAGACAAAATCGGATTCTCTTTTGGTATAGGTACTGACTTCACCAATGATGTAGGATTGGATCGCATGAATATTGTACTCAAAATGACTGAGGCATTCCCTGACGAAGGTGAATGGACTCCTGTCATTAAACTATCTGATGAACCTAAAAAACATACCGGGAACCCTGAAGAAATCAATATGGCCATCCGCTTCTTAAACATTCACCAGCATGGCTAGAGACGTATATGGCGAAGCTTTGTATGATTACAAGGAAAAAGGCGAATTAACACATCCTTTACTACTTCATAGTAGCTATGGGGACATTGAAGAAATGCCCGTCGAAGTATTTTACAGAGAGGAAGATGATATTCCTGAATTGGAATACATCGCATTATCCTTATGCGACGGTAAGGTATTGGATGTAGGCGCCGGAACAGGCGTACATGCACTTTATTTACAAGAAAAAGGATTTGATGTAACCGCATTGGAAATATCAGAGATTGCTTGCAATATCATGCGAGAACGTGGTGTTCAACATGTTGTAAACCAAGATTTCTTTCAGCTAAAAGACCAAACTTTCGACACCCTCCTATTTCTAATGAATGGCATCGGAATCGCCGGTACACTAGAAGGCTTTAAAAACCTACTTCATCATGCAAAAGCACTTCTTAGTGACCGTGGCCAATTGCTATTTGATAGTTCCGACATATCCTATCTTTATGAAGAATACAAGATAAAACGACCTGAATATTATTTTGGAGAGATCAACTTCCAATACGAATACAAAGACCAAAAAGGAGAACCCTTTAAATGGCTCTACATCGATCAGCAGACTCTCATCAAAATTGCCCATGAACTAGGCTGGGTCGTACAAGTTCTCTTTGAGGACGATAATGACCAATATTTGGTAAGAATGGAACCGAGGAATTGAGTAGTATTTAGTAGTAAGTATTTAGTATTTAGACCTATTGGCGTGTTAAACCTTTAATTTTTAAGCATTATATGTAGGGGCAATGCATGCATCGCCCTCTTTAAAAAACTACAGCACTTACAACTCAGAGCGAAGCGAAGAGTCTCTATTCCTCCCCCACAAGAACGTGTCATCTTGAGGCTTGCCGAAAGAACTTTATACTATACATAGTGGTAATAGTTAATTGGTTGATTATTGGAAAGCGGTCGAAGCATGCATCGCCCGCATAAAATAGAATCAAAATAATCCTTATGGCACTAATTAATTAAAAAACGGGCGGACATTCCGTTCGCTTTCATACGGGATAAATCCCTTTTCTTCAAGCTCTCTCAGTACCGCCCCTACCTAACGTAATACCTAGATAGCTTGTTGCTAGTGATCTAATAGCCGGGCCGACAAAGGCTCAGACTCTTCGCGTTGTTCTGAGTGCTAAGTTCCAAATTTAATATCCCGCTATTAGGTCTAAATTCACATCGGATATACATTCAGAACCTTAACTCTTAAAGACTTAACACGCCATAGGTCTAACTACTAACTACTCCATACTAAATACTATAAGACAAAGGGGTTTCCTTCGCCACTTCTTCGGATCTCCTTCGGAACTTGTTCGGAACTCCTTCGGATCTCGTTCGGTTAGAAGCGAACGAGATCCGAATAAGATCCGTACTATATCCCTAGAAAATCCTTATGAGGATCAAAGCATTCCTAATCAAAACTCATCCTCAACTTTTCCTAATTACAGACCATCTGCAACGATAACTGATCCCTACTACACTTCATTAAAAATTTAACCTAACATCACTAATTTTGGTTAATAATATTTATATTCACGTTACTAACTATCAATAAAAGTAAAAGATTTGAAAGCAACCGTAAAAACAAGCTTAATCAGGAGATGTATTCTTCTGACAGCTGTATTCGTTATGGGTTTTATAAGTTTCAGTTATGCCCAAAAATTGGAAGAGGTTAAACGAGAGCGTTATGCCAAGCCACAAACAGACAGTATTTTAACGGCAAACAAATGGTACATTGACCTTTCGGTATTGAGCGATGACCGTATTTTCTTTTATAAAGAAGACAAACTTCCGAGCTACATTAGTTTCACTAAAGATGGAAAATTTCTGCTCGTATTAAACGAAAAGGATTGTAAGGGAAAATGGACCGGTAAGCACGATATTGTTAATCTGAATATTAAAAAGAAACCAGATCCGGATGCGAAAACGCAAGTAGTTGAGGTGGAACTTGTTTCTCTTGGTAATCAGCAGATTGTTTTTGATGACACGAAAAATAGATTGAAATGCTTTAGCGCCATCCAGCAATTATTAGAATCAGGATTTTTATCCTTTAAGTTGGATCATCAGCATAAAACCCTGATAGCAGAGAAACAGGAAATAATGGCTCCAAATGGTCCTATGTAAGATCAGAAAATAAAATTAAATCATATATGTCATCCACTATCGCTAAGCGTTGGACTATCGGGTTGATCTTTTTAATTCTACCCATTATTTTAATCACCAGTTGGTTTCAATACGATGATGATATTAGCTATGGTTATGGGTTTTTCTATTTTTGGGTCACAACTTTAGGGTATCTCATGTTGTTTGAATTGGCTTGGTTCATAAAAAGCTTAATTCGGAAAAATAATAACCTAGACACTAAGGTTGAGAATCGATTGCTATTTATAGGGTTTGTTTTATTCTTAATTGGCGCATTTTATTTTATCGCAAATTTTAATTGAGCCGATAAACGAAAAGAAATAACGTTTTAAACAACAACAGCGAATAAACTTGCTAATCAAGTTTATTCGCTGTTGTGTATTATAAGAAGCTTAATAAGGCTATCTTTAGTCGATATATTCGAAACCTACGTAAGGAACTAATACCTCAGGAATTTTAATTCCTTTTTCAGTTTGATTATTTTCCAATAAAGTAGCTACGATACGTGGTAATGCCAAGGCAGAACCATTTAATGTATGCGCCAAAGTAGTTTTACCATCTTCATTTTTGAAACGTACTTTTAAGCGGTTTGCTTGATAAGTTTCAAAATTAGATACTGAAGACACTTCTAACCAGCGCTGTTGTGCTGCAGAATATGTTTCCATATCGTAAGTCATAGCAGAAGTAAAGCTCATATCACCACCACAAAGACGTAATACACGGTACGGTAATCCTAGCTTTTGCAATAGGGATTGTACATAGGCACTCATTTCCTCCAATGTATCATAAGAATGATTAGGATGAACGATTTGTACCAATTCAACCTTATCAAACTGGTGTAAACGATTTAAGCCACGAACATGTGCTCCATAAGAACCAGCTTCACGGCGGAAACATGGCGTATATCCACAATGTTTGATTGGAAAATCTTCGCTTTTCACAATGACATCACGGTAGATATTCGTAATTGGCACCTCAGCTGTAGGAATTAAATAAAGATCGTCGTTCGTAACATGGTACATCTGCCCTTCCTTATCGGGTAATTGCCCTGTAGCATAAGCAGAAGCTTCATTTACCACGATAGGCACTTGTACCTCACGGTATCCCATTTT
Organism: Sphingobacterium kyonggiense; assembly: GCF_039536825.1. Taxonomy (NCBI): domain Bacteria; kingdom Pseudomonadati; phylum Bacteroidota; class Sphingobacteriia; order Sphingobacteriales; family Sphingobacteriaceae; genus Sphingobacterium; species Sphingobacterium kyonggiense. The sequence continues at coordinate 242,883 of NZ_BAAAZI010000015.1, forward strand.
TGCAGCTTCGTCCAAAAAGAAATTGATCAGACCACGTTGCAAACGAGCACCCTTTCCTTTATACACTGGAAATCCAGCACCAGTAACCTTAGTACCTAGCTCGAAGTCGATAATATCATATTTTGCAGCAAGTTCCCAATGTGGCAAAGCATCAGCAGCTAGAGAAGGAACATCTCCGTTGGTTAATACCACTTCATTCTCCTCTGGGGTTAATCCCTTTGGCACCAACTTATAAGGCAAGTTAGGCAGGGATAACAACTTTTGGTTTAAATCCTTTTCTACCTGCTCTAGCGTATCTTGTAATTGTTTGATTTGCTCTTTATATGTTGCGGACTTGGATTTGATGGCTTCGGCTTCTTCTTTTTTACCTTGACGCATCAGGTCTCCAATTTGCTTTGCCGATGAGTTTGCTTCAGCTGCAATGGAGTCGGATTCGTTTTGCACCTTACGACGTTGCTCGTCTAGGGCAATGATCTGATCTACCAATTCTACATCGTTGAAATTCTTTACGGCAAGCCTTTCAACTACTTCATTCCTGTTTTCACGGATGTAATTTAATTGCAACATAAAATTTTGCTTTTAATTTTTTTAATGTGAGCAAAGATAAGAAGACATTGGGAATTAATAAAAAGAGAATTGGCAGAAGAGCATTTTTAGAATCCCATCTATTTTGTATCATTGCAAGATGAAAAACAGCTGGATAATCGGCTTATTACTTGCCTTGATTGGTTTACTTCCCTTAGCATCTACCGCTCAACAGGTGGCGATATCGGATTTTATGGTCAAAGAAAACCTTTCCCAGAATGGCAAACTCGCAATCATTGCAACAGACTCACTCGAAAAAACAAACAATACCATCCAAGGAAATTACCGTTTTACCATCAATGGTTTTGAACAGGATTTGAAGTTTTCCGATGGTGTGGCTGTTACATCCAACCCCATTGCCTCCTCTACCTTCGTTTATTTTAAACATAAATCAGGACAGAAAGATATTGGAAAATTATTTTTCCTGCGCGTAACGGAAAAAGGTATCACACCTTATAAAATCTCCGGAATGCTCCTCTTGATTATTCCACTTTTGATCCTGTACATAGCCTATAAATTCAAAAGATTCCTCATTACTTTATTGATTTTGGCGATCATTTACTTCTACCTGAATTACAGCAAAGGATTAGACGTTCGAGAATTGATCGAAAGCAGCATCTTAGGGATTAAGAACTTGATTTAAGGATTAGAAAGGCATCCCTACTCCAAAATTGTACTGAATAAAATTGTAGCGATCAGGAGAATTGGTCAATGCATATTGATTTTTAAAGTCTTTGGCATTGAATAAGTGCTGAATCACCCATTGATTGGAACCACGGAATTGTGGATCTTTCACTTTTAGACCTGCATCCAGGCGGATTGTAAAATAATCCATATCCACACGTAGGCCAAATCCTGTACCGATGGCAATCTGTGATAAGAAGCGGTTTCCATTGAATTCCCCATCAATATTGAAGTCATCTTTCCGCAATCGCCAAATATTCCCTGCATCGATAAAAGTCGCCCCATTCAGTTTGGCACCAAAGAAATTATTTAGCATACGGAACCTATATTCGGCATTCGTTTCTATCTTCACCTCTCCTAATTGATCCAGGTTGCGAAGGTTAAGGCGGATATTCTCTGGCTTTGTAGAGCGGTTATAGCCTCCAGGACCCAAGGTTCTAGCCTGCCAGGCACGGATGCCATTCATACCTCCTGAGAAGAAGCTCTTCTCGAAGATGATTAAAGTAGAATTATTGCCATAAGGGACAATAACACCCGAGTTAAAGCGAAAGACAAATTGCTTATTGCCTCCTAGATATTTATAAAGTCGATAATCAACCTCGCCCTTTACATATTGCAAATAAGGGACTCCAAATAACATTTTCTCCCCCTTATCATTTACCTTCAGGTTCAAGGCATTTCCTAGTAAACCCAACAGGTTTCCACTGATATCTGCTGCCCCACGGAAATAATGAAAAGATTCTTTGCTCGTTAATTTTGGTGCATTATAGGTAAAGGCGTATTGAGAGCCTAAGCCAAAATAGCGTCGGTTATTGCTTCGTACATACAACTCATATCCTTGGTCAATAAGGTTTTGCATGAAGTTGTCATTTAACCGACCATCGCGATACTCAATTACCACAGGTGTAAAACTATGCTGTTTATTCGTCGCTTCGTACCACAGGTAGTTTAAGCTATTGATAAAATAACGATTGGCATAGGTCTGGTCTTGGAAAAACAGCTGTAAGCTGGAGGAGAATGTCGTTCTAGGTAAACCATATCTTCCGACACTACGTACCCGAAAAGGTGTCATTAAGCGTGGAAAGGATAAATTAACCCCAATTTGAAAATCGTTGTTAAAGATTTTATCCGATAAACTTCCTGGTAACCTGGAATCAAACAATACCCCATAGCGCATTTTAACCTCAATAGTTTCTGAACCACCAAAAACATTACGGTGCGAAAAAGTATTACCAACGTTAAAACCACTCATTCCCGAGCTGAAGGTAAATTCACCTTCCATCTGATTACTCATTGCTGCACGTGGAATCAACACATATTGTACGTCCAGTTTGGCCGAGTCCTTCTTGTTATAATTGATTTTCACTGAACGGAAACCATTCATTTCATACAGACGGTCATAGGAGAGTTCTTCGTTCAAACTGCTATACTTTTGTCCTCTGCGCAAATAGGCATAGCGGGATAGAGGTGATAGTTTGAACTTTCCCGTTTCATCCGTATAAACAATCTGGCGTAGGGTATCAAAATTCGATTTACTATTCTTTCTTAAGGCATCTTCTGCTGCCTCAATTTTAAAATAGACACTATCGATGGTATAGACTTGATGCCTAGCGGAACTGTCCGGATTGGATACCTGAATACCCAAATTGGTCTGGTAGTTTAACCCAATGGTATCCACCGCAACACGCATGTATTGACGCAGGTAATCGTAATAACCTTGTTCGCGCATACGGTTATACAATTGCTCACGTTCAAAGAATAAATCGGCAGCATCGTATTGCTTACCACTTTTCAAGGTGCTATGTGGAATAACATCTTTTTGGTAAATACTATCTACATTAGGATCGGCTACCGTTCTATTAATCTCTTTCACGAGGTATGGTGCTCCTGGGTTTGCCTGAAAAGCAATTCTAGCTTTTTTGTTCTTAATTTCAACCTGAGGTTTTACCAGTGCATTAAAATATCCTTTCGTTTGGAGGAATCGTTGAATTTGATTGGAAGAAAGTTCGACTAATGCAGAGTCTAAAACATGTGGGGCTTCACCAACATTTTTAATCCCATCGGTTTTATATCGGCCATTACGGGTATTAAAGATGTTATAAATACTCAAATAAAGGGGAGAATTTGGGCGAATTTCATTGGCTACATAAGTGCCGGCACTCTCTTTTAATTGTGGACTGAGCCCATTAATATCGATATCGGTCACCAATACCTGATCATCTTCGAGGTATTTTGCAGACCTACATGCTGCAAAAAATAGCAACAAAAACGTTATACTTGCAAAAAATAGTAAACTTCTTTCTTTAGTCATTCGCCCTATGTTGTCAAAAGCACAAATCAGTTTAATTACGTCATTGCAGCATAAAAAATTTCGCTCCCAGCATCAATTATTTGTGGTAGAAGGGATCAAATCTGTTAAAGAATTTATCAACTCCTCTTACAAGACACAAAAGATCTGGGCTACAGCAGATGCCGTTGCAAAAGTGGGGAAAATACCTCAAAATATAAAACTCGAAGAAGTAACAGTTCAAGAATTTGGAAAGATCAGCAGCTTAAAGAACCCTCAAGGGGCATTAGCGCTGGTAGAGCTTCCAAAATCGGACGATTTAAACCTCGCCGACCTACAAAACACGCATAGCTTAGTGCTGGATGATGTGCAGGATCCAGGGAATTTAGGTACCATTATCCGTACAGCGGAATGGTTTGGTATGGAAAATATCATTTGTTCCATAGGTACCGTTGATGCTTACAATCCAAAAGTGGTACAGGCAACCATGGGTTCCCTTTCGCGAATAAAAATCCATTATGTGGATCTCCTTCAGTTTTTCAATCAATGTGACCTACCAAGTTTTGGTGCCCTATTGGATGGAGACTCCATTTATGAAACGGATTTTGCTGATGCAGGATTGATTATCATGGGAAATGAAGGAAATGGAATTTCCGAGGAGATAATTTCAAAGATTCAGAAAAGAGTGACCATTCCGCGGATTGGACATGCTGAATCCTTAAATGTAGCAGTGGCGACAACCATCTTTTGTTCGGAAATATGCCGACAAAAATTGACACGTGAAAATGGATAATACGAAACAGGGAAGTACCATAGAAGATCAGAGACCGCTATATACCTTACAATTTGGCTTGCTATGCTTGAGTTCATTACTCTTCTCGGCAAGCTTTAACATGATTATCCCAGAATTGCCCAATTACCTGAGTTCTTTGGGCGGTGCTGAGCATAAAGGATTAATCATTGGTTTATTCACACTTACTGCCGGCATATCCAGACCCTTTAGTGGTCGGCTAACGGATAAATGGGGTCGTGTACCCGTGATGGCCATAGGCTCTACTGTATGTGTACTCTGTGGATTCCTCTACCCTATCCTGACTACCGTAGCTGGCTTCTTTATGCTCCGACTGGTGCACGGTTTTTCTACCGGTTTTAAACCTACTGCCACATCCGCTTATATTGCTGATATTATCCCTTCCAACCGATGGGGAGAAGCACTGGGGATGCATGGCTTATGCTTTAGTATCGGTGGTGCATTAGGTCCCGCTGTAGGAAGTTATATCGCCATGCTATTTGGTTTGCAAACCATGTTTTACAGCTCCTCTGCCTTTGCATTTCTATCCATCATCATCGTGATGAATATGAAAGAAACCTTGGCAAACAAAGAACGTTTTCACTACCGCATGCTTCGTATTTCCCGCCGAGATATCATTGAGGTACGTGTGATTCCTGCGGCTATAGTAACATTATTCTCTTATACAGCTTATGGCGTGATTTTGACCTTGATTCCGGACTGGAGTGAGCATTTGGGCATACAAAACAAAGGTCTTTTCTTTACCGCCTATACCTTAGCCTCCATTGGCATAAGGATGGTGTCTGGTAAAGTTGCTGACCGCTATGGTCGGATCTCTGTGATGAAGGTTGGCTTATTGGTGGTCACCTTATCTGCCCTTTACATCGGTTATAGCGACAGTATTTTCCACCTTGTGGTTGGTGCCTGTATCTATGGGATAGGAACGGGTATTTTCTCACCTGCTGTGAACGCCTGGACGATTGATCTTTCATTACCACAATACCGTGGAAAGGCGATGGCGACCATGTATATTGCCTTAGAAGCAGGGATAGGCGCTGGCGCAGTATTTGCAGGCTACATTTATCACGATCACATCAGCAGAATACCTGGAATCATGTATGGAAATGCAGTCATCATATTTTTAGCATTTTTATATGTAATTTTCTGGGAGCGGAAAAACAAAAAAATATCAAACACGTTTTAAGACCATATGGAAAATAAGCAAACCAAAAGACCCTACTCGATGGAGCTAGCGGCAACCCTACTCGCTATGGCACTCATCATAGCATTTATGATTGTGAGCCAAGGCGTATTGTTACCCCTACTTTTTTCCATCCTGATCTCTATTTCACTTTTTCCATTAGCACGATTCTTTGAACGACTACATTTAGGCAGGGCATTCTCTTCGATTCTGGCGGTTATTGTTGCAATTGCAGTAATATCAGGGTTAATTTGGTTTATTGTTCACGAGAGTATCATTATCGGAAAAGATGCCACGGCAATTACCGACAAAGTATTATCTGTATTGGAGCGTGGGCAGAAATGGTTGCAAGACCAATTCGGCATTGAGAAAACAGAGGTTATGGACAAGTTAAGGGAGCAAGGAAACAAATCCTTGGAGAATGCAGGAGGTATGTTAGGATCGACCTTTGGGTCAATCGGGAATATGCTAGCCAGCGCGATCTTAGTTCCCCTATTTAGCTTTTTCTTGTTGTATTACCGTGACTTCTTTCGGGAATTCTTCTTTAAGGCTTTTAAATCTTCCGCTCAGCACAAGGTAAATGAAGTTTTGAATAAGATTTATGAAGTGGTACAGAGTTATCTGGTTGGTTTGATTACCGTAATGGGTATTGTAGCGGTATTGAATACGGTAGGTTTGATGGCGATGGGCATTGATTATGCTTGGTTTTTTGGTTCCTTGGCGTCATTACTTATGTTACTGCCTTACATCGGTATTGCCATTGGATCTATTCTACCGGCATTATTTGCCTTGGCAACCAAGGATAGTGCCTGGTATGCCCTGGGAGTGGTGGCTTGGTTTCAGGTCGTACAATTCCTCGAAGGAAATATCATTACCCCTAATATCGTGGGAAGTAAAGTGAGCATCAACCCATTGATGGCGATCATCGGTATCTTAATAGGTGGTATGCTCTTCGGATTAGCCGGTTTAATCCTTGCCTTACCAATGATTGCTACCTTGAAAGTTATCTTTGATGCCTCTCCGGGTATGGAAGCATTCGGGTTCTTAATTGGCGAACCTGAAAAAGAGCACCTAAAACGCAATGCGACACAGGAACTGCTCATGAAATGGGGAATCGTCCGACTACCGAAGAATAAAAAGAAGATTGAGATGGATGTGCATGTAACAATGGACAAGCCCGATGAAGAACCCAAGACCGAGGTCACCTATAAAGAAGTCAATGAATCAGAAGAGAACCCCTATGAGAACTTGAAAGATTCAGAAGATGAAAATGGAAAAGACTCCGATAAAAAATAAAATAACAAGACTTAATCTTCGGATTAGGTCTTTTTTTATGGCAAGTCTAAACAGATACTTACCATTTCATGTTATTCATTAAAGATTTTAGAAAATCAACGGTGGAAATAAGGATAACTTAACATAGAATAAAGATTAAGGTAATCATTACGATTTATCTTTATTGGCATAATAGTTTATTAATGGTTGTAGTTTATATTCTTGTAGTTGTGATCATAGTGGTCCTATTGATCTTCAAAAAACTGAGACGTAAGTTAATTTTAGTAGAATTATTTCCCAAGGATGTTCCCGAAGAACATGATAGTCGAGGATCCTTGAAATTATTAACCTATAATATCGCTGGCCTACCCCAGGGCATATCGGCAGCCAAGCTACCTCGGCGGATAAGTATTGCCGAGATTGGGGAAAAGGTCTTAGGTTATGACATTGTGAATGTCCAAGAAGACTTCAATTACAATACGGCCTTCTACTCATTGAACAAGCATCCCTATCGCACCGATCATAAAGGTAAGATTCCGATTGGAGATGGCTTAAATACCCTGTCTAATTATCCTATTGTCTCCTATCGCCGTATTCCTTGGCGCCATTGCAGTGGTCCTGATTGTTGGACAGTAAAGGGCTTCACGTATGCACAGATTCAAGTTGATCAGCATGTCATCATCGATATCTATAATGTGCATGCCAATTCCAGTGATGTCGCCCGTGCAGCACGCGCAAGACGGGAAAATCTACGTCAATTGGCTAATTATATCTTGGAGAATTCTGCAGACCGACCTATTATCGTCATGGGTGACTTCAATGCGCATTATGCGTATAAACGGGATAATCTGCACGAGTTCCTATTGACAACCGGTCTTTCTGATGGATGGGTACAGTTTCTGCAAAAGGGTGTATTCCCAGAGATTAAGCCCAAGTTTGTTGCCTTGCACATGCTGAGCCTCACTAATGAAACTGAAAGTTTGGATAAAATCTTTTTCCGTGGGAATAAACAATTGCGCTTCACCCCCTCGGCTTATGAGGTGGAAATAGAACATTTCACGAATACAACAGGACAAGCATTATCCGATCACCTTGCCGTATCCCTGACATTAGATTGGGAATGGACAGGTGCTGAGGTTCCTTCGGTATAATTTAGCATCGCTGAATAAAACTTTTTCCTTTTTTGCACCTTCAATCGGGCTGGACTTTAGTTCAGCCCTTGGTCATTAAGACCTTTACGAAAAATACACAAGCTATAAATTTTGAATTATTTATTCTGCTAACTAACAGCTACATATATTTTATATTGCTAATATTTTTAGTATTTAAGTATTAGATTTCGTAATCTTGTATGATGTATTTGAATTGTAAAACATGGTTTAGTTTCCATTATGGGACTTTTGCGCCGAAGGATTTGATAGAGCGGGCACAGCGTATGGGTATTACATCCATGGCTTTGACGAATATCAACAGTACGGCCGATTGTTGGGATTTTGTATTGAAGTGTCAGGAGGCAGGAATAAAGCCATTATTAGGAACGGAAGTCCGCAATGAAAATACATTTTGTTATATACTAATCGCCAAGAATAACGACGGTATCCTGGCTATTCATAATTTTTTATCCTTTCATAAGCGTCGTAAGTTAGATTTCCCTGCACGTCCTAACTTCAACATCGAAGATGTATGGGTTATCTATCGTTTTGGAGGACATCCGCCATTGGAAGAGCTTCAGCCTCAAGAGGTCGTTGGACTGTCCATGGATGACCTCAGTAAACTGAGTTGGCAAGAGGCCATCGATCGAGATTGTTGGGTGGTCTTGCATCCTGTGACTTATCAGGATAAGACGCACTATCATGTACACCGCATTCTGCGTGCTATTGCTAAGAATACCCTCCTATCAAAACTTAGCCCCGAAGATATTGCAGGCCCGAACGAGATGCTCATCGAGGAGGAGGAATTAGTGGCTGCCTTTGCGCGCTTCCCTACGGTGATCAGCAAGACTATGCAGCTTATCAAGAGTTGTTCAATCAGCATGGAATTTCATGTGGATAAGAATAAAAAGCACTTTACGGCTTCAGAAGAAGGCGATCAGGAACTGCTAAGGAAGTTGGCAATCGAGGGTTGTAAAATACGCTATGGTGCCAACAATAAGGCAGCTTTAGAACGCGTAGAAAAAGAATTGGCCATTATCTATAAATCGAGGTTCTGTTCTTATTTCCTGATTGTTTGGGATATGCTGCGCTATGCCAATGAGCAGAAGTTTTATCATGTGGGTCGTGGTAGTGGAGCCAATTCGGTGGTTGCTTATTGCCTACGGATTACGGATGTGGATCCCATTAAATTAGACTTATATTTCGAGCGCTTTTTGAATCCAAATCGTAGCTCTCCACCCGACTTTGATATTGACTTCAGTTGGAAGGATCGAGATGCCATATTTGAGTATTTATTCATGCGCTATGGGCGACAGCATGTTTCCTTACTGGGCATGTACAACACTTTTCAGCGAAGGGCTATTGTAAGGGAGCTTGGTAAGGTCTTCGGATTACCAAAAGAGGAGATCGATGAGCTTGCGCATAAACGCGAATGGAGTCCTGAGGATAAGATTCAACGTTGGATACAGAAGTATGGAGCCTTGCTGGTCAACTTCCCGACCAACATCAGTGTACATGCCGGAGGGGTGTTGATCAGTGAAAAGCCCCTAGCGCAGTATGCCGTATTGGAGATGCCACCCAAGGGCTTTTTGACCCTGCATATGGATATGTTCGAGGCTGATCGTGTGGGTTTATTTAAGTTTGATATTCTGAGCCAACGCGGATTAGGCCACATTAAGGATGCTTTGGAATTGGTGCAGCAGAACCAGGGCAAGCATATCGATATCCATAACGTCGAGCGTTTCTTTAATGATCCCAACTTGGCAGATATGATACAGAAGGCGGATACAATTGGTTGTTTTTATATAGAAAGTCCGGCCATGCGGCAATTACTGGGCAAGCTAAAGTGCTCGGATTACTTGACCTTAGTTGCTGCAAGTTCGATTATTCGCCCTGGGGTCGCTCAATCGGGAATGATGAAACAGTATATCGAGCGGTATCATGATAAGGATAAAATCGAATACTTACATCCCAAGATGCAGGAATTACTAGCCGAAACCTACGGTGTGATGGTGTATCAGGAGGATGTTATTAAAGTGGCTCACCATTTCGGAGGCATCTCTTTAGAGGAAGCTGATATTTTACGCCGAGCCATGAGTGGCAAGTATCGTTCGGAGAATAAGTTCGAGTTGATGCGAAAGAAGTTCTTTGCTAATTGTAAGGAATTGGGGCATGATCCCGCTGTCAGCGCCGAAGTGTGGCGACAGATGGAAAGCTTCGGTGGCTATTCCTTTGCTAAAGGACACTCGGCTTCTTTTGCCGTGGAAAGTTATCAAAGCTTATTTCTGAAGACCTACTATCCGCGGGAGTTTTATGTGGCGGTGATTAATAATTTCGGAGGTTTTTACCGCACCGAATTTTATTTCCATGAGCTACGTCGGAATGGAGGAATTGTCGAACTCCCCTGCCTCAATCACAGCGATTACCTCAGCAATATACAGGGCAAACAGGTCTATGTGGGATTTATCCACTTACAGGGATTGGAACAGGAATTTGGATTACAGATTGTGGAAGAGCGCCTGCGGAATGGTCCATACCTCAGTCTTCATGATGTACTACAACGTCTGCAACCTGCTCCTGAGCAGCTCAACATCCTGATTCGTATTGGGGCTTTACGCTTTACCGGATTGGATAAGAAAACCTTGCTCTGGGAGGCGAACTTCCGCAATAAACGAGTAGAGAAAGCTGTTACGGTCAATCTTTTTGAAACAGAGGAGGTACAATTCAGCTTACCAGCCTTTGAGCTGGACCGAATGGAAGATCTGAAAGATGAATTGGACCTGCTGGGCTTTGTTGTTGGGGATTTCTTTGAATTACTGGACAACCGACAATTACAAGGTACTATCCGCGCTGATAAACTACCCAATTACTTGGGGCAACAGATTAAGATTATTGGTCGCCTGGTGACTATCAAGGAAACCCGAACCATCAACGGAGATCGTATGTGCTTTGGAACATTCTTGGATGTGGATGGCAATTGGTTGGATACCGTGCATTTCCCGCCGGTATTACGGCAATATCCATTCCTAGGTAGTGGTTTTTATGAGCTACATGGACGGGTAATGGAAGAATTCGAAATCTATAGTGTAGAAGTCTTAAGCATGCGGAAGTTAGGTTATACGCTATAACCTAACACCCAATCCCAATTTGCTACTGCAGTTCCCAAGCCATTTTCATGGACACCGCACAATGATCAGATAGAGGTGTCCCCTCAGGAGTAGAAAACAGATCGCGTTCAATCTTATACTCACTTGGCTGAAATTGCAGACGACTGCTATTTCGGAAAAAGATTTTATCAATGCTTTCACAATGCTCGGTAACCTCTAAAGCATGTAAGGCTTTAAAATCCTTAATATGCTTTGGTAAAAGTCCCTTATTTTGCAATAGCACCCAGCTATCCGATAAGCCCAATTGCTCTTGAAAATCATGAAGCTTATCTTCGGAAAAAGCATAATGTGCATTGAAATCACCCATTACCAAGATTGCCTGCGAAGCAGACTTCTTCTGAATATATTTAGTCAATTGTAAGATATTCTTTCTTCTGGCAGCTACCGCTTCAGCATTGTCCTGTGCCGTGGCATGCACATTATACACATCTATAAATACATCCTTTGCCAGCTGTACACGCTGATAGCTGAATCCTTTGGGTGTAAAACAATCTGCTCCACTGCAATCTTCCCAAGCAATACGTTCGGTTTCTAAAATAGGATATTTTGAAAGGGTACTCAAGCCGTCTCCAAAAGGAACACCTCCCATGGTCTCTGTACGATAGGGATGAGCATTGTCAGCATACAATTGTCGGTTATAATTAAAATCCTCTTGTACATTGACCAAATCAAATCGGTTCAACTGTCGGCCAATCTCTCGTATACTAGAAGCTCGCGGAGTTTCTGCACTGGAAATCAATTGAGGTAAGCCTGCGACATTATAGGTCAAAAGAGAAAGTTCGCCTTTTTGGGCTTCCTCCATAACTGGACTAAGCAAACTGGACTTCCCATTCGAATCCTCCACCCGACTGAAGCTGAGCATAAAACCTAATAAAACAAAAAGGGCTAAAAGACCAACCAAACCGATGTGTTTGGATTTAGGTCTCGATGGATAAGGTAATTGTATTAGCATCCAATGAAATACTGATCTATTACAAAACTAAATAAGCAATGTAACCTCAATTTTTAGAATTCATTAAATGATTGTTTTCTAAGTATTTACTAATCTTTAAGAAAGGCAAAAACAAGGCTAAATCTTCATAATTAATTAACACGCCCTTTTTATTAAGTAAACATATGGATGATACTTTTATCGATACAGACAATTTTATTTCTCCATGAAGAAAGTTGCTTTTTTTTCAGAAATTCTTTTTGAGGATTTCGATGGTGCATCGCGTACGATGTATCAGATAATCAATCGTATAGATCCCAATTCTTTTTCTTATTTATTTATCTACGGGAAAGGACCAAGTCAAATTGCGGGATGCCAATCTTATCAAGTTCCAACATTTAAGATCCCAATAAATGACGATTACAGTTTTGCGGTCCCTCAATTGGCTAAAGGAAAACTGGAAGAGATTCTACAGGAATTTCAACCCGATGTGATCCATATTGCCACACCTTCCCTATTGGGATTCTATGCTCTTAAATATGCAAAGCGCAAGGGCATCCCTGTCATTAGTATTTACCACACACACTTCATCTCCTATATCGCGTATTACTTCCGCAATTTCACTTCTTTGATTAAACCTGCCGAGAATTGGATGCGCAAGGCTATGCTTAAGTTCTATAACAATTGCCAAAAGGTCTATGTACCTGCCAATAATATCATCAAGGAACTGGAAGATATCGGAATACAGTCCGAGCGATTAACCCTTTGGCAACGAGGAATTGATGTTAAGTTATTCAACCCTAGAAAACGATGTGAAACTTATATACAAGCTATCAGTGGAAATAAACGCAAAAATATTCTATTTGCGAGTAGGTTGGTTTGGGAGAAAAATATACAGACATTAATTGAGATCTATAAGCAATTGGAAGCTGAAGGGTTGGAATACAACCTTATTGTTGCCGGGGATGGAACGGCCAAAGAAGAAGCGATGCAACTTATGCCAAAAGCTATTTTTCTTGGCAAACTAGATCATACAGAGCTATCTCGACTATATGCATCCGCGGACGCATTTGTGTTCACATCAACCTCAGAGACTTATGGCAATGTGGTTATTGAAGCTATGGCATCTGGGCTTCCATGTGTTATTGCCAATGGTGGTGGCAGTGCAAGCTTAGTGGAACATGGACATACCGGATTCAAATGTATGCCTAATAATGCCAAAGAATACGTGTATTTTCTTCATAAGATACTATCTGATGACAAGCTACACGAGCAGATCCGTGCTGCAGGAATGGATTACATCAAACAACTGGATTGGTCAGCCCTTGCGGATACTTATTTTGAGGATGTTTATGAACTGGCAGAAGAACCAATCTATGATCTCGCTTTGGTAGCACAATGAGAATCCAAAAAAAGCAAATTAAAACACTACTATTCCTCAGTATACTGATCTTTATCGGGATATTCCTCTGGAATACGGATTTCCAGGCCGTATGGAAAGAGCTTCATAACATCGGCTACCGCTTTCTTTATTTGATGGGAATAACCTATTTGGCTTATCTCATCGGGACATGGTCTTGGCATGTATGCTTGGGTTCTGATCGAGATAAAATATCGGTATTCCGATTATTCTCGCTCCGACAAGTCGGAGAAACCGTAGGGCAATACAACCCAACGAGCATTGTTGGTGGCGATATGTTAAAAGTGGAGCTCCTGAAACCCTATGGTATTGGCACAAGCAATGCCGCCAATTCGGTTGTCACATCGCGGATAACAGCTGTATTATCACAAATCCTATTATTTCTAATTGCTTGTATCTGGTTATTGTCAAGTCCATCAGGGCAATTTATCATCGATAAATTTGGCACCTTGTTTTATGGACTCGTCGCGGTACTTGCTTTAGCAAAAAGCACCTTATTCTTTTGGTTAGGCCGTAAAACAAAGCAGGCGAAGCCTGCTAAGCCAACTGAAGGACAGTCTTTTTGGAGACGCCTTTCCTTACGTATCCAAGATTTACTGTGGGATATCAGGACATTTTACCAGAATCACCCACGTATGTTTTGGTATTCTTATCTTTTAGCTGCCTTACATTGGGTGGTAGGAAGCTTGGAATTCTATTTGATATTACGCTTCCTAGGCTATGATGTCCGTCCGATGCACGGTTTACTATTGGACATGAGCGTCATTGTATTCAAGAGCTTAGGAGCCTTTATTCCGGGACAATTGGGGGTTGAGGAATTGGGAAACAAGATGATGCTTGCTGCCATAGGAATCTCCACAGCTTCCTTATGGATCACTGTATCCATACTCCGCAGAGCACGTCAGCTCTGTTGGATTGCCATAGGATTTATACTCTATCTATTCATTAAAAAATCTGATTATGTCTCAAGCCACGAAATGGGAAGTCTTATTCGTAAGTCATAAGTATCCACCGGCTACTGGTGGAATGGAAAAACAGAGTTATGAATTAATACATGGCGTCAGTCATTTTACCAAGGTTCATAAATTGGTCTACCGTAAAGGATCAGGCTCTATCTTGTCCTTTTTCTTTCACTTAAACCATAGGATTTTAAAGATTTTAAAAGAGAACCCCAATATCAAGTTGATTCATTTCAATGATGGACTCATTGCTTCCTTGGCTTTATTTCACAAAGGTTATTCGAACTATCGTAAGGTAGTTACGCTACATGGCTTGGATGTGGTCTTTCCTTGGGCATACTTTCAAAAGAAAATCTTGCCTCGTTTTAATCAATTTTACGATAAGATTATTACCGTGAGTCATGCCACAGCCAAGGCTGCCATTGATCGCGGGATTTATCCGGATTTAATTCGCGTAATTCAAAACGGAGTAGATTTAGATTTAGCACAGTCTGCTCTTCCTAATCGGGAAGAATTACACAAACGCTATCCGGAAATATCACCCGATCAGCCTTATATGTTGACCTTAGGTCGCCCTGTAAAGCGCAAAGGTTTTTCTTGGTTACTTCAGGAAGTCGTACCACTTATGCCCAATGATTTTAAGCTATATATGATTGGTCCTTTTAACCCAAAGGCCAGTTTTGCTGAACGTTGCATGAGCTTATTACCTAAGAAATTTCGGCATCTACTGAATCTTTTTCTTGGTTACCCAAGTGATGAAGCGGCTATTCGGAAATTATTAAAACGTCCAGATATCGCTAATAAGGTGCAGCATCTAGGAAAAGTTCCTTTTTCTGATCTTAAGCTACTCTTGGCAAACTCTTCGGCTTTCCTAATGCCCAATATTGAGGTACCTGGAGATATGGAAGGATTTGGTTTAGTTTGTTTAGAAGCCTCCCTTTTGGGTAGTTTAGTTTTAGCTTCGGGGATTGAAGGGATAACGGATGCCATCCGCCATCAACAGAATGGCCTATTATTACCATCAAAAGATGTTTCATTCTGGAAACAACAACTTACGGATGTATTGCAGAAAGAATTGCCGTATCAAATCATGGCTAAGAAATTTCAAGAGGCCTCCAAGAAGCTCTACAGTTGGGAAAAGATGTCCACGGCATATTTTGAGGTATTTCATTCCTTAGTACAGGATGAGGGTCCACATACGGCCTCTTCGGATGCATTATTAGCCGAGCTTACACGCGGTAAGGACTCCGCTTTTTAGGATCAATCACCGGTGCAGATATGGCACGTTTAATAGCTTCATCGCCAAATCGCGCACGCATGGCGTCCATAGCCTGATAAAGTCGTACAGCCTCTTCGGTATCTTCAAAGAGATTAATCTGCTGTGATCCTTGAACCAGGTGACTAAACCGCACGCCGATCAGGCGTACTAACATACGTCGGTCATAGAGCTTAGTGAACAACTCCTTGGCCTTCTTCAGCAATACCGCATCAGAAGCCGTATAGGGAATAACCATCTGCTTACTCACCGTATCAAAATTAGCATAGCGTAGTTTCACAGTCACACAGCCGGTCAAGCGCTCCTGCTTACGTAATTGAAAGGTCAAACGCTCCGTCATACGGATCAATTCGCTGTTCAGAAACACCATATCAATCGTGTCCTGCTGAAAAGTCTCTTCCGTACCGATACTCTTCTGCTCCGAATAGGGCACAATAGGCGAAGGGTCAATACCATTGGCTTTCCTGGAAAGATCAATACCATTCTTCCCTAAGAGATTCTGCATCATAGGGACAGGAATCTCACTTAATATCTTAATCGTTCGCACGCCCATCTGCTGCAAGAGAGTTCCCGTTTTTTGCCCAATTCCGGGCATACGCTCAATCTTTAAGGGAGCTAAGTAATCTTTCTCCAAACCATGTAGAATCTCCTTTTTACCATCGGGTTTCGCATCATCTGTCGCCACCTTACTCACCAGTTTATTGGAAGCTAAAGCATAACTAATGGGCAGACCACTCTCCTTCTTAATCTTTTCTTTTAGCTCGGACATAAACTGACTGCAACCAAAGAAACGATCGACACCTGTCAAATCCACATAGAACTCATCCACACTCGCCTTCTCCATCACTGGCACAGTATCTCGCACCACATCGGTCACCACCCGCGAATAATAACTGTAGCTGTCCATATCACCACGCAGCACAATAGCATGTGGACATAGGCGCAAGGCCAATTTCATCGGCATAGCCGAATGCACCCCAAACTTACGCGTCTCATAACTGCAAGCTGCCACTACCGCCCGATCGCTCAACCCACCGACAATTAAAGGCTTCCCAATAAATTGGCTGTTCTTCAAACGCTCGACACTTACAAAAAAAGTATCCAAATCCAAATGAGCAACAAAACGCTTATTATCAAATAATTCCATAGAAAAACCGATTATTATTCACTCAAAAATACTAAAAATATTAGTAAATAATACAGGTGTGAATAAATATTCTTTGGCTGATGAAAGAACCATAATGGATTGATAGGAGAAGAAATTCATGCACTATTTACTGAGAATCAAAACATAAATTCCATGCAATAATTCCTATAGAATAAAAATATAAGAAGTAAGTCTCCACATGGCTAGGACAACTCTCCAAGAGTTAAAGGAATTTTGTATTTTTACAAGGTTTGCAGTTTAACAACCTGCCAGGCCAACAAAAATAGATGAAATAGTACATGAGCGACGACATCAACAACATCGACGATAACAACGAACAATTACCATCCCAAGATCAGCAAAGCAATACCATTCCCCTTTCCGGGTTATATGAGAATTGGTTTTTAGATTACGCGTCTTACGTGATCTTGGATCGTGCTGTTCCACATATCAATGATGGCTTCAAGCCCGTACAGCGCCGGATATTGCATTCCTTGAAGGAAATGGACGACGGCCGATTCAATAAAGCAGCCAACGTCATTGGAAACACCATGAAGTATCACCCCCATGGGGATGCTTCCATTGGAGACGCCATGGTACAGCTAGGACAGAAGGACCTCCTAATTGACTGTCAAGGAAACTGGGGAGACCCTATTACGGGAGACTCCGCAGCGGCAGCCCGTTATATCGAGGGTAGATTGTCCAAATTTGCCAATGAGGTCGTTTTCAACCCCGATACTACCGAATGGCAATTGAGTTACGATGGCCGTAATAAAGAGCCCATCACCCTTCCAGTAAAATTCCCTTTATTGCTAGCACAGGGGGCTGAAGGTATTGCTGTCGGATTGGCAACCAAGATTATGCCGCATAACTTTATCGAGCTAATCGATGGTTCCATACAAGTCCTTCAAGGCGAACGCCCAAGCATCTATCCTGACTTCCCTACCGGAGGAATGGCCGATGTGTCTGCATATAACGAAGGAATGCGCGGAGGTAAAATACGCGTTCGTGCTAAAATTGAAGAACGCGACAAGAAGACACTCGCCATTACGGAAATCCCTTTTGGAACAACTACAGGCAGCTTAATCGACTCTATCGTTACTGCGAATGAAAAGGGAAAGATTAAAATCAAGAAAATTGAAGATAACACGGCAGAATTTGTAGAAATCCTCGTGCACTTAGCTCCGGGAATCTCTCCAGATGTGACCATCGATGCCCTATATGCATTCACCGGATGTGAAACGTCCATCTCCCCAAACACCTGTGTGATTAAGAACAACAAACCTCTCTTCATGAGTGTCAATGATGTCTTAATCGAAAACACCAAGCAGACCAAAAGTCTTCTTAAACTGGAGTTGGAAATCCGCCTGAATGAGCTTCAAGAAAAAATATTCTTCAGTACCTTATTGAAAATCTTCATCCAAGAAGGGATGTATAAGCATAAGGACTACGAGAATTCCGGTGATTTTGATACGGTAGTTGTGGTATTGGATAAATTATTCGAGCCATTCTTCGATCAATTCTACCGCGCTATTACGCCTGAAGACTACAAACGACTTATTGATAAACCAATGAGTAGCATCACCCGTTTTGACGTGAAGAAAGCAGATGAACAGATGCGTGCGCTAGAGGAAGAAATCAAGGAAGTCAAGAAGAACCTTCGTAATCTAACGGAATATGCGATCAAATGGTTTGAGCACATCCGCTCCAAATACAGCAAAGGTCGCGAGCGTAAAACCGAATTACGCATCTTCGATAAGGTTGAAGCTACCCAAGTAGCCTTAGCCAATGCAAAACTCTACGTGAACCGTGAGGAAGGCTTTATCGGTACCAACATGAAGAAAGACGAGTTGGTTGGCGACTGTTCTGATATTGATGATATCATTGTTTTCCGCAGCGACGGTAAATACAATGTGGTAAAAATCCAAGACAAGGTATTTGTCGGCAAGGATATTATCCATGTTGCGGTATTCAAAAAAGGCGATGAAAGAACCATCTATAACGCCATCTACAAGGATGGTGCTACCGGTACTTCCTACATCAAGCGCTTTGCTGTAACAGGTGTTACCAGAGATAAAGATTACGATATTGGTAAAGGAAGTAAGGGAACCAAAATCTTATACTTTACAGCTAATTCTAATGGTGAGGCAGAAATTGTCAATGTGCAGTTGAAACCCCATACCAAACTGCGTAAGCTTACCTTTGATTTAGACTTTGCCGAAGTAGCCATCAAAGGTCGTGCATCACAGGGTAATATTGTAAGCAAATACCCAGTGAAGAAAATCGCTTTCAAGAGTGCGGGTATTTCCACCTTGGCAGGTCGTAAGATTTGGTATGACGATATCTTAAAACGTCTTAACGCCGATGATCGCGGTAAATTCTTAGGTGAATTTGATGGAGACGATAAGATCCTAATGACACTTGCTGATGGATCCTATGAACTGTGCAATTTTGATTTAAACAACCACTTTGACGAGAAGATGGTTCGCTTAGAGAAGTTCATTCCAGAGCAAGTCTATAC
The DNA here is from genome assembly GCF_039536825.1 of Sphingobacterium kyonggiense. Classification (NCBI taxonomy): domain Bacteria; kingdom Pseudomonadati; phylum Bacteroidota; class Sphingobacteriia; order Sphingobacteriales; family Sphingobacteriaceae; genus Sphingobacterium; species Sphingobacterium kyonggiense. The sequence goes on from NZ_BAAAZI010000015.1 coordinate 262,277, forward strand.
AGCAATCCACCAAGATACCAAGACTGGCACCTATTATGTGAAAAGATTCAACTTCGATGACACTCAAGTAGGCAAACGAGGTCGCTTTATTGCGGAGGAAAGCAAATTAATCTTCTTGACCAATAACGATGAACCAGTCGTTCAACTGGATCTTCTAAAAGGCAAGTCGCAAACCCCAGAAAGCTTGGAACAGCAGCTTACAGAGATTGTAGATGTCAAAGGTATGAAGGCTCAAGGCAACCGATTATCTTTCCACACCGTTAAGAAAATCAAGCTTCTGAGCGAGGAGAAAGATCTCTCTCAAACCGTGGAAGAAAGCAAACCAGTTACGGAAGTAGAAAGCCCTGAAACTGCTGTAGAGGAAAAAGCAAGCACAGAAAGTGCCGCTAAAACTACGCTGAAGGCGGAAAAACCGGCAGCATCTTCAGAAGACATCTCTTTTGAAATCACCAATCCAGATGATATCCAATTGGATCTATTTGGCGGAGCAAAAGACCCTGAAGACGAATAATTCGAAACAATACTCCATAAAAAAAGCAGCTATCCCGAATACAGGATAGCTGCTTTTTTATATGCTTGTATGGGGTTTAAGGTTTATCCCACCATACTCGACTATTCAAGTCATCGGCTCCACCATACGGAAATCCTGCAACCGCAGCTTCATAATTTGCTTTGTTGTTTGCAGCTTCACTAGTTGGATAACCATCACGTCTTGGTAATTTACCACCATTGATATCGGCAGCAACCGATAGTGCCGGATAGCCCGTTCTACGCCATTCTGCCCAACCCTCATAGCCGTAAGGGAAAACATGAATATAACGCTGGGTAGCAATTTGCTCAAAACCCTTAGCCGGATTGTATACAACATTGGCATTTAGTAGGTAGGCAGCTGCTGTAGCATCAGATCCTGTCCATTGTTTAATGGACTGCTTAATACCCTCATCGTAGAAAGTTTTCGCTTGCGCATCTCCGCCGGCTATCCATCCTAATTTAGCAGCTTCTGCTTTTGCAAATAAAAGCTGTGCATAAGTCACTAAAGGTACCGGCGAATCTTGCTTTCTAATATTCGCTCCTAATAAGGAAACCTTAGGAATATCAACATCCGGATTTGGAACAGCCTTACCAAAGGTAAGACCTGCGTAGTCTCCTGCAGCATTTTTATCGCCATAAACCGCTAAACGTGGATCATCATTTGGCAACATTAAATTCACCAATGCCTCCGATAGAGCATACCATTTACGACCTAATGCCGTGAAGGAATTATACCAGAAGTTTTGATGCGCTGCTTGTGCCAAATGTGGATAAGCTAGGTTATCTGTATTCGCGGTCATTTCACCATTCGCCAAAGCTTTGGTAAACTCCGCCTTCCCCAGGTTCGCATCGACTTTAGACAAGCGCAATGCCATCAGCATGTGGATACTGTTTCCTAATTTCTTCCATTTAGCCATATCACCTTTGAAAACGATATCGTTTTTAATGGTTCCATTGGTCAAGACAATCTCAGCATTCGCTTCATCAAGCAACTTGAATAAAGCTTTATAGATATCCGCTTGCTTATCATATTTCGGATTTGGTAAATCCGTTCCTTTGAAGGCATCTGTATACGGCACATCTCCCCATCTATCTGTCACATTCCACATAAAGAATGCTTTCAAAATCTTGGCAACCGCTACTTGATTGGCGATAGGCCCTTCGTTTGCACTTAATCCGTCTTGCTTGGTCAACACTTCTTCCAAGTTCATTAAGGGACCTACATACCAGGTCTCAAAGTCGAAGTTCTGTGTTGTAAAACGCGTATTATCCGTATAGGTTGTTAAACTCAAGTATTGCGGATAATGCACCCCATAAGCACTGGAACTTAAACTCGGCAGAAAGAACTCTGCATTCGCGATTAACTGTGTTCCCGAAGCCTTACTTGGTTTATTTGGATTCTCGTAATAAGAATCGTCAAATTTGGTACAAGAAACCACCGCTAGGGGTGTTAGGGCTAATAATATATATTTTAAAAATTGCTTTTTCATGATTTCCGAGGCTTAAAATTTAACACTTAAATTAAATCCATACGAACGAACTGTCTGTAGCTCACCCTTCTCAATCCAGCTAATGGACGCACTACCTGCTGACAATTCCGATGGATCCAATCCTTTCGGAGCCTTTTGCCAAATCATCCATGGATTACGTGCAATTAGAGCAACACGGATAGATTTGAATGGCGAAGTACCCAATTGGTTCTGATTAAAGGTATATCCTAAGCTTACTTCACGCAATTTCACATAAGAGGCATCGAATAACCACTCTTCATAAATACGTGTTCCAATGTTATTTCTGAAGTAAGAACGTGCATCTACAAATGCGGTTACCTCTTGGCCAGTAGCTTGAGAAATACCATTGATCTCATAACCTCCACCATCTGCCAATGGATCACGAACATTTTTACCATTGCTATTGATTGCGGCAGTCTCTTCTGCTTGTCCAGACTTCACCGCTAACATTTTAGACCAACTGAAAAATTGACCTCCAGATTGGAAATCAATCATCGCATTAATATCCAAGTTCTTGTAACGGAAGCTGTTGATAAATCCACCAGTGAAATCAGGGATTACCGAACCAAAATTCTTGTTCATCTCCTGAATCGGTAAGTTCGCATTATCCAATAACATTTTACCCGTAGCTTCATCACGCTTGTACCCTGGCCCTACTAATGAACCAAATGCCTGATTTTTATTCGCATACAAATAAACCGTTTGGCTGGAATAGGTATTGTAATCCAACTCGTACGAATCAATTCCTTCAATCAATTTGTGAATCTTACTGTTGTTGCGCGCACCGTTTAAGGTGGTTGTCCATTCAAAATCCGCAGACTTAACTGGAGTAGCGGTTAAGGAAAGCTCAATACCGTTATTCTCAATATCCCCAGCATTTACCGTAGCTTTTGAGAAACCAGTTCCTGATGAAGTAGACAAACTGATTACCTGATCCTTATTACGTTGATTGTAGTAGGTAAAATCAATTCCTAAACGGTTATTGAAGAATTTCAAATCCGTACCAAACTCATAGGAGTGCGCAAATGATGGTCTTAAATATGGGTTATTCAAGATATCCGGAATCGATAAGGTATTTACCGTTAAATTATCTGTCGCATAAACGCTTCCTACATTATAATTCATTAAGATGTCAAATGGATCTACGTCTGCTCCTGCCACCGCATAGGATGCTCTCAATTTACCAAAGCTTAGTGCAGATGGACCTAACAGATTACTGAACACAAAAGATCCAGAAATCGAAGGGTACCAATACGCATTATTATTCTTTGGCAAGGTTGATGAAATATCCTGACGGATGGATGCGTCCAAGAAATACGTGTCTTTATAGCCTAAGGAAGCCATCGCATAAACGGAACGAATCTGCTTTTTCAACTGATAGGAAGAGTTGACAGGTCTATCAATAGATGCCTCTATATTATAGAATGCCGGCGAACTTAATCCACCTTGTGTTCTTTGAGAAAGGTAATCGTATTTACGGTTGTAAATATTTCCACCCAGGTTGGCATTTAAGGAAATATCATCCCATACCTTATCATAAGTAGCTAAGAATTCATAATTGGTCTCATCATTTTGGTATTTACCAACCGAATATCCCGAGTTACCCATGAAAGTTCCAGCTCCAGACTCATTACGTCCACCAACTGCCAATCGACGATTGGTATTTTGTGTGAACATATCCTTACGGATAAAACCCGAAAGTTTTAAGGAAGGAAGTACTTTATAAGTCAATCCAACATCTCCGAAAACACGGTCACGGTTGTCCTTATTGACATTTTCAAATGCATCAAAGAATGGGTTATTCCAATCTGAAGGCGTATTATTCAACATCAACTCTTGGGTGGTGTTAGGATTCACATTCCAATTTAAGATGGTACCATCGGCATATTGGTAGTTTCTTAGACGGTTGATATCAATATTACGTTGAAACCATTGTGTTGCACCAGTAAAGGAACCTTGGTATCCCATCACCGGACGTTGACCATTGTTATTGGCGTAATTAATATTAGCCGATGCGGTTAAATTATCCAGGATATCCAATGAACCGTTTAGTGCAAAGTTATTCCGCTTCAAAAAGGTATTTGGGTAAGTACCTTTGATGTAGGTGTTGTTGTAAGAGAAACGAACAGCAGAATTCTCCGAACCTCCAGAGATGGTTACACCATTATTCGTATTCATCCCTGTCTGGAAGAAATCTTTAATGTTATTCGGTTGAGGTGAGAAAGGGGTAGCTTTTCCATAATCTGCATCCTGTTTATAGAAGCTATAAAACATGCGGACAGGTGTGCCATCCATTTTAGGACCCCAAGACTCATCATTACCATTGACATAAAACTCGCCAGAAGCTAATTTCAAGAATGTCTGGTTATTTCCTACACCATAGGTATTCTGCAAAGGCATGAAGTTACCTACCTGCTCAAAAGAGGTGGCTGAATTGACTTCAACATTCACGGTCTTAGGTCCTCTTTTCCCTTTTTTGGTGGTAATCATAATTACCCCATATTGTCCACGAAGACCATATAAGGCAGAAGCTGTAGGACCTTTCAATACGTTAATGGATTCAATATCCTCCGGATTGATATCCTGTCCCACGTTTCCTAAATCCACTCCGTTTCCAGAGGAGGAACTGAAGTTTGCATTGGAGATTGGTGTTCCATCGATAACCATGAGTGGTTGACCACCACCTGTTACCGAGTTAATTCCTCTGATTTTGATCTTCTGGGTACCGCCCAAACTCGCTCCTGAAGAGCCAGTCACTTGTGCACCAGCAACCTTACCTGCCAAAGCACCAAGGACATTGGTTTCTTTGGTAAAGGTCAAGTCATCCCCTTGGATCTTTTGTGTAGAATAACCCAAGGATTTTTCACTTCGCTGTATGCCTAAGGCTGTAACTACAACCTCATCAATATCAGTTCCCGCTGCATCTTCTAGGGTAATCTGTAAATTCGTTCGACCACTTATGGATACTTCTTTTGTAGCATATCCTAAAGCTTTTATACTTAATATACTATTCGCGGAAGCATTGATCGTAAATAGTCCGTTTTCATTGCTGGAGGTCCCTTGTTGAGTTCCTTTCACAAATACCGAAGCACCAACTATGGGCTGCCCCTTGGCATTTGTAATCTTTCCAGCTATCGATTGTTGTTGTGCGGCCAACATTTGCATCGAGCAAACGGATGCTACCGCAATGGAAATAATGGTAGGTAGTTTCATCTTTAGCTTGATTGGTTATTTATTTAAACGAATATAACGGAATCATGAGAAACTCCGTAAGAAATTCGCAAAAAAATGCACTTTATAAAGAAAATATACCAATGGTTTAACCTTCTTTCTTAAAGATTAGCAAATAAAATAAAATTTAGAATAAAATATTCTGAATAATAATTAATCTAAAGAATAACCTATCTCGGATTTTATTGAAAAAATACGGCTATCGATCCCATTTAGAAGCATTCTAAAGAAACAAGCATAAATCCGCATAATAAAAAAGGGTCAAACCCTATAATCCTTTACTTTTTTATCCTTCAAAAAATATAACAGCATCTAAACATAAAAAAGCCTGTTCATCTCTTGACAAACAGGCTTTTCTATGATTAATTATTCCCTTAAAAAAATTATCTTTTGATCACGCCAATTCCTGGTCTGTCAGGAAGAAAACATTTTCCATTTTCTACATACATACCGTCATAAAGGTCATTCCCGATTAATAGCGCACCATCCAAATCTGCCCAATCCACCAATGGTGCTAATTGAGCTGCTGCGGATATCGCACAAGATGTTTCCGTCATACAACCCAACATCACTTTCATATCCAATGCACGAGCCAATTCAGCCATTTGCTTCGCTTCACGCATTCCTGTACATTTCATCAATTTGATGTTAATCCCAGTATACACACCTTTTAAGGCAGGTACATCTGCCAATCGTTGACATCCTTCATCGGCGATAGTCGGGATTGGTGAACGCTCCGTTAACCAGGCATTTTCATCCAACATCTCCTTCGGCATGGGTTGCTCCAAGAAAACAACATTACGCTCTTTTAGCCAATGCGCCATCTCCAAAGCCTCTTCCTTATTTTTCCAACCCTGATTTACATCAGCACACAAAGGAACATCCGTTACAGAACGAATGGTATCAATAATCATCTTATCGGTATCCAAACCTAATTTTACCTTTAGAATTTGGAACTGACCAGCTTCCTCAACCTTCTTGCGAATCATCTCCTCTGTATCAATCCCTATGGTATAGGAGGTCGGTGGAATCAAATCCGGTTTTAAGCCCCAGATTTTGTAATAAGGTTGTCCCATCAACTTGCCTAGCAAATCATGTAATGCAATATCTAATGCTGCTTTTGCAGCTGTATTCTTCTGATCAACCGAATCAACATAGCTCAGAATCTCCTGCGTTTGAAAAGGCGATTGAAAATTAGATAAATCTAACTTGGCTAAGAAGCTCATCACACTTTCTTGCGATTCACCCAAGTAAGGGGGCATACTCGCTTCACCATAGCCGACCACACCTTCGTACTCTAGTTCGGTCAAAACAACAGGTGTTGTCGAACGACTGAATGAAGCAACGGTAAACACATGGCGTAATTCTAATGTATAAGGTCTAAAGCGTAAGGTAAATTTTCCCATTTGCTTTGTTTGCCATTCCACGTTATTCATAGGTATTACTTTTTATAGTAGGCGTTATCTTTTACAGCTTGAATCTGTGTATCTTTTGCTCCAATGTAGCGACGTGCAGCAACAACGGTTCTCGTTTGGAAATCATCGTAATTTTGCGCATTTTTCAACATGGAATTAATACGCACGGTACCTGCCGCATGTATAAATTCTCCGTTGCCAATGTACAAGGCTACGTGCGTAACACGCGCATTCGGATTGCTGTTTTTACCTGATGCAAAAAACAACAAATCTGCAGGTTTCAAATTCTTTAATGCTTTCTCCGAATCAAAATGACCATCCTTATCCAGGATATCAATCTTATCCCCTGCCAACACTTGCTGGGAAGCATCTCGAGGTATAACAACCCCATTCATGTAATAGGCGGTCTTGGTAAAACCCGAACAATCCACTCCTTTTACCGATGTTCCTCCCCATAAATAAGGCAATCCCATCATGGTTTTCGCACTTGCCAACACATTTTCAGAGGTCAAATCACGAGAGGATAACCATTGTTCAAAGGTCAAAGCTTCCTCTTTTGGAATAAATGCCTGACGTTTATCAGGGTATTCTACCTGATAAAAAGCTGCCGATTCCCCCTTTAAAGCTAAGATATCGCCATATACCAAGTCGGAAACACGCATGCTTTTCTGATCAGCCTGCGAATATGACTTTCCAAATTCCTGGGTATAAATCAATTTCTTATTGGCTTTCCAATCGGCAATTTCCTGCTTATTCATGGCAACGACAGAAGATGCTGGAACATAAGAAATATAACCTTCTGGTGTTCTCACACGATATTCTCCACGATCTTTCTGCAATATATCCACCTGAGTTCCCAATAAGGATTGGGTAGCCATTTCAGAAGCATTACCAGGCTGCGTACGCATATTGGCAACAGACAGGTTAATGACACCATAAATCTTATCTGAAACCGATGTGTCGGGAAGATTTTTGATGTTGACCTTGGCTTTCAGACCTTTCAATTGTTTGATCAAGAATTGACTTGCCTCAGCCTCGGTCGATTCAATGACATATTGATTATTCTTGGCATCTGCCTGTACCAATGCAACAATTTTAGTACGTTTATCGGGTGCATATTTTTGCTTAGCTTCCGAAACGATTTTTTCCACTTTTTTATACAGTGTGGAGTCCGTTTGTGCCTGACTAACTTGTTGTATGCCTAGCATGAAACAAAATAATGCGGTAATTTTTAAGTTCATTTTTACTGTTTTGAATGTCCTAAATTAGGTAAAGATGCATAAAGATGCTGGCTATCCCACGCAAGTAAGCATTTTTTTACCGTTTTTCAAATTAGATTACGCAAAATCACGCACACAAGCTATTCTTAGGCTTTTTGAAAAAGCGTTATCTATTACTAATATTGCAAATACTATGCATTCAAGACGAAAATTTATCAAACAAAGTATTGTAGGTGCGGCAAGCATCTCGGCACTTAGCACGGCTATTTCTTGTGACAACAAGAATACAAGCAAGGGTCCTATCCGCAAACCGATTGTCATTTCTACATGGGATTTTGGTGTAGCTGCAAATCAAGCAGCTTGGGAAATTTTGGGTAAAAACGGTCGATCTTTGGATGCTGTAGAGAAGGGTGTGAAAGTAGCCGAAGCAGACCTGAGCAATCCTACAGTTGGAAAAGGTGGCTATCCGGATCGAGATGGTCATGTCACTTTGGATGCCTGTATCATGGATGAATTAGGGAATTGTGGTTCTGTGGCTGCCATGGAAAACATTGCCCACCCCATCTCCGTAGCACGCTTGGTTATGGAACGTACGCCTCATGTGATGCTAGTTGGTGAAGGTGCTAAACAATTCGCCTTGGAAAATGGCTTTAAAGCTGAAAACCTGCTCATTGAATCGTCTGAAAAAGCATGGAAAGAATGGCTTAAGGAGAAGAATTATAAGCCAGTAATGAATATTGAAAACAAATCATTTGCTACGGAAAAACTTCCTGGCAACCAATATAACCACGATACGATCGGTATGCTTGCCCTGGATGCCAATGGCAACCTTTCAGGTGCCTGTACCACCAGTGGAATGGCTTTTAAAATGCATGGTCGTGTTGGTGACAGCCCGATTATCGGTGCTGGACTTTATGTGGACAATGAGGTAGGCGGAGCAACATCTACCGGCGTTGGTGAGGAGGTTATTCGTACCGTAGGGAGTTTCCTAGTAGTCGAACTTATGCGTCAGGGTTATAGTCCGGAGGATGCCTGTAAGGAGGCGGTTTTGCGCATCGTCAAAAAGAAGCCGGATATTGCCAAAGATATACAAGTAGGTTTCCTAGCCTTGAACAAAGATGGACAATATGGTTCTTATGCACTTCAAGATGGATTTACCTTTGCCGTATGTCATACCGATAAACAGGATCTTATCGAAAAAGGGAAATTCCATTACCCAGTGAAGAAAGGCTAAAATTTTTTCTTCGTAAATTTGCAGTAAACAAGAACAGTAAAATAGATGAAAGCAACATTCGGTGGAGGTTGCTTCTGGTGTACAGAAGTAATCTTTCAACATACTAAAGGCGTAGAGAAGGTGATTCCTGGTTATATGGGTGGACAACGTGAAAACCCAACCTATGAGCAAGTTTGCTCCGGTGCGACTGGACATGTGGAAGTGATCGATATTTATTACGATGAAACACAAGTAACTTTCCAAGACTTATTGGAAGTGTTTTTCAAGACGCATGACCCGACCACACTAAACCGTCAGGGAGCCGACGTAGGGACTCAATACCGCTCTGTGGTATTCTACCATAGCGAAGAGCAAAAACAGGAAACAGAGGCCTTTATTCAGGCCTTAGAAGAAGCAAAAGTATATGACAGCCCTATAGTAACTGCAGTAGAACCTGCTGTGACTTTCTGGGAAGCGGAAGGATATCATCATGACTATTTCAATCTAAATCCACAAAATCAATTCTGCCAAGTAGTCATCGCCCCTAAACTGCAGAAATTCTTGAAGATGTACCAAAAATAGGGAACCTCCTATTTGAAAATATAATTATTCAAAAGCCTAGTTTCTATCGTCCAAAATAGAAACTAGGCTTTTTATTTTTTAAAAGATCCCTTACTTAGCCAAACCATTATAATGGACCTTCTAATCTCCATATTTCCTTCGTATCATCCCTTCATCAAGCTCCATATTGCTTCGAGACTCTAATGGAATTTCTTAGGATTTCAAAAGGATCTTGTTCGGATCTCGTTCGGTCGGAACCGAACGAGATCCGAAGGAGTTCCGAACAAGATCCGAAGGAGATCCGAAAGAGTATCGAAGGAATCCCCTTTTTTATAGTATTTAGTATGGAGTAGTTAGTAGTTAGACCTGTGGCGGGTTAAGTCTTTAAGAGTTAAGGTTCTGAATGTATATTCGATGTGAATTTAGACCTAATAGTGGGATATTAAATTTGGCACTTAGCACTCAGAACAACGCGAAGAGTCTATGTTTCCTCTCTCTCAAGTCCACGTCATTCTTTATCGAAGATAAAGAAACTCAAAACTGTATAGGTAATACCACCTGTTTTAAGGTAAAGGTGGAAGGTGGAAAGACATAAAGTTAGGTATTGAACGGGCGATGCATGCATCGCCCCTTCTATGTTGTATTCCAAGCTTTTTCTTGATTATTTGTTTCTAGATGTTGATTTTACGTTTTTGATCCTTTCCTTAAGGCCAAAAAC
>NZ_BAAAZI010000016.1:0-78216 GCF_039536825.1 Sphingobacterium kyonggiense
TATGGTTATATAAAAATATAAACAAATAATCTTATGCTATCTCTTTGTAATAGCACGTCCTTAATACCAACATAAGGCCTACAAATATTCGTGGAAATATAAACTATAACTACCTTAACCGTAGGGTCGAAGCATACTTCGACCGCAAATAAGTATATAATCTGTTGTCTTACGTCTTTTGTCTCATATCTAATAGCGAAGCGGTCTCATGTCTCATATCTAATAGCGCAGCGGTCTCATATCTCATATCTAACAGCGAAGCGGTCTCATATCTCATATCTAACAGCGAAGCGGTCTCATATCTCATATCTAACAGCGAAGCGGTCTCATGTCTCATATCCAATAGCGAAGCGGTCTCACATCTCATATCTCTCAAAAGGGTTTTCTTCGACACTCCATCGGATCTCCTTCGGAACTTGTTCGGATCTCCTTCGGATCTCGTTCGGTTAGAAGCGAACGAGATCCGAAGGAGACCCCTATCAGATCCCTAGAAATTCCTTTAGAGTCACGAATCATAATGGAAGAAATTATATGCTTATACCAAGGAATAATATATGGACATTACTAGGTGGATTCATACAGCTATTACAAGTAATTTTTCTTGGGAATACGATTTAGAGAAAATCATATATAAAAAAAGACTGCTCCTCTGCTTAATAAGGAACAGTCTTTTATTAGGATATTTTATGCTTTAAAGCAAAAGGTAAATTATAATTTACTATTTGCGTCTACAGCGTTTAATTCTTCAAAAGCTTGTTTCAAACGCGTAACGAAAGTTTCTTCACCTTTACGCAACCATACACGAGGGTCGTAGTATTTTTTGTTTGGTGAATCTGCTCCTTCTGGGTTACCGATTTGTCCTTGCAAGTAATCGTGGTTTTTCGCTTCGTATTCACGAACACCATCCCAGAATGCCCATTGCATATCTGTATCGATGTTCATCTTAATAGCACCGTAGGAGATTGCCTCTTTAATTTCTTCAGGAGAAGAACCTGAACCACCATGGAACACAAAGTTTACAGGTTTTTCAGCTTGTAAGTTAAATTTCTCGCGGATATATTCTTGTGAATTGTGTAGGATTACCGGTTGCAATTTTACGTTCCCAGGTTTGTAAACACCATGTACATTACCAAAAGCTGCAGCAACAGTGAATTTATCAGAAACTTCTGAAAGTTCTTTATATGCGTATGCTACCTCTTCAGGTTGAGTATATAATTTAGAGCTATCTACATCCGAGTTGTCAACACCATCTTCTTCTCCACCAGTAACACCTAATTCGATTTCGATGGTCATTCCTAGCGGTTTCATACGCTCTAAGTATTTCTTAGAAATTTCGATGTTTTCTTCAATAGGCTCTTCAGAAAGATCTAACATATGAGAAGAGAACAATGGTTTGCCATGTTGTGCGTAAAATTTCTCACCAGCATCTAACAATCCATCAATCCAAGGAAGTAATTTTTTAGCAGCATGGTCCGTATGCAACATCACCGCAACACCATAATGTTCTGCTAATAAATGAACGTGTTGTGCAGCAGAAACAGAACCTAAAATACAGGCTTTTAAACCATCATTATTCAAGGATTTACCCGCATAGAACTGCGCACCACCATTGGATAACTGAATGATTACTGGGGAATTAACTGCTTTTGCAGTCTCCATAACTGCATTAATGGAATCGGTACCAATTACGTTTACGGCAGGTAAAGCAAAATTGTTCTTTTTTGCTATTTCAAATAACTCTTGTACTTGATCTCCTGATAGAACACCTTTGAAATCTTTTAGGCTCATAGTTTATTTCTTTCTAAATAGTCATTAATGAAAATAAAGATATAGTTTTTTTTAGATTAGAAGAAATATAGTGTAAAAAATACACTATTGAATTTTTGTGTAATATATCCACTACAATCCAGCTATTCGAGATTTATTAATATCTTTAGCTAATCATATAGCATTGAAACAGCATAAAAACATGTTACAGGTTTACGGAATAAAAAATTGCAATACAGTAAAAAAAGCTTTGGACTGGTTGAATGAGCATAATCTTCCTTATGAATTTCATGATTTCAAAAAAGAACCAGCAACCGAAGAAAAGCTTTTGTCTTGGGAAAAGGAATTAGATTGGCAATCACTTGTCAATAAAAAAGGTACGACTTGGCGTAAATTAAGCGCTGAGGAACAGGCTGCCGTAGTGGATGCCAAATCAGCAAATAAAGCCCTTTTAGCGAATAATTCAATGATAAAAAGACCTGTCATTGAAACTCCCAAAGGAATATTATTGGGTTTTGATGAATCGGCCTACTCGGAAAAGTTAAAGGCTTAAAGCTATATAATTCTTAAATAATATTGCTCTCATCAATTTGGACTACGAGTTTTGGAAAGAATTTAGCTTTAGTACCGTAAGTTCTGCGTTAGGAAAGGAATAAAATCATAACAACAAGCAATTCTTGTTCTAGATATACTTTTTATTTAATCTGATATAAAGCCTTATAAAAAGCAAACAACAAGAAACAAATAAACAACCGATGAATAAAACTAAATTATTACCACTGGCAGCCGTCCTGTTATTTTCACAGGCTGTATTTGGTCAAGCACAACCTACGCGAACCACAGAGAGTGTGTATGACTATAAAGCTGCGTTTAATCCGGTCTTTTATAACAATTCTGGATCTGTTTACCGTTCAGCATCTGGCAAGCCAGGTCATCAGTACTGGCAGAATGCCGCTAATTACGACATTAAGGTTAGTTTGAATGATCAAACGCATGAAGTCAAAGGAACAGTTAAGATTTCCTATACCAATAATAGTCCTGACAAGATGGACTTTATCTGGTTACAGCTGGAACAGAATTTATTTAATCAAAAATCTATAGGACAAGCTGTTGTTCCCTTGACCAACAGCCGTTATGGTGATTCTTCGAGCGAATTTGACGGCGGTTATACTATAAGCCAGGTTAAAGATCAGTCTGGAAAAGAAGTAAAATATAAAATATACGATACCCGCATGCGGATAGAACTTCCAAAAACATTGGAAGCAAATGGAGGGAAAATTGAATTCAGTATGGATTTCTCCTACATCGTTCCTGAGTATGGAGCTGACCGTACAGGTATTCTACCAACCTCAGAAGGAAACATCTATGCTATTGCACAATGGTATCCAAAAATGGCGGTTTACGATGATGTACATGGATGGAATAACCTTCCATATACTGGGCCAGGTGAGTTTTACTTAGAATATGGTGATTTCAATGTGGAGATTACTGCTCCTGCCAATCATATCGTCGTTTTAGGAGGGGAATTGCTCAATCCAGAAGAGGTTTGGACAAAAGAGCAATTGGATCGTTTCAACAAAGCGAAGAATAGTGATAAGACAGTTATTATCCGTTCTCAAGATGAGGTGCCAAATCCTAATTCACGACCTAAGAAAAGCACCTTGACCTGGAAATATCGCTTGAATAATGCTCGTGATGTAGCTTGGGCATCTTCTAAGTCTTTTATCATTGATGCTGCAAAAATCAATTTGCCAAGTGGCAAGAAGTCATTAGCACTTTCAGCATATCCAAAAGAGAGTAATGGTGGAAATGCTTGGGAAAGATCAACGGAATACACGAAAGCATCCATTGAACATTATTCCAATAAATGGATGGAATACCCCTACCCGATTGCTGTAAATGTGGCATCCAATGTGGGTGGTATGGAATATCCTGGTATTGTTTTCTGTGGTAGCCGAGCTAAAGCAGGAAGTTTATGGGGCGTTACAGACCATGAGTTTGGCCACATTTGGTTCCCTATGATCGTAGGTTCCAATGAGCGTCTATATGCTTGGATGGATGAAGGGTTTAATACTTTCATCAATGACCTGTCAACAGAGGCGTTCAATAATGGTGAATACAACCGCACAAGGGGCTCTCGTAATGCAATGACACGAATGATCATGAATCCAAGCCTAGAACCAATCATGACGACCCCTCAGGGTATGAAAGAACGTAATATTGGTATGTTGGCCTATTACAAGCCAGGATATGCCATGCGTATTTTAAGGGATGAGGTTTTAGGAGCTGAGCGTTTTGATGCGGCTTTCCGAAAATATGTAGAATATTGGGCTTATAAGCACCCAACCCCAGAAGATTTCTTCCGTGTAATGGAAAATGAAACTGGAGAAAATTTAAATTGGTTCTGGAGAAGTTGGATCTTAAATAACTGGTCATTGGATCAAGCAATCACAGATGTCAACTATGTTGAGTTGGACCCAACAAAAGGTGCTATTATCACCATCAGCAATTTACAAAAGATGCCGATGCCTGTGGTTGTTGAAGCGACAACGGTATCAGGAAAGAAAATTCGTCATAAACTTCCGGTAGAAGTTTGGGAGCGAAACAGTTCGTGGAAATTTGTGTTAAATACTACAGAGAAGTTAACGAACGTACGAATAGATCCAGACCAAGTTTATCCGGACTCTAACCCGGAGAACAATGTTTGGAACAGCAACTAAGCATGAGAAATTTAAAAGAAATATACCTTACTGTCATGCTGCTATTAGGCAGCATGACATTTTCATTTGCGCAAGATATCAAAGGGATTGTCATAGACTTAAAAAATGACAAGCGTATTAGTGAAGTAGAGATTAAAAATTTAAGAACCAATCAACAGACAAAATCCGATGCACAAGGAAACTTCAGTATCCCTGGGAATCGGTATGATTATTTAAGCTTAATGGTCCGAGGATTTGATCGTGACACCGCATTTATTTACCAAGAATTAGGAGAAATAAACCGCATTTACCTAATTCCAGATAAGACCACCATTCAGATTGATGAAGTAGTTGTAACGAAGATAACGGATAGCCGAATTGCAAGGGAGATTGAGCGTGCTAAGAACAACAGCAAGGCTGTGGAGACCAGCCAAACAAAAGGAGGCCTTCGTGTATCTCCATCGCGCTTATTTGGCAAAGACGCTAAAATAGCTAGAAATGCTATTAAAATTTTGGAATTGGAACAAGAACAACGTTTTGTCGATCGTGCATTTACGGACGAATTAATTCAATCTTTGGTGCCAATCAGCGATGCCGACCTTCCACTGTTTAAGGATAAATATAAGCCAAGCTTTGAATTTGCCAAAGCAGCAGTAAAAGAAGATTTGACTGCATACATCCTAGTTTCTTATGCTGAATTCAAAAAGTTAAAGAAATAAACCTGAGTTTCCATTTTTCGGAAACATTTCAGAATTCAATATTGTTATATAAAGGATATGTCATAAAAACCTCAGGGTTGGAAGACATATCCTTTTTTTCATTTAACTTAATCGTAAGGAAATCAAAGGAATTATTATGGATAACGTAGAATATAAAAAAGTAGCCTTGATAGGAGCTACAGGATTTGTCGGATCACATATATTGGACGAGTTGCTGCAGCGTGGTTATGAGGTTACCGCTATAGCAAGAGATGTTAGCAGCTTAAAAAATAAACCCCATGTTTTAGCGGTACAGATGGATGTGCAGGAAAGCACTGCTTTGGGCTCTGCATTAAACGGAAATGAAGCTATTATCTCGGCCTATAATGCCGGCTGGACAAACCCCAACATTTATGAGGATTATATGAAAGGTTCTCGGCATATTTTAAAAGAAATAAAAGAATCAGGTGTCAATCGAGTAATTGTTGTAGGTGGTGCAGGCAGTCTGTTGACTGCAGAGGATACTAGAATTGTTGATGGCAAAGACTTTCCAAAAGAGATAAAACCTGGTGCATTAGCCGCAGCGGACTTCTATGAATTGATATCGAGGGAAGGAGATTTGGATTGGACATTTTTCAGCCCAGCCTTAGAGATGAATCCGAAATCAGGAGGAAGCAGAACAGGAAGTTATCGCACAGGAACCGATTACCCGATATTTGATACCGAAGGGCACTCAAGGATCTCTGTTCAAGATGCTGCCGTGGCTATTGTTGATGAACTAGAAAACAAGAAATTTATTAAGAGAAGATTTACGGCCGGTTATTAGAATAATAAAGGTTAGTCCTCTCCAAAATGGGCTATTGACAGAAACCATATTGATGAAGGAATCATCATTATGGTTTCTGTTATTATTGAGCAATCAATTTACTAATCTTCAAATAACCTACGTGTAATTCATCTTTCTGACCCTCTCCTTCTACACACTGCAATTGAAACCTAGATTTAAAATCAGAAGGCAATAAATCTTCTACCTCATAAACATCATCTACATCAATTCCATATTTATCATCAATATGGGAGGAATCATGATGTTTCCAAAACACAGATTGTTTGGCAATTCGAGTTGCTTCAGCTAAATCTGTAGCAACAACCACCTGTTTGTAATGGTATTCCTCCATATCATTAGGTTTATAGCCACCCAAATTGACAAAGAACAGCTTAATTTCACCTTTTAAAGGGTTGGAATCTCTAGGTACAACGTTTATTTGAAAGCCATCTACTTGACTTACCTTCCTCCAGGAGTCGATATGCATTTTTCCTTCTAGCTCTGGCCAAAACTTATGGAGACTTGGCACTAAATCTTTGAGTTCTACAGCTATTCCAAAAAACACATCATGTTGTTCTGTAAACCTTCCAGAGGGTTTTCCGCCTATCACGAGCATAAATAAGTTCATTGCCTGCATATTTGTTTATGATTCCTTAACTTCGAAAAACAAATTAAACAAAATATCTAAACCATGAAAAAACAAATCTTTATCGCTTGCCTTTTTATTCTATTTGGCCTAAATCTTCACGCACAGAAAATCGATAAAAAACTCAGCAAAAAAATTGAGCAAGAAATCAAAGGCTTCCAAGGTGATGTAGGCATATATGTAAAAAACCTAAAGACGAAAAAGGAAGTCCGTATTTCTGCAGACAGCATCTTCCCTACTGCCAGCATTGTTAAAGTCCCTTTGCTAGTCGGTATTTTTCAAAAAATACAGGATAAAGAATTGAACTTGAAACAAGAGTTTGTTTATAGCGATAAACGTACTTATGGTGGTTCAGGCTTAATGCAATTTTACAAGGATAGCACGAAAACTGATTTGGCAACCATGATATCCTTAATGCTGACCTATTCAGATAATGTTACCTCTATTTGGATACAAGAATTAGCAGGTGGTGGCGCAGTTATTAATCCTCAAATGGAAAAGCTAGGCCTACTGAATACCAAAGTGAATTCTAGAACCGCAGGACGAGAAGCAGATTGGAAAAAATTTGGATGGGGACAAACTACACCTTATGAGATTGCTCACCTTTTTGAATTGATCCGAGAAGGAAAGGTGATTGCTCCTGAAGTTTCTGATAAAATGTACCGATTTTTAAAGAATCAATTTTACAACGAACGTTCATTATCACAAATCCCTGCAATTTACAGCACTATTAGTAAAACAGGTTCAGTAAATGATGCACGAGGAGAAGTGGTATTGGTCAATGCCCCTCATGGTGATCTAGTTTTTTCTATTTTGACCAAAAACAACAAAGATCAAAGTTGGACCGATAATAATGAAGCTGAAAATCTAACTAGAAGAATTGCAAAGTTAATTTGGGAGCACTTCGAAAATTAATTGAATAGAAAAAATAAAAGGATCAATAATGCTCGAAACTAGGAGTGCGCATTTGTGCATGATTAATAATTCTAGCAAATTATTAGAAAAAAGAAAGGGAAGCAATCTGGCAATTGCTCCCCTAACTATTAACCAATTATAAACTTAAATTATGAGATAGCAAATATATACATAAAATTCATATCTCCTAAATGTTTTTGCAGTTTTTTGCATTATTCAGTTACCTATCGACTTCACCAAGCACAATATCTATTGACCCTAATATGGCAATTAAGTCAGCAATTAAGACTCCTTTACCTAATTCGGGCAATACGGATAAATTATTGAAACTTGGACCTCTTGCTTTTATTCTTCTTGGGATATCCGTTCTTTCAGCCGTCACAAAATAGAACCCTAATTCTCCTTTTGGATTTTCCGCCCGAACATAGTAATCTTGTGCTTTCAAATTGACTTTTTTAGGCACTAGAGCACGAGGATCGAAATCAGGAGTTCGTTTAAAATCTTTGGTTAGACGTGTTAAGCATTGTTCGATGATCTTTACAGACTCTTTAACCTCATCCACTCGAACCTTATAACGATCCCAACAATCGCCAATTTTTCCCATTTCTCCTTTACCTACTGGAATATCAAAATCTATTTCAGGATATACGGAATAAGCATCTACACGACGTAAATCCCATTTAATACCTGATGCCCGAAGCATAGGCCCTGAACAACCATAATTAATAGCTACATCAGCAGGTAATACACCAATATTGGCCGTACGCTGGATGAAGATCTGGTTATTGGACAAAAGATCATCTAATTCAACCAATTTTGGTTTGAAATAATCTATAAATTCTTGACAACGTTCTTCGAAATTAACCGGGATATCGTAAAACAAACCTCCAATCCAGATATAGTTATACAGCATTCTTGATCCTGAAGCCCATTCCAGCATATTCATGATATGCTCACGATCTCTAAAACACCACATAAATGGCGTAAAAGCTCCGATATCAATACCATATGTACCGATGGCAATTAAATGGGAAGCAATCCGATTAAGTTCGCAAACTAAAACCCGAATATATTCTATACGCTTTGGGATCTTATCCTGAATTCCTAACATACGTTCAACCCCCATCACAAAAGCATGACTGTTGTTCATAGAAGCCAAATAATCCAAGCGATCGGTAAAAGGAATAGTTTTGGTATAATTCATAGACTCTGCATGCTTATCAAAGCAGCGGTGCAGATAACCTAAATGCGGAATAATATCTTTGACAATTTCCCCATCGGTAATCAATTCCAGTCGTAATACACCATGTGTTGAGGGGTGCTGAGGCCCCATATTGATCACCATCTCTTGGGATGAAACATCCGTTATACGACTTTCGTAATCTCGGAGTCCTTTAAGGTATTTTTCGTCCATCAGCCTTATTTGATAGGGATATTGTGGTAAGTTTCAGGATCGACATAATCTTTTCGAAGCGGAAATCCCTGCCAATCATCTGGCAGTAATATTCTTCTTAAATCGGGATGCCCTGTAAAGAATATCCCCATTAAATCAAAGGCTTCACGTTCATGCCAATCGGCAGTACGCCAAACGGAAGAAACTGAAGGAAGCTCAGGTAAATTTTCCTGCTGTCGATCATTCTCCAACTTCACCTTTAATACCAGTTCCTTTTGATAAGGAATAGAGCTCAAGTGGTAGACAATCTCAAAATAATTTTCCGGATGATAATCTACTGCTGTAATATTGGAAAGAAAATCAAAATAAAGACCTTCTGTTTCCTGCAATACTTGGCAAACTGCAACCAAATGAATTGGGTTTATATAAAGGGCAGATTGCAAACCAAGGTGTTGTTCTTCTAAAACAGCTGCTTGATCAACTTTCTTTTGTAATATCTCTTTAATTGCTGTTAACATCTTATTTATGGCGCTATACGAATGATTTTCCAATCATCAGCTTGTTTTTCATATACGATACGGTCATGTAATCGACTACTTCTACCCTGCCAAAATTCCATTCGATATGGTTTTAATAAAAAGCCTCCCCAGAAAGTTGGTCTAGGAATATGTGTTGTCTCTTCGAATTCCTTCTCAACAGCTTCAACCCGATCTTCTAATACTTTTCTATTTGCAATAACCTCGCTCTGCGGACTAGCAATAGCTCCTAATTGGCTACCACGTGGTCTTGAAGCATAGTATTCATTGGAATCCTCTTCAGGTAATTTTTCTACTTCTGCTTCGAAACGGACTTGAC
Organism: Sphingobacterium kyonggiense; assembly: GCF_039536825.1. NCBI lineage: Bacteria > Pseudomonadati > Bacteroidota > Sphingobacteriia > Sphingobacteriales > Sphingobacteriaceae > Sphingobacterium > Sphingobacterium kyonggiense. The sequence goes on from NZ_BAAAZI010000016.1 coordinate 9,800, forward strand.
GTTGAAGTTCTGGCCAGAAAAATAAAACACTTACAAAAGGATTTGAAATCATTTCTTGCCCTTTTCGGCTGTTGTAATTGGTAAAAAAAGATATTCCATTGGATTTGATATCCTTTAATAACACCACTCGCGAAGAAGGACGACCATTTAGGTCGGCAGAAGAAACCACCATAGCAGTTGGTTCCGTGACTTCAGAAGCAACAGCCTCATGAAACCACTTGGAAAACTGATCGATGGGATTACTAAGCACATCATTTTCATTAAGACTGCTTTTGGCATAGTCTTCACGAATTGCAGCTATTTCTTTATGTACAATGGACATGGCAGATATGTATTTGTTACAAACTTAACCAATTATCCATTTTTTAATGAAAAGGATATGAAAATTATTAGTATTTTACGGTAGAATTAAAAACAGTAAGAATTATTTTCACACCCTTACAACTATTCTTTATGTTCAACGAATTCACACCCAAGAAAGGAAGCTTGCTCATTTCAGAGCCTTTTATGCTAGATCAGAACTTTGAAAGGTCAGTCATCTTACTCTGTGAGCACAACAACAATGACGGCACAATAGGGTTAGTATTAAACCATCGTTCCATGTTAAATCTTTCAGATGTTCTAGAAGGCATAGATAATATGGATGTACCGCTATATTTTGGGGGTCCTGTGGAAGGAAATGCTTTGTTTTTTATCCACCGTGCCTATGACAAACTAAAGAGTGGAAACCACATTGTGGATGATCTTTATTGGGGTGGCGACTTTGATCACCTTCGGGATTTGCTGAATGACAACCTACTGAGTAGTGATGAGGTAAAATTGTTCTTAGGCTATTCAGGATGGAGTCCAGGCCAGTTAGATGAAGAGATAAAACAGAATTCCTGGGCTGTACATAATTCATTTCATATTGACCTTACGTTTATCAATGATGGCGAAGACTTATGGAAGGAAACTATTATAAGCATGGGACCAAAATATGCACATGTCGCAAACTTTCCGAAGCGTCCTGAGTTTAATTAAAGAAACAACAAATTAGAAATAAACAAATAATCAACCACAACATGAAAAAACAATTAACAAGTGCTTTAATTTATGTAGCTGCAACAGCTTTAGTTTCTTGCTCAGGCACCAACGGTACCGAGGCAGGGGCAAAAGACAGCACAGGCACTTCGGTCGATACGACAAAATATCCACCCGTAGAAACACAAAAAGCAAATACGGATTACAAGCCAGCATTTGAAGGGCAAACACGAATAGCCGGGGTAAAAACTGCTACAGCCTTTGAAGGAAAGGTGATAGCTCAAGGCTTAAAAACACCATGGGGAGCAGCAAACTTACCAGATGGAAGAATACTGGTTACCCAACAGAAGGCAGGAAATATGGTTATCGTAGATCCTAACTCTGGACAAGTGAGTGCTCCTATTACCGGTTTACCAAAAGTAGATTCCGATGGTCAAGGCGGTTTATTAGGGATTACACTAGACCCTGATTTCGCAACAAACAGAATGGTTTATTGGGTATTCTCGGAGCCAGTAGCTGATGGTAACCATACATCAGTTGGTAAAGGTAAATTAGCAGCAGACGAAAAGAGCATTGAAGGAGCTACAGTAATTTATCAAGCATTGCCAACTTACAAAGGTAAATTACACTATGGAGGTCGAATATTATTTGACAAATCCGGAAATCTATTAGTGACCACTGGAGAACGCTCTGATCTAGAGACACGACCTCAATCGCAAGATTTAAAATCTGCATTGGGTAAAATCATTAGAATTACCAAGGATGGTAAGCCTGCGGCAGGAAATCCATTTGAATCAGATAAAAATGCTCGGCCAGAGGTGTACTCTTATGGACATAGAAATGTTCAGGGTTTAGCATTTCACCCAACAACAGGTGACCTTTGGGAAACAGAATTTGGTCCTCGAGGTGGTGATGAACTTAACTTAGTAAAACCTGGATTAAACTATGGATGGCCAACTATCACCTATGGATTAGAATATTCTGGAAAACCAATCGGCACTCCAATTATTCAACAAAAAGATGGTTTAGAGCAACCTGTTTACTATTGGGATCCCGTTTTGTCGCCTAGTGGTATGACATTTTATAAAGGCAATCGCGTTCCTGAATGGGAAAACAATCTATTTATCGGAGGCTTAAGTAGCACACACATTGCAAGATTAGTTATCAAGGACAATAAAGTTGTCGGTGAGGAACGATTATTAGCAAAAGAAGGTGAACGATTCAGAGATGTTATTCAGGGTAATGATGGAGCACTTTACGCCTTCACGGATGCTGGAAAGGTATATAAAATTGATAAAAAATAAAGTTAAGATTAGAACAACAGCAATCTTGTATTAAACAAGATCGTTAATATTAAATTCTTAGTAGAATACACAATAGGCTAAATGAGCATATCATTTAGCCTATTGTTATTTTACCCCTAGCTTTATACAAGGTAAAGGCTTCATTAAACTAAACATCATTAAAATTTTAATCATTCAAACATACTTTATTAAAATAATTAATAATCAATTAATATTTACAATATAGGAGGAGAAAAAATGATGTAATATTAATATTGTTTTACGGTTTTATTCAAATTAGATAAATTATTAATTATATATTTGTAAAGAGGCTCAAATAATCAATATTATTCACATTCAAGCAAAACATAGTTGATTATTAGGCATATATAACTGTCGGAAACCGTATAATAACCATATGAACAGCGTAGAAAAAGTATTAACTACAAACAGCAGCAACAAAGAAAAAAAGACCAACAAAAAGAAAATCGCTATTCTAAACGCCATCTTTCAAAAAGGGAAAATCTCAATTAATGATTTAATGAAAAAACTTAACATTAGTTTTCCAACATTAAATGCTTTCTTGGTTGATTTGGTTGTTCAAGGTTTAATCATACAACATGAACGAGGGGAGTCAATAGGCGGTAGAAAACCTAATCTTTACCAGTTAAATGATAATCTGTTTAAAATTGTAACCGTTGAGGTCAGGAAGCAGTCTTTAAAGATTCAGATCTTAGACAATAATTGTGTTGAACTAGTTCCTTCTAAAACTTATTCATATCAGCTCTCTAAGGATAAAAGTCAGCTTAAAGCATTAATTAATACGGTTCGAAACTATGTCATTGAAGCTCCCATTCACTGGGATGAAATATCGGGTATCGCCATTTCTATGCCTGGCTTAATTGAAAAAAGCAAAGGCATTAACTACAGTTATTTCTATGAAGATGATTTTCAATTGGAAAAGCAACTGGAGAATGAATTCTATAAACCCACTATTATTATCAATGACGCAAAAACATCTGGTATTGCCGAACAATATTACGGTGCATTAAAAGGGAAAAAAGATGGGGTTATGGTCCATTTAGATTGGGGAATTGCACTAACCTTTATCAGCAACCATTCTTTACATTGGGGTAAGAACGGATTCGCAGGGGAAATTGGACATATATCATTCAAAGAAGAAGGCGAGCTATGCTATTGCGGTAAACGCGGTTGTCTGGAAACTTTAATTTCAGGGGCTTCCCTAGTAGAAAAAGCCAAGCAAGATATCGAAGCTGGTATACCGACCGTTTTAAATATGGTCAATTTAGAAGAAGAAATCCAACCAAAGCATTTGATACAAGCTGCTTTAAATGGCGATCAATACGCTATTCAATTAATGACCACGCTAGGAAATAAATTAGGTAAAGCTTTAGCAATGATCCTTCAATTATTCAATCCAGAGATTGTAGTAATATCTGGTGAATTTGCAAAGGCTTCTCCCCTTTTATCTTCCTCCATTCAACAACAATTCCATACCTATACCATGAAAATGATTGCTAATAACTGTGAGCTTGTAGCTTCCAATTTAGGTGATCGTTCCAACAGCATGGGCTTAGTACGTTATTTTGTAAAAAGATACTTTGAAGAGAATTTGGGATAAAATTAAGATAATATAAACAGCATATTATTTTTATCCACTGTTATCAAAATAATGCATCAGAGGTTTCGTTTTCTTGGCAATCTTAATACCTTTGCATAAAATTATTGATATGAAGACATGGTTTTCAAAGCATAATTTGCTGTTTCTTCTTGTTGGTCTACTTAGCTTAAGTTCCTGTAAAACGACCTATTACCAAGCTACGGTAAGTAATAAACAGATGCTTAGCATCGATAGTAAAATTGCTGAGGATACAGCGATTAGTAATTATATTACCCCCTATCGGCAACAATTGGAAGCCAAAATGAATGAGGTTATTGGCACTTCCAAAGAAAACATGATTCAAAATCGTAATCTTCCGGAAACTTTATTAGGCAATTTTTTCACCGATGCAATGGTAAATATCGGTCGTAATATTGATCCACAAGTAGATTTTTCCATGGCTACCAAGGATGGAATCCGCTCAAGTATTAAGGCCGGTGATATTACTGTAGGTACTATTTTTGAATTCATGCCTTTTGAAAATTTATTGGTCATTCTAGAATTAAAAGGATCCGATGTGTTAAGATTAGCTGAGTTTATTGCTGAATCGAACGGACAACCTATTAGTAATGCCCAAATTGTTATCAAGGGTAAGAAATTAATGGATTTCAAAATCGCTGGGAATACCATTGACCCCAATAAGACATACAAACTAATCACCTATGATTTCGTTGCTAATGGTGGCGATCATGTGCGTGGTTTAGATAAACCTGTAAAAAGTGTCACTACAAAACAGCTCGTTCGTGAGGGGCTGATCGAATATATTCAAGGCTTGACAAAAGCTGGTAAACAAGTAGAATCAAAATTAGATGGAAGAGTTAAAATCATTGAATAGAAGGGATTTCTTAAAGGGAATCTTAGCTGCAGGAGCTGCAGTTAGTCTTTCTGGACTTCCATTAGCTGGCTTTGCTAAAGGGAAAGAAGTCAAAATTACCATTCTACATACCAACGATGTTCATAGTCGCGTTGACCCCTTCCCTATGGATGGAAGTAGATTCCAAGGCCTAGGCGGAGTGGCTAGACGCAGTACCTTGATCAATAAAATCCGATCAGAAGAACCAAATGTCTTGTTGTTTGATGCTGGTGATATCTTCCAAGGAACTCCATATTTCAATGTTTTTGACGGGAAATTGGAATTAGAACTGATGTCTAAATTAAAATATGATGCCGGAACTTTCGGAAATCATGAGTTTGATAATGGACTACCTGGATTATTAAAACACTTTGACAAAGCTAACTTCCCTTTTATTTCTTCCAATTATGATTTCAGTGGGACCATCATGGAAGGTAAAACCAAAGAGTACGAGATCTTCAAAAGAGATGGAGTCAAAATAGGAGTCTTTGCCGTTGGAGTTAATTTAGATGGTTTAGTTGATCCGAATAGCTATAAAGGTGTCAAGATATCAGATCCTATAGAAGTTGCTGCCAGAATGACTAAAAAACTGAAACAGGACCTAAAATGTGATGTGATTATCTGTCTTTCACATATCGGTTATTCCTACGACACTGATCAAGTTTCAGATTTAGTCTTAGCAAAGAATTCCAAGGACATTGATTTAATCATCGGCGGACATACCCATACGTTTTTGGATAAACCTACGGAAGTTCGCAATCTGGACGGTAAAATCACACTGGTAAACCAAACCGGACGTTCGGGTGTTAATCTTGGAAGAATTGATATTATCCTAGATAAGCAGACCGGTAGCAAACGTACATTGGCAAACACCTATGCTATTGATGCTTCTCTAGATCTTATCAAAGCCTAATCTTGCAGACATACAATCTTTTATTTGTACCCTGCAAAGGGTACTGTTAATCTATTTACCATATTGAAAGCACTAATTAAACTCTATATAAACTCCTATAAAGGATTATCTCCAGCAGCCTGGTTACTTGCATTAGTCATGCTAATTAACCGTACGGGCTCCATGGTAATTCCTTTTTTAGGGATCTACATGTCCTCAGAACTTAACTTTAGCAAACCTCAAATCGGTATGGTTTTAGGTTGTTTTGGTTTAGGATCTGTATGTGGATCTTGGTTAGGTGGCTGGTTAACCGATAAATTCGGAAACTTTAAGGTTCAGGTTTGGAGTCAGATTCTAGTGATTCCTCTATTCTTAGTATTGCCTAATTTCCGAACCTTTGAAGGTTTGGCGCTTATGATTTTCTTATTGACCTTAGTTGCCGACACTTTCCGTCCTGCTAACTCGGTTTCGGTTGCTCGATATGCTAAACCCGAAAACATAACTCGTGCCTACTCATTGAACAGGATGGCTGTCAATTTAGGCTTCTCTATTGGTCCTGCCCTAGGTGGATTCTTGGCAACCATTTCTTACGATTGGATATTCTATGGAAATGCAATTGCTGCTGGTGTAGCGGCTGTAGTTTTTATTTATTTCTTCAGAAATAGAAAAGCAAGAACAGAACCTAAAGAGTATAAAAAAGAGCAGTTTGTGGAAGAAGGTCCTGTTAGAAATGCCTATAAAGACGGATTATTTATCGTATTCAATATTCTATGCTGTTTCTTTTCTATGGCATTCTTTCAATTATTGAGTACTCTCCCTTTGTATTATAAAGAGGCGCATCAGTTATTGCCTGATCAAATTGGATTATTATTAGGTTTTAGTGGGTTTGTGATTGTGTTGTTTGAGATGATCCTTGTACATGTGGTCGAGCATCGATTCTCTGTTCGTCAAATCATGCTTTGGGGTACTGCCATAGCAGGTGTATCTTATTTGATGCTTCCTTTAGATTTAGGAATGACATGGCTCTTTTTAGCGATGTTCATGCTATCAACTGGAGAAATGCTTTCCTTGCCTTTTATGGCCACTGTTAGCATCTCTAGAGCCAGTAAATCAAACCAAGGAGCCTATATGGGATTTAATTCTTTAGCGTTCGCTATGGCTAATGTTTTTAGTGCCTATTTAGGAACTTATATAGCCGAGCATTATGGTTATAATACGCTTTGGATTGGAAATGGTACTGTATTGATGATTTGTGCTATAGGATTCTATTGGATCATTAGCAAGATGAATAAGGAAGTCTAACCTACATTGCGCTCGTAAGGAACACGAGTTGCTATTGATCTTCCCAATGTAATTTCATCCACATATTCCAACTCACCCCCAAAGGAGATTCCTCTGGCAATGGTACTGATTTGGATATTAAATTCGCGAAGCTTTCTATACAGGTAAAATATAGTGGTATCCCCTTCCATGGTAGCACTAAGTGCAAGGATAACTTCTTTTAGTTCTGAATTTCGAATTCGTTCTATTAGACTTTCGATTTTAAGGTCTGCTGGCCCTACTCCTTCCATTGGTGAAATCAATCCGCCCAATACATGGTAAACCCCATGGTATTGATTCGTGTTTTCAATTGCCATTACATCACGGGTATCTTCTACAACACAAACAAGGCTATGATCACGCTTTAGAGAAGCACAGATCTCGCAAACCTCCTGATCGGAGATATTAAAGCAAGTCCGGCAATAGCGTATTTCGGATTTTAAACGGTCTAAAGATTGAGTAAACTTCGAGACATCAGCATCCGATTGTTTCAATAGATGTAACACCAAACGCAAAGCAGTTTTCTTTCCTACACCGGGTAGTTTGGAAAACTCTTCTACTGCTTGTTCTAGAAGTTTAGACGAAAAATTCATTTGCCAAAATTACAAAAATAAAACCAAGACAGATAAGGAATAAATTTGAAGAATTTTCAGCAAAAAGTTGCCTGGACTAAACATAAATTAAATATTTAATATTATCTTACAAGTAACGGTAAGGCGGATAATTCTGCTTGCCAGAAAATAAAAATATTGACGTATGACGCAGAATGATGAAATATTAAACTCCTTTGCCAACAAAACATGGCAGGAAATAAAAGTAAAGGACTCTTGGCAAATCTTTAAGATTATGTCAGAGTTTGTAGATGGATTCGAAAAATTAGCAAAGATTGGTCCTTGTGTTTCCATATTCGGATCAGCAAGAACACCAGATGAGCATAAGTACTACCAAATGACGGTAGAAATAGCACGTTTATTAGCAGAAAGAGGATACGGTGTTATCTCTGGCGGTGGCCCAGGTATTATGGAAGCAGCCAACAAAGGAGCATACAATGCAGGAGGTAAATCAGTTGGATTAAACATTGAATTACCGCACGAACAATTCCATAACAAATATATTGACCGCGATAAACTACTTGAATTTAACTACTTCTTTGTCCGTAAGGTCATGTTCATGAAATACTCTCAAGGTTATATTGTAATGCCTGGTGGATTTGGAACAATGGACGAACTATTTGAAGCTATTACGTTGATTCAAACGGGTAAGATCGCAAGGTTCCCAATTGTCTTAGTAGGTACTGAATATTGGAGTGGTTTATTTGAATGGATCAAAGGAACGATGCTTGGCAATAAATACATCAGTGAAGAAGACCTTAACCTTTATCGTATGGTTGATACAGCAGATGAAGCCGTAGGCCACATCTTCAAGTTCTACGACAAGTATCTATTGAAACCAAACTTCTAGAATTAGAAGGATACCATTTACATTGAAGATTTAGGAAACAGCAATCATTAGATGTTTCTAACATAAAAAAGCTCCCGTCAGTAAATTGACGGGAGCTTAATTTTTTAATGAGACTTGAATTAACTCGATTCAATCAAATATTCAATATTAAAAAATCATCCATTTTAATCATTTGTAAAAAACAATAGCGGACATCTTATTAGGATGTCCGCTATTTTATATGATATGATCTAAAAACTAGAAGCTATAAGTTAATCCAGCATTCCAAGTAGTTCCTAAACCGTAGAAATAACCAAAAGCATCTTTACGTGAAAAATAGTTTTCATTCAAAAGGTTCTTAACATTTCCTCTGAATTTTAATCTTTGTTCATTTTTCATTTTAAAGGTATAGCTTAATCCAGCATCAACTAAGTTAAAGTTATCAAGTTTCTCTGATTGATAAACCTCATTTTTCAAAGAAGAAGCAATTACATCTTTAATATCCACATTTCCATATAAATTAGCGAAGTGATTATAATCAACATCAATAGAAAATTGAGGAAGAATATAATATTTCACACCTAATCCGAAAGTAGTTTGTGCAGCATTACCAATTTTTACACCTGTTAAATCCTGACCTACTTTATCCTCATCAATAATACTAAATGAATCATTATCTCTTACACGGAAAGGTGATTTACCGTTATACTTCCAGTCTCCAATTGATCCAAAACCTTTTAAAGTAAGGTTAGACAATAGGCGAGCAGTAAAATCTAACTCAAGACCTTTATGCGCTTGACCAACACCTGTCAACAAATAAGTTACATTAGGATAAACTTGATTATTTATTTCATAATCTCTAGCACTGTAAGAAGCAAAACGATTGTCCCAAGTAGTATAATAACCATTTAAGTTTGCATCAAATAAAGGACTAGTGAACTTATATCCTGCTTCAACACCAAAGATCTTTTCGTTATCTACTGAAGGGTCAACAAAATCAACGGTATTTGAAACAAACACATTGTCTAAGAAAGGTTGACGGGAATATTGACCAATATTAGCAAAGATCGTATGTTGATCTTCAAAAGTATAAGCTAAACCTCCTTTTAAGTTATATCCAATCTTATTTTTGAATTCAGATTTAGTTTCGCCTGCAGCGTAGTTCCAACGATCGATTTTTTGGTAAGCTTGATTAGATAAAGATCCTTGTACGAAAGCTGAAAATGCATCATCCACATATTCTACTTGACCGAACACACCTTGATAGTTGATTTTCTCTCCATTATCATAGGCTACACGTTGATCTAAGCTAGGGCTTTTTCTAAACAAATGTTCCCAAGGGTTTGTTGAAAATGTCTCTGTAACGATATTTTTCTTATGAGGATTTACTTCAGGTTTTGTGTTTGATTCTGCAACACGTCCTTTTGCTCCCAATAGGTTAACTAATTGTTGGAAGTGATTTCCTTCGTAGAATCTTAAATCCATACCTACGTTGAAAGACCAGTTGTTTTGTGTATCAAAGTTATAGTTTGACACTAAACCATACCAGAAGTGGTTATTTACAGAAGCTCTTAAAGTAGAACCTGAATTACCAGCTGAAATACCATCTTTTAGTTTAGAGTTCAACTCTGCAAGTACATCCCAATTTGTAGTACCATTATTAGGATCAAATCCATTTAAAGTGTAACCAGGACCATTACCTAGGATACCTGTACCACCACCTTTACCTAAAGAAGCATATAATACTGTAGATAAAGACGATTTTTCATTGATTGTCCAATCCCAGTTGATGTTACTTACTGGTTTGTGGTAGAAGTTAGTTCTTTGTGATAAGCCTTCACCTTTGTACCAACCATAGTTAGAGTTTCCTTTTTCACCAGTGATTTCATAACCTGGAGTTTGAAGGATAGTATTATTTGATCTATATTGCGACTCTAAAGGTTTTGAGAAGTTTTGGTCATGCCATTGAGGAGCACCGAAAATCATGAAGTTTAAGTTGTGCTTTTCACTTGGTTGATAACCAACAGAGAAGAAATAGTTCTGTCCAGCACCTGCTGTACCTAATGCATATTTTTTATCAGCTCTCCAACCATTTACCATCATCGAAAAACCCCATTTGCCTACCATACCAGTATTGTAAACAAGTGTAGCTTTAGCTAGTCCATCATTACCAGTTTCCATACGCACTGATCCACCTTTTTGCAATTCAGTAGCTTTTGTAACGATATTGATTGTACCCCCAACTGAAGAAATAGCCAATTTAGAAGATCCAAGACCTCTTTGGATTTGAATCAAGCTCGCAACATCTGACATAGCTGACCAATTTGACCAGTACATGTTACCATCTTCCATTCCGTTAATTGGTTGTCCGTTTAATAAAAACGCAGTATTTGATTGATCAAAACCACGAACGAACATTTTTGAATCACCAAAACCACTTGCTTGGTCAGCAACGTAAATAGATGGTGTATTTTTCATTAACTCAGGGAATTCTACGTTTGCACCACTTTTTTCTTGAATTTCTAGTGGTGTAATAGTAGAAACTGCGATAGGAGTTTTACGGTCAGCGATATCAATAATCCCTTTACCAACAACTACAATCTCACCGATATCTTGCGATCCTGCTTGTTGTAAGGTGATGGTGCCTAAATCTGTTTTTCCAGAAGTAAAAGCAATTTCTGCCGTGTGGTAACCCATAATTTTAACTATTAATTTCCCTGAATTAGCAGGAGCATTAATAGAAAAATCCCCATTTACATCAGTAGAGGTACCTACTGTAGTCCCCTGGATCAAAACTGTAGCACCAGGAATTGGTGAAGTTCCATCCGTAACTTTACCTCGTAACGTGGTTTGCGCCCAGGCAATGTTACAAAGTAACACCATTATGAAAATGGCAATTAGTTTAGTAGAAGTTTTTTCCATACTTGTTTTTTATTAATAAGTACAGCAAAATTATAAAGTCAATTTGACTTAACACAAGGGTTAACATAAACTTAATATACTCACACCCAACTTTTTGTAGCTAAATGTCCCATTCGGATAAGTAAGAATTGAAAATTTAAATAGTTTTCACAGCAACTATTTAGTTTAATTGGAATTTTAACAACGAAACCCGTCTAATATTAACAGTTTAACAAATTTTAACATTTATCAAAATGTGGAAAAGTTTTTTCCTATTTCTATGAATTCAGCTGGTTTTCTTAACAAATTAGTAACAGGTAAACCTATTTTCACCCCAGTTAGAATATTATGTTCGCATAATTTCAATCCAAGATAAATCTAGCCTCAGGCATAAATTAACTTGCTTTTAGTAAGAAGTTGAAATCCTATCACTTGTCAATATGATACCAAAAAAAAGGAGGATAAAAATCCTCCATTAGTTCTTAGTCGATATAAGCGTAGGTAATCCCATCGCCACCTCGATCTGCATGTTCATCTTCAAATCGACTTACATGATTATATTTCCGCAAATAATCGCGAATAAACTTTCTAAGAATCCCATCTCCTTTACCATGAATAATTTTCAAGGATGGATAGCCAATCATTACTGCACGATCTAGCACCAACTCAATCTTCTGTAGAGCATCTTCTGTCCGCATTCCACGAACATCAACCTCCGGACTAAAGTCTGCAACTGAATCACTGGAAACAGATTTAAACCGCTTCGCTACTTTGGCTTTCTCTTTACCGCGAAGCTTCTCCACTTTATTCTTTTTCACAACGGTACGAAGCTCACCTAAAGCAAGAATTAAATTGTTCTTAGCTATTTCCATCACCTGCCCCTCATTGCCTGTATCTAAAATACGAACCCAATCTCCTACTAGCAGAGCTTCTTCTGTCTCATTGACAACAGGTTGTTTTTTAGGTTCTTTATGAGGCTTCTCCTTCAAAGATTCCGAAGCTTGTTGAAGTCCAGAACGAAGTTCTTTGGTCTTCTCCTTGTCAGCTTGGCTGGTCTTAATCTCCGAAATCGTGTTCTCTACTAACTTATTTGCATCTTTGATGATTTGTCTAGCTTCTTCTTTAGCATCCTTAAGCAATTGACGCTTATTATCTTCTAAATAACTTTTCAGTTCATTCAATTCAGACTGTTGCGTCAAAACTTCCTTTTCACGAAGATTGATAGCACGTTTGGTATCAAACAATTCCTTCTTTTCCCGCTCTAAATCAACAAGTAAAGTATCGACTTTCTTTTGCTGAACACCAATTTTCTGTTTGGCTAAGTGCAAAACCTCTTTTGGCAAACCAATATTCTGAGCAATCTCAAAAGCATAAGAACTACCCGGCTTACCTACTTGAAGAATATAAAGTGGCTTCATAGCCTCATTATCAAAAAGCATGGATGCATTTTCGATTCCTGCCGTATGACTCGCAAAGAGTTTTAAATTTGAATAGTGGGTAGTTATTACACCACGGATCATCTTTTTATTTAAAACCTCCAATACAGCCTCAGCGATAGGTCCACCAAATTGGGGATCTGTCCCTGTACCGAACTCATCGATCAACACCAAGGTTCTAGCATCGGCGAACTGTGCAAAGTGCTTCATTTTAGACAAATGGGCACTATAGGTACTTAAATCGCTATCTATAGACTGATCATCGCCAATATCGGCGAAGAACTGTTTGAAAACTCCGACTTTGGAAGTTGGATCACAAGGAATTAACAGACCTGACTGAAACATAAGCTGTAATAAACCGACTGTTTTCATACAGACTGATTTACCTCCAGCATTGGGACCTGAAACTAACAAAACCCGATCAGTTTCATCGATTTTCAAATTCAATGGAACTACCGAAGGATGTCCTTCTTGTCTTGATGCCAATAGCAATAAGGGATGCCTCGCATTGACCAAGGATATATCTGCAGCTTTTGATAGTTCAGGCATTTGCGCATCCACATCTAAGGCAAACAAGGCCTTTGCCCGGACAAAATCCAGTTTTGTCAATAAACCATGATAGGCCATTAGTAATGGAACATGAGGACGTAATTCGGTCGTTAAGCTCGTCAAAATTCGAATAACTTCCCTCCTACGTTCAAACTCCAAATCCCTTACTTTATTATTTAAGTGAAATACTTCTTCTGGCTCTATATAAGCAGTTTGACCAGTTGCAGACTCATCATGAATCAAACCCTTCAACTTACGTTTATTTTCAGCTAAAATCGGAATACACAACCTTCCATCACGGATCGTCAAATTACCGTCAGCCGTCCAGCCGTTAGCTTGCGCCTGCTTATAAACAACATCTAATCGCTTTCTAGCCTCTTGCTCTGACTTGCTGATCTGTTGGGTAAGATCCAATAAAAGCCTAGAAGCGTTATCTTTCATTTTCCCTCGATCATCAATAACTTGTTCGATGTTACGAAGTATTGACTTCTCAATAGGTAAATGTTCAAATAACAATTCCAGGTTGGGGTACTGTTGTGCCCTATCGTTAAAATAACGAATGATGGCATATACTGTACGCAGAGATAGCAATACCCGATAGAATTCGTCTTCAAATAAGAAGGCTCCTTCTACTTTAACTTTCTCGGCAATATGTTTTAAGGGGTAAAAATGGTCAACAGGTAGCGGAGCATCATGCTCTATGAGATTTTTAAACTCATTAGTCTGTCTCAAGAATCGATCTATTAGATCAAGTTTCACTTGAGGTTGAATTTTATCAACTAGCTCTTTTCCAGCTTCACTGATACATTTTGCTTTAATCAGCTCCTTGATCTCCGTAAATCCTAACTTTTCTACCGCGTTCTTTGGATAAATCATGGTTATTATTAATGAATTAGCTGCTCTTTAATAGTCTTTGAGTTTTGAATAATGGATTGACTTTTCCTTCGTACTGGTTTTAAATCCAACCTTCCACGAGCTGTATCTATGGCTCTAGGAACTACCTCTTCTACTTTTGGCATTTCTGATGCGGGTGGAACTTCCACTTCAGGCATAGGCTCGATAGGCTGTGCTACCGGCGTTTCTTGTTTCAAAGGCTCTAGTAGCATATTCTTATCCCATAGCCAAGAAATTCCTGTCAGATTATATAACCTTCTTGTATTCTCAGCAGGTGTCATTTTTATGGAATCTGATTTAGCATTAAGAATCATTTGATTGGCGAGATCCATTTTCCTGGTCATCATCATCACACGGGAAACCGAATCTTGAAAGATTGCATTGCGAATACTATCTTTTTTATAGAATTCTTTTTCTTGAACCTCTAAATTCTTAACTATATTGCCATAGGTTTCTGCTGTTAAATTAGGGTTACCCATGTAGTAATCTACATTTTTATCAAAACTCAATGTATCCAATTTATACTTCTCAAGTAATTGATTGTAAAGTGGATCAATAACTTTTCGGGCACTATCAATCGGGATAGTTCCTATATAACCATCCAGAATGTGCACCTCCGTCATCAATTCTTCAAAGTCCTTTTCCGAAAGAATTCCCTCTGGTTTATTCTTTTTGCATGAGCTAAACAGAAAAAACAAAAGGGATATAATCAGTATTAATCGCTGCATTTTGTAAATTTGAACAAAAATACGTAAAAGCTACGAATTAGCTGGGGTATTTTCATCCGAGTTGATCCAAATTAATATGAGTATAGAAAACAATATTACCGAGTTACAAAAAGAACTGCAGCCGATTGCTGTTCAATTAGTGGCCATTTCAAAGACAAAACCCAATGAAGACGTCTTAGAAGCTTACCATGCAGGACAAAGAATTTTTGGTGAAAACCAAGTTCAGGAATTGGTTGCAAAATATGAAGCTCTCCCAAAAGACATCGAATGGCATCTGGTAGGTCATTTACAAACCAACAAGGTCAAATACATTGCTGAGTTTATCAGTCTAATACATTCTGTCGATTCACTTAAAGTCTTGATGGAAATCAATAAACAAGCTAAGAAACACAACCGTGTTATCGACTGCTTATTGCAGGTTTTCATTGCTGACGAAGACACTAAATTTGGTTTAGATCATGCTGAGCTTATTGAGCTCTTACGCAGCCCTGAGTTTACAGAACTTGAAAACATCCGTATCCGAGGGTTAATGGGAATAGCGACCAACACAGAAAATGAGCGAATTGTCAAAGAAGAGTTTTACGAACTTAAAATGCTCTTTGATGGTATCAAAGTAACCTATTTCCGTAAGCAAGCATCTTTTGATATACTTTCTATGGGTATGTCGTCTGATTATAAACTCGCCATTGAGCAGGGAAGCAACATGGTTAGATTAGGCAGTACCATATTTGGAAAACGAGTAATAAAACATTTCAAGGCAAAATAATGGATTTTCAAATTAGGACAGCAAAAAAAGAAGATTGCCCTAGGCTATTGGAGTTAATACAAGAATTAGCGACTTATGAGAAAGCGCCTGAGGAAGTCACAGTAAGTTTGGCAGAATTTGAAATTGCTGGTTTTGGTGAACAACCTGTATGGTGGGCATTTGTTGTCGAGCATGAAGGCTTAATCGTCGGGATGTCTCTGTACTATATTCGCTATTCCACATGGAAAGGTAGAAGGCTATATTT
The DNA here is from genome assembly GCF_039536825.1 of Sphingobacterium kyonggiense. Classification (NCBI taxonomy): domain Bacteria; kingdom Pseudomonadati; phylum Bacteroidota; class Sphingobacteriia; order Sphingobacteriales; family Sphingobacteriaceae; genus Sphingobacterium; species Sphingobacterium kyonggiense. The sequence goes on from NZ_BAAAZI010000016.1 coordinate 25,807, forward strand.
GGAAGATATCATCGTCACTGAATCCATGCGTGGTAAAGGTTTAGGAAAATTATTGATGGACCATACCATTAACCATGCTAGGGAGGCTGGCTTCAGTGGAATGATGTGGCAGGTACTGGATTGGAATAAACCAGCGATAAATTTTTATAAAAAATACAACAGTAAGTTTGATGAAGGGTGGATTAATGTTAATATCAATTTTTAAGCATAAAATAGTTAAAATAGCTTTTTGGGCTTTCCCGATTTTCATGGTGGGTTGTCAGTCGAATAAAACGGATAAAGCACATCAAGTAAATGGAGCCAATAGTGTAGCTAAGGACACCATGACCTATGAAATGCGAACTATAAAGGAAATAAGTCCATATATAGCTGAGCATGATGATCAATTGGACACCACCTATGCTGAGGTAATCTACCCAGTATTTCAGGACAGTAATCTGAATAATCTGGTTCAAAGCACGATTTTAATTGACGGAGAGCCGAACATTCAAACCTATGCTTACAACTTTATAGAAGGCTATGGCAATTTCATTGAGGAAAATGACCTCAACTACCCTATTGCTTGGACGAAAAGCACGAAAGTAAATATTAGTCTATATTCACCAGAGTTAATCTGTATTAAAAATGCCACATATGAGTTCTCCGGTGGAGCGCATGGCAATTCCTTTGAAAATATTTCCGTATTTGACCTTGAAAATTTCAGAAAATTAGCGCTTAACAGCTTTATTTCTGATAATAAGATGAAAGAATTTACTAAAATTGCAGAAAATATTTTCCGTAAAGCTGAGAATCTCAGTGATACTAGCAGTTTAGAACGTGATTACTTCTTTGAAGAAGGCAAGTTTGCCTTATCCGCTAACTATGGAATTACAAAAAATGGTATCATGTTTCATTATAATCCATATGAGATAAAACCATATGCTGCAGGAACCACAACCATTGTTGTACCTTTCAGTGAGGTAAAAGATTTAATGACGGAAACCGGAAAATTATACGTGAGAAATTTACAAGAATATTTTCAATCTATTTAATCATATAAATGCAGGTATTTAAATTTGGTGGTGCTTCTGTGAAAAGCGCAGAGAATATTAGAAACGTCGTTTCCATCATCGAAAAATATAAAGAATCTGAATTGCTTGTAGTCGTCTCCGCAATTGGTAAAACGACTGATAAATTAGCAAAGATTACCACAAATTACTTCAAGCAAGAAGGAGATTATTTTGGCCTGTTGGAAGATTTGAAAAACGAGCATTTCCAAATCTTAAATGAGCTTTTTGAAGATCATAACAACCCTATTTTCGACGATATCGCCAACACTTTTGTAGAGGTAGAATGGATTCTCGAGGAAGATCCTCAAGATGAATTTGATTATTTATTTGATCAGATTGTATCTGTGGGTGAGCTTCTATCGACAAAAATAGTTGCCGCATATGGTAACTATAAGAATGTTCCAATTCAATGGGTTGATGCTAGAGATTACATCCTTACAGACAATAATTACCAAGAAGCGCGTGTAGATTGGGAAAAGACAGAAGAAAAAATCCGTAAAGATTTACCATTTATTTTAGACGACAAAGTTATTGTAACTCAAGGATATATCGGTTCTACATCCGAAAACTTTACCACAACACTAGGTCGTGAAGGGTCTGATTATTCTGCAGCCATTTTTGCGGCGAGTTTAAATGCTGAAAACATCACCATTTGGAAGGATGTCCCAGGCGTGCTAAATGCAGATCCAAAATGGTTCGAACGTACAGAGCTTATCCCTGAATTATCGTATACAGATGCTATCGAATTGACCTATTATGGTGCAACGGTGATTCACCCAAAAACCATTAAACCACTTCAAAACAAAAAAATAACCTTGAATGTACGTTCTTTCTTAAATCCTGAAGAACCGGGCACTCAAATCAAAACAACAAATCAAACATTACCTGTACCCTCTTTTATTTTTAAGGTCAATCAGGTTTTTATCAATATTCAGCCAAGAGACTTTTCCTTCATTGTAGAGGATAATTTGAGCCATATCTTTGATTTATTCCACAAGAACAGAATCAAAATCAATATGATGCACAATTCGGCTATCAGTTTCTCCGTTAGTGTGGATGATACTGGTGAAAATGTCATGAAACTTTTAACGGAATTAGAAAAACGCTATAAAGTTTCTATGGAAAAAGGACTGGAATTAATAACCATACGATACTATAATCAAGAAACAATTGACCGAGTTTTGGTAAATAAGGAAATTATTCGCGAACTTAAGGATAGTTATACCTGCCAAATGTTGGTTAAAAAGAACGATGAATAGAAATATATTAGCGAAAGACGTTCAAGATTTCCTTAAAGCTAACCGGGAGAAATCTCCCACAGAAATAGCTTTAAAGAAAAGTCCTTTCCCTAATGTCAGCGCTCCGGAATTAGCCGCTCAGATTGACGGATGGCAACGTAGTGTCCGAAAATTGCCCACTTGGGCTTTTTCAGAAGGTATTTATTATCCTGATAAGATTAATCTAGAGCAATGCTCTTCGGAGCATACCGCACTGGTTAAACAAACACTTATTACCAAAGGATCACGCGTTATCGATTTGACCGGTGGCTTCAGCGTAGATAGCTGTTATCTCGCACAGGAAGCATCCGAAGTGATTCACTGTGAACTTAACGCCAAACTCTCAGAAATCGTCGCATATAACGCGAAAATACTCCGAGTAGCAAATCTCAATTGCATTGTCACAGATGGAATTGAACTCTTGAAAGATTCCGAAGATCAAGCTTTTGATTACATCTATGTCGACCCGTCTAGAAGAGTAAATCAAGGAAAAGTGTTTCTATTGGAAGATTGCGAGCCAAATATTGTTACTCATCAAGACTTATTATTTCAAAAAAGCCGTTATGTCATTAGCAAATTAGCGCCATTACTGGATATAACTACGGCCTTGAACAGTTTGAAGCATGTTCGATTTGTCTATGTCATCAGTTTAGATAACGATTGTAAAGAACTCCTATTCATTCAAGAACGAGGATATGAAGGCGAATGTAAAATTCGAGCAATTCGGTTATTCCAAGATAAACTGCAGGATTTGATTTTCACCTATGATGAAGAACGATCCATCATTAGCAGGTTCTTATTACCACAGGCATACCTATATGATCCGGACGTGGCAATCACCAAAGCTGGTGCCTTCAAAACAGTTGGCAAACGCTTTGGCTTGGGAAAGATACATCAACATGCCCATTTATATACTTCAAATGAATGGAATCCTGATTTTCCAGGCAGAACCTTTAAAATAAGCGCTGTCATCCCCTATTCGCAATTAAAAAAGAATAACCCTTGGCCTCAAGCTAATATTGCTACACGTAATTTCCCGGATAAAGTAGATGTCATCCGTAAAAAGTTCAAAATAAAAGATGGTGGCTCGATTTATTTATTCTTCACGACTGACATCAACAACCAATTGATTGTTGTTGCTGGCGAACGAAAAAGTTAATTCAACAACCTTCTGTCACTAAATTGCCAATTCTCAAATTATTACTTTGATATTTAAGTTGGCAATCTTATCCTTTCTATCTTTATGCTTATGAAAAACATACGTCACTCCTTATTGGAATTAGCTACTGTTTCCAAAAATAGCACTGCAGGTGAAGCCATCGCACGAGCGAAAGAAGGTGCAGAATATATCGATAAGAAGAATTATTCCCGAATATGGTTGGCGGAGCATCACAATATGGAACATATTGCCAGCTCAGCTACAGCGGTTTTGATCGGGCACATAGCACAGGCTACACAACGAATTCGAGTGGGTTCGGGCGGTATTATGTTGCCAAACCATGCTCCATTAGTGATTGCTGAACAATTTGGCACCTTGGCAAGTATATATCCTGGGAGAATAGATTTAGGCCTAGGAAGGGCGCCAGGCACAGATCAATTAACGGCTATGGCTTTAAGGCGTAATAACCTCAATACGGCTTTCTATTTTAAGGATGATGTTTTAGAATTGCAGAAATTATTCAATCCTGAAAATGCCACTGCAAAAGTCAGGGCTTTTCCAGGTGAAGGGACTGATGTACCTTTATGGATTTTAGGGTCAAGCACAGATTCAGCATACTTAGCTGCAGAATTAGGCTTGCCTTATGCTTTTGCTGCTCATTTTGCACCAGCCATGTTAATGCAAGCCTCCGATATATACCGTCAAAATTTCAAACCCTCTGCTCAACTCCAAGAGCCGTATTTTATGGTCTGTGTCAATATTATTGCTGCCGATACCAATGAAGAAGCACAATTTCTATCAAGCTCTCTATTCAATCTTTTTGCAGGTATTGTCACCAATCACCGAAGACCGCTATCCGCACCTACGGAAAAACCAATTTACAAAGGCATTCCAGAGATTGAACGAGCGGTAGAATCCATGGTCAATTGCACCTTTATCGGAAATCAGGAAAGCCTGGCCAATCAACTCAAGGAGTTCATAATTCAAGTCAATGCCAATGAAATCATGCATACCAATTACATTTTTGATAATCAAAAAAGAATAAAAGCATTCGATATCATCGATAATGCCTTTCAATTGATAAATACGGAATAATCATAAGGATCCTACTATTTAATTCATTATAAAACTGAACTTTTTAAACCTGTATTATAAGGTTTAGAACAGATCCAGTCTAACTTAGGTCAAGCTTAGGTTTGCTTCGAGAATGCAGCGGAATTTCTTTGGATCTGATAAGGATCTCCTTCGGATCTCGTTCGGTCGGAACCGAACGAGATCCGAAGGAGATCCGAACAAGTTCCGAAGGAGATCCGTAGGAGTATCTAATAAAACCCCTTTTTGACAGTATTTAGTATGGAGTAGTTAGTAGTTAGACCTACGGCGAAATAAACCATTAAGTGTAGATTAATATATGTGAAGTGGATTCAAATTTCGATAGCTTTACGGTAATTCTTTCTGCTACTTACAACTCAGAGCAACGCGAAGAGTCTTTGTATCCTCCCCAGCCTTGCCGACATCCTTTATCGGAGATAAAGGAACTTTAAACTATACTTTAGACAACAGACGCAAGACACCAGATTTTAGACCTACCTACTGGCGTTAAAGACGCAGGAGAACAGAACTGGCCATCAGAAATTAAATCCTATGGAAATTTTCCTTTAACAATTCATTAATTTAAAAAAATGTCTATAAAAAATACTTTCAGCGCTTGGATAGCCACCTGTAAAATATCTGCTACATGTCATATTTATTTCGTCCATTAAGCGATTACGGCAAAATATATACCCTACATTACAAATTGAATTACAATTTAATTTAATTAATCTAACAAGAAAACTTAAGCTACAAACCCATCTTATTATTAATATAAGTGGCAATAAATATCTATTTTCGACCATTATAAACATGGCGTTAGAAAGACGACCATAGGTTAATCGCACTGAAAAGAAAATATCCGTACATCTACAACATATGATTTGGACTTCCTTACAATTACCAAAAGATCCTAATGGAACCTTTGTTTCCGTAAAATCCCGTATCAAACGAGTAGTTGATTTAGAGATAGCTGAAAACAAAGATTATGTCAGCGTTATTGGTGGTGGAATATATGGATTAAAAACCTTGTTAAGTTTACTCTGTAAATTAAAATCCATTTCTAAAAGCAATAAAATCACTTCCATTCATTGGTATAATAAAAATGAGAATTTTGCTACAGGTAAAATATATTCCCCAGACCAACCTGCATACTTGAGTTTAGACCATTGCATTAAAGACCTCAATCTCTTTGATTTCGAAGAACAAAATAATAATCTGTCTTATGGTAAATCTTTTCAGAATTGGCTCTTAGAGAAGTTACCTGCAGATCAAACTGTGGATTCATTCGATTATTGCAGTAAGGAGCTGTTTGGACATTATCTAGTTGAATCACTTTGTCATATCATGGACAACATGCCTAATCAGGTAGAGTTGATTTTAATCCAAGCAGAAGTAACGGGTATAGAAATTAATAATGGATTTGCTCGTTTAAATGATAAATTCAGTGAATTCCCATTTAAATATCGTTCTTGTTGTATTCAAATTGGATATGAAAACAAAAACAACCTCTTAAAATATATTCCGAATTCAGATGCTATAAAAGACAGGTATTTTCCAGACCATCGAGCTTATGAAAGTTTAGATCGCATTCCAAAGAAAGCACAAGTTGCGGTTAAAGAATCAGGGCTTGAAGCAGTAGATACGATATTGGTTTTAACAGAAGGCCGCGGTGGCATTTTCTATAAAAAAGATGATGAAGTTAAATATATCCCATCTGGACTTGAGCCAACAATGTATTTATTTTCCAGATCGAACCTTCCAAGTTTGCCAAGAAATAAGTTTCATAAAGATCATAAATACCAACTTCAATTTATGACAAATGATTGGGTTCAGGAAATGCTTGAAAAAAAGGTGAAATTCAATTTTGAAGAAGATATCCTTCCTGTTTTGAATAAAGAAATTCAATATGCATTCTATTCGCAATTACCACATCTTAAAGACTCCACTACAGAAGAAATTTTGGCCTTTATAGCTGTTCAACCTTCGAATACCAGATTTTCTTTGCAAGCGCTTTTAGATCCTTGGAACTATTCAAATGTGTCAAAAAGTGCTTCCTATAATGAATTTGCATTGGATTTAGCAATCTATTGCTTGATGATAACTCGAGAAGGTGAGAAAAATAGCATAATGAGTGAAGCCTTAGCTGCCTTAAGAGAAGGATATCATCAAATAAGGAAGCTTTATGCTCAAGCAGGGTTAAACAGTGCTTCTCATTTTCACTATGATACCTATTGGAAATGGTACTTTAATCAGATCGGCTTTGGACCAATCCAAGAAAACACCGAAAAGTTTTATTGCCTGATGAAGGAAGGCTATGTCAATTTTCTGTTTTCAGAGACACCAGATATTTCGGTTGAGGATGAACAATTCTTATTAAGATCCAAAGAAAACGAAATTGTAACCAATTATTTAATTGATTGCAAAATCCATAAAGGTAACATTCGGTCCGGAAGCAATCCTTTGTTTAAGAGCCTTTTAAAAAGAAATCTGATTCGTGAATTTTACAATGGAGAATACAATACAGGTAAAATTGATTTAGATTCTAAAGGAAGATCTACGGTACTTGCCGGTTTATTCCCGTTATATTTTAACGGTCCAGCTAGCGATGGCCCCTTCTTGTATCATCATGATTTGGATCAAGATCTTTACCATATCTCCAATCAATGGGCCGAAGAAACCATAAAAGTGTTATTCCCACAAATAGAAATAGAAGATGCATTAAACCCTAACAAGGTTATTGTACAATAAATTTCATGTTAAGTCGATACGTGTTTACAGAAACTTAATATTCAGATAATATTCAAATTAAATACTTCAGTTACATTTGATTAAAATTAAATATTATGATTAAAGACGAAGTATTAATGACAGATTTTGACTCAAACATTTTTGAGTTCATGTATGATGGTGATGATTTTAATTCAGAAGAGGATTAAAATCCACCATTATCCATTTTATTTGACTCCCTCCTTCCCACAAATTCGTATCTAAAAAACATCTTATCAAAAATTAGAAACTTGAAAATTCAAGATTCTCTTTTACTTTTGCACCGTAAAAAGTATATTCGATAGTTCATTACTAACATCCTATGATTCGACAAGGCTTCCATATTGCAATTCTTTCTTTTTTTACCTTTTTATATTCCTGCAATCACCAAAACAACAGTAATCGTGGTAATGAAGTTTATTCGGTATCCTATAAAAAAGACAGTTTAATTAGCAAGACTGAAGCAAGTCAAAAAATGGATGATAGTGTTACTGATTCAACAAAACTTATCCAAGATTTAGAAAAAGAAGCTGAATCTCAACAGGGTATTATTGTCAGCAATAAAGCCATAATTCCTGGAGCCCAAAGATATATGGATCAAAATGACAAAACCAGCAAAATGGTAAATTCAGATTGGTTAAGCATCTATTTAGAAAACGATCAATACAAATTGGGAAAACAAGATTTAGCTGTTAAAGAAAAAGGTGAAGATCCATGCTCAGGCATGGATGTGGAATACATAGATACTAAAATATCAAGCTTATTATTAGTGAATATTAAGAATTTAGCACCTCATAAATTGGATACCTTAGCATTAAAAGATCGAGTAATCCAACCCAATAGACCCCTTAAATTTCAATGGAAAAATCAAAATTATGAACTGGTAGCTACAGGTCGTACATTTACAGAGGCATACGAAAGAAGTAACGAATGGTACACCTTGACCGTCTATAAAAATGGTATAAAACTACGAACCTTGATCATTCAAAATGATTACAATGATACGCAGACCTCCATCCTCTTAATTTCGGACTTGGATAATGATCAAATTCCAGATTTTATTATCTCAAGCCCTAGAGATTATGAAGAAGAACGAATATTAATCTTTATTTCCTCGGACCCTAAAATCTACGAAGCACAACGCGTGTTTGATTGCTAATCAATTAGCTTTACGTAATACAGCTTTTATTTCCTTCTTTAAAATTCAATATTGTTTTGCAGTAGTGAAGCCTGTCTGCTAGTTACAATCAATATCACAGCTTATATTTTCCGTTTACATTTTTAGAAAGGATTAAATAAAATTATGCTAATATTTTACCAAAGAAGCAATTTTACCATAGATATAGATAAAATCGATTAAATACTAATCATAATTAAATATTAATTTTATTTATATATTATTAATTTTAATTAATATTGTTAAATCAATTTAATTATCGAGGTTTGGAATGGATAAATTGCTCTACAATCAATATTTTAGATTTATTTGTTTTTATGCCTATCAACTATCAGGTGATAAGAATTTAGCTGAAGATGTGGCGCAAGAAGCCTTTACTTCTTATTTTCAACAAAAAGATCAGGTCTCCAATCATCCATCAGCCATTAAATCTTTTTTATACAGCAGTGTCAGAAATTACATATTAAATCTCCACAAAAGGACCCAAATAAAGCAACGGTATTGGGAAAAAACGACATTTAAAGAGGAAGATCCTTTAAATATAGAAGAAACCATCCTCTATACGGAATTATTAGCGGAGGTAGAAACATTGATTAGCAAATTGCCTAAAGTTTGCCAACAGGTTATGCGTTTAAGCTATTTTGAAGGGCTAACCAATGCGGAGATTATTCAGAAACTAGATATTTCTATTAACACACTGAAAACTCATCGAAAAAGAGGATTAAAATACATTCAAAATCACATCAATCCTGAATTCTACTTTATTCTTTGCTCCATTCTTTATCCTTAAGTGGACATAAATTTCCTGAAGTATATCCTAAGTTCATGAGCAATTTAAATTCTTATGATACAAAGTCTAATAGGCATGCTTTGACCATTAGAAGATGATAGCAAGCCGAAAGGCGATAAATAAATTTAATTATAAAATTTTTTAATTTCCTGTCACCCAAATGAACATACAAGTTTTCTAATGTATGTTATGAACTCAAAGACCAATTATATTGCTAAAATTATTTCAAAAATTCTTTCTGGTGATTTATCAGAAAAGGAGGAGAATATTTTGCATGATTGGCTATCAGAAGATCCGAATCATGAGCATATCTTAAAAAGAATGCTAAATGCTGAAAAACTACAATCGGATTTAAACCTATTGAAGGAGTTTGATGCAGCTAAGAAATGGGATAAAATTAATTATAGGGAGAAAAAACCTCAAGCCATTAAAGGGTTTATAGTAAAGTTAGCGATAGCTGCCTGCACGCTTATTATTCTTTATTTTCTGCAAAATTTCCTTGGAGAAAGAAGCCCTACTGATCAGCATTCTCTAGCCATGCAGATACATGAACATTTTCAAAAGAAAGAACCAAAAATTTATGCTGCCCAAGAAGGAGCAATCTTAAGAATGTTCAATGGTCAAAAAATTAATTTGAAAAAACCTATTGACATATCGAGCGAAGGTCAAATAATAAATGACGGTAAATATAAATTGGCTCAACTCCCCTCCTCCGATAAGCTGTATTATAATTTCATATCGGTTCCCAAAGCCCAATATTATAGTTTCCAATTTGCTGATGGCACAAAAGTTTGGTTAAATTCCAACTCGAACATCAAATTCCCAAGTCGCTTTGCCAATAATGAACGCAAGGTTATCCTATATGGGGAAGCTTATTTCGAGGTAAGTCCTGATAAAAACCGTCCCTTTATTATAGCCACTGAAAAAGGAAATATCCGAGTATTGGGCACCAAATTCAATGTGCGAACCTATGGTGAGAAAATGGTCAGCAGCTTATTTGAAGGTTCTATACAACTAGAATTTGGTGCTATTACACATTTATTACAGCCTTCACAACAAGGTTTAATGGGTAAAAATGGCTTTCAAATCCAATCTGCAAACTTCAAGAAAGATCTTGCCTGGAAGAATCAGCTATTTTATTTTCAAAATGATAAGCTTAAGCATATTCTCGAAGAATTAGAGAATTGGTATGGCATCGAGGTACATGGTTGGGATATCCTGGAAGACCAGGATACCTATAGTGGTGAAATATCAAGAAAAGTCTCTTTACAGGAATTTCTTTCCTTGATTACATATACCAGTGATCTAGAATTCAATTTGGAAAATCAGGATCTAACTATCAGGAGAAAATAGTTTTTCCTATTAAGGATAAAAATAATAATCGAAGAGGTGTTTGCCCACCTCTTCGATATAAACAAATAAGTTAACCGTTTATAAATTAACCAATTAAAACAAATATATGAATAATCTTTTTTTCAGTAAAGAGTTGAAGCTGTATTGGCTAATACGCTTCATCCAATTCTTAAAAATCATGAAGTTAACAACCTTGATTATGATTATTGGTTTATCAGCATGTTTTGCAAATAGCAAGGCTCAAAAGATAAATCTGAACATGCAAAATGCGGCATTGCTTGAGGTATTAAACGAAATTAGTAAGCAAACAGCTGTTCAGTTTTTCTATAAAGATCAAGTCATTGAGAAGTTTCGGGTTTCTGAAATTCATGTAAAAGATGCCACATTAACCGAAACCTTAGGCAAACTGCTTCCTGGAAATAACCTGGAATACCGCATTTTGGCTGATGTAGTAAGTATTACCGCATCTACAAAACAAGAAATACAAATTCAAGGAACTATCAAGGATGCCAGTGGAACTGCTTTACAAGGGGCTTCTATTCATGTACTAGGTACAAACCGCAGCACTCTGAGTGACAAAGATGGTAAGTTTACGATTATGGCCAATGCAAATGCCACCTTACAGATCAAATTTCTAGGATACAAAAGCCAGGAAATTAAAATTGCTGGAAGAAAAACCATCTCCATTACCTTGGACCGGGATACCAAGGAAATTGAGGCTGTTGATGTGGTAGTAACCGGTTACCAAGAGATTGATCGTCGGAAATTTACTGGTGCCAGTACAAAGATAAAAGCAGAGGATGCACAGCGTTTTGGTGTACCCGATGTTTCTAGGATGTTAGAGGGACAAGTTTCTGGGGTTTCTGTACAGAATGTCTCTGGTACATTTGGCGCTGCGCCAAAGATTCGTGTACGGGGTGCCACTTCCATTACTGGTGATAATAAACCCCTATGGGTAATCGATGGGATACCTTTGGAAGATGTAGTCAATATTTCGAATGACCAGCTCTCAACAGGTGATGCTAATACCTTATTAGGATCCTCCGTAGCAGGGATTAACCCCGATGATATAGAAAGTTTCGAAATCCTGAAAGATGCAGCTGCGACTTCTTTATATGGCGCTAGAGCCATGAATGGTGTGATTATTATTACGACTAAAAAGGGTAAAGCAGGAACTCAGGCGGTCAATTATGTGGGGAACTATACCACTTATTTAAAACCCAGTTATTCTCAGTTTGATATCATAAACTCTTATGACCAGATGTCTATTTATGCAGAAATAGCTCGTAAGGGTGCAATTGATTATGCCTTAATCAAGAACAATCAGAACTCCGGTATTTATGGTAATTTATCGAGAGCATTGACCACTTGGAATGAAGACGGTACACCGTTGGTGGAGAATACTCCAGAAGGTCGAGAAGCTTTTCTAAAGCGATATGTTTATCAAAATACAGACTGGTTTGATGAGCTTTTCAACAATTCCTTTATGCAGGAACACTCTTTAAGTTTCTCCAATGGTAACGAACGTGTACAGAATTACTATTCTACATCCTTCTTAAAAGACAATGGTTGGGCAAGCAGTAATGCTGTACAACGCTATACAGCCAATATCCGGGGAAACTATAAACTTAGTGATCGACTTTCCGTAGGACTATTAACCACAGGTTCTATTCGAGATCAACGAGCTCCGGGTACATTAGGACAGGATAGTAACCCTGTTACGGGTGTGGTCTCTAGGGATTTTGATATTAATCCATTCTCCTACGCAATGAATACTTCCAGAGTTATTGCACCATACGACGAAAAAGGAAACTTGGAATATGTGACCATGAATTTTGCTCCGTTTAACATTCATGATGAACTAAATAAAAATTATATGGACCTGAAGATGTTGGATCTAAAGGTTCAAGGTGAGGTAAATTATAAACTTCCATTAGGGTTTAAATTTAATGCAATTGGGGCATATCGTTATGCGAATACAGGCAATGAGCATAAGATCTATGAAAGTTCAAATTTGGCTAATGCCTATCGCGCAGGTACAAAATATGGTGTGACAGGCTATGATAATAATATCATAGCGGAATCAAATCGTTTTTTATATCGTAATCCTGATAATCCAGATGTACCACCTATCACCGTTTTGCCACATGGAGGAATGTATATCACCAACGAAAACAACTTGAAAAGTTATTATCAGCGTAATAGTTTGACTTGGGATAAGACATTCAACAAGCACTATATTACTGGTTTTGCCATTCAAGAGTTACGGTTTTTAGACCGAATGTCTAAACAATCTACTGGATATGGTTTTCAGTTTAACAAGGGTGGAGTACCATTTATTGACCCTAACATCATTAAGATGAATGTTGAAGGAAGCTTCCCTTACTACAACATGCAGGTTTTCAGAGACCGATATATTGCATTTGCTGGAAATAGCACCTACTCCTATGCTGGTAAATATCAAATGACGGGAACACTACGATATGATGGTTCGAACCAATTGGGTCGAAGTCGAGTGGCAAGATGGTTACCAACTTGGAACTTATCTGGATCATGGAATATTGATCAGGAGCCTTTTTTCCAAAAACAATCTTTCTTTAACACGCTTACGCTTCGTGGTACATATGGCCTTACAGCGAGTATGGGTCCTGCAAGTAATGCAAGTTTAGTTCTACGATCAGGAAATGTAAACAGACCTTTCCTAATTGATCAGGAACCTGTTATCAATATTGAATTTCTAGAAAACCGTGATTTAACTTGGGAAAAACAATATGAGACAAATATCGGATTGGATATGCAATTTCATAATCGCCGATTCCAAATTATTGTCGACTTATACAACCGACAAGGATTTGACCTTATTGGTCCAATGCGGATTTCGGGAATTGGTGGCGAATCAATCAAATATGCCAATTATGCCAATATGGATTCCAAAGGCATTGAGGTTCTCTTAAAAGCGAATGTCTTTCAAAGGAAAGATTGGTCTTGGAGAACGCAATTAACCAATGCTTACAATAACACCATTATTACTTCTATTAGGAATGAGCCGAATATTTGGAATTTAGTAAGCAATGTAGGTGCCGCAAAGGTAGGTTATCCGCACAGAGGTTTGTTTTCCATTGATTTTCAGAAATTAAATGAATTAAACGGAACTCCAATTTATGTAAATGAAGAAGGAAAAATTTCGGATAATATTTTCCTTCAAAGTGTCCAAACCAATTATTTACAATATGAAGGTCCTGTTGACCCTACCTTCAATGGCGGTTTCTACAATCAATTTAATTATAAAAACTTGAGTGCCTCTATCCTATTTACCTATAGTGCAGGAAATCGAGTTCGTATGAATCCAATCTACAAGAATCTCTATACGGAGCTTGATGCCATGTCCTATGATTTTTTAGAGCGATTCTTATTGCCCTATGAAAACTTATCACCATCCATTGCAACCGTACGTACAGATTCGAGAATTGCTGGCAACCAAGTTTATAATGCCTACAACTATTCTAATACTCGAGTAGCTAACGGTGCCTTTGTTCGATTAAAACAAATAACACTAGCCTATAACCTTCCAAAGCAATTATTGGCCAATTGGAAGATCAGAGATGCGTCGCTTAACCTGGTTGGAAATAACTTATTCTTATTGTATGCTGACCCCAAATTAAATGGTCAAGACCCGGAATTCTATGGTTCTGGTGGTGTAGCATTACCGATTCCTAAACAATTTACGGTCTCCTTAAAACTTGGTTTATAAAAGAAAAAATCATGAAAAGAAAACTATATATCATTATAATTCTCACCCTTTTTCTGAGTAGTTGTTCCAAATTTCTGGAGACTTCTCCAGACCAAAGAGCAGAATTGGACACCCCGGAAAAAATTGCTGAATTAATTACGAGTGCCTATCCGCAGGCAAATTATATTCCTTTTATGGAGGCGGCATCAGATAATGCTGGTGACAAAGGAGCTGGACGATCATCTAATGATCCGCTGAATATGAACCCTTGGAAATACATGGACATCGATTCTAGAGATTTGGACTCTCCTACTTTTTATTGGTATCAAGCCTATAAAGCTATTGCTGCAGCTAACCATGCACTCCAGGCAATTGAAAGATTAGGTTTAAATGCCCAAACACGACCATTAAAAGGCGAAGCCTTAATAGCAAGAGCATATGCCCATCATATGTTAATCATCCTCTTTTCTAAGAGTTATAACCCCAGCAGTGCAGATACAGACCCAGGAATACCATATGTTACAGTTCCCGAACATGAAGTATTGAAAAAATACGAAAGAAAGACAGTACAATATGTATATGAAATGATTGAGAAAGATATAGTTGAAGGCATGCCCTTGCTAGACGACAGCCGATTTATGGTTCCTAAATTTCATTTTACAAAATCTGCTGCTCATGCCTTTGCCGCTAGGTTCTATTTATTCAAACAAGACTTTAAGAAGTCTGCTGAACATGCCGAGGCAAGTCTAGGAAATGATTTAAAGATTTATATCCGTCCAATAAATAGTCCTGCGCTAATTCAAATGGAGTACTTCACTAAACAACAATGGTATACTGGACCTGACAATCCATCCAATTTATTAGTGGTTGAAGTTCCTACAATTTGGGGAAGAACCTATCCTGGTAACCGTTATGGAATGACCTTTAAAATTTACAATGATTTATTTCTAAAAGGTAATATTACCTCCGGAATCTATAATTACAGTTTTTTTGGAGGATCAGATCTGGTATTACATACTCCGAAGTTCAAAGAACATTTCGTAACCTCATCAGTAAACTCAACCTATGGTGTTCCATATAATATGTTGCCCATTCTTACGGTAGATGAATTACTGTTAAACTGGGCGGAAGCATTAGCAGAATTGGGACAATATGATAAGGCTATTGGTTTATTAAACGACTTCATTAGCCATAAGGTTGTATTTGACAATTACACCACGGTCTATGTCCCTGAGCTGCACAATCTTCATCCTTCAAAAATAAATGTTTATTACGGAAGTCAGGATTTAAGAGAAAACATCATTAAAACAGTTTTAGATTTCAAACGTGTTGAATTCATTTTTGAAGGCTTACGCTGGTTCGATATTGTACGAAAGAATATTGTAGTGGAGCACGTTTCATTTGATGAAAAAGAAACTTATTATTTAGAATCCAATAGTCTAAAAAGGATGTTTCAACTTCCTCCAGAAGTTATTTCTTCAGGAATACAGCCAAATCCAAGATAATATAACTCATTAAAAACCAAGAAAAATGAAACCATTCAAAATTATACCCCTAATCTTATCGGCTATTTTATTTTGCCAATGTAAAAAAGAAGATGTATTACCAAATGCGCCTATTGTAAATTTAGGAGGCGAAAACTGGACAAGAACGAATTTAGATAAACTTATTTTCGAAAACTTTACCAAACCCTATAATATCGAAGTAAAATACAAATGGAATCCGTATGAAACCAATTTTAACCGGACATTAGTTCCTCCATCGGAAAGCCAAGTAGTTCCTGTATTAAGAGCCTTATATGAGGCTTGGATGGTGCCATTTGAAAAATTAGGTGGAAAGAATTTTTTAAAGGATAATCCTATCTCCAAATTTGTTCTTATTGGAAGTCCTGAGTACCAAACTGATGGAACTATAGTATTGGGTACTGCTGAGGGAGGTACCAAGGTCACCATTAACAATGTCAATGAGTTTATCTTAGATAATGAAGCATCCCTTACGGAGATGTTAACCATTATTCATCATGAATACACACATATCCTCAATCAAACATTTGTATATCCGGTAGCTTGGCAACGGATTAGTACGCGCTGGTACACTCCGACATGGTTCAATACAGATCAAGTCGGTGCAAATCAACAAGGCTTAATAACACCTTATGCCAAAGCCTCTGCAAAAGAAGATTTTGCTGAAACAGTTGCCTTTTTATTGGTTCGTGGTCAAGACACCTATGATTGGATAAAAGATCAATATCCAGATGCAGCACCAATATTTAAGTTAAAACAGGATATCGTTGAAAAATATTTCAAAGATGCCTTTGGAATAAATTTCAAAGAACTTCAACGTGAAATTCAACGAGCACTTTCAAACCTCTTTTTCTCTTCTAGACCATGAAAACCAGCCTAATATTATATTTAGCTATATTATTATTAGCTTTTAACTCTTGTAAGAAACAAGAGTTCTCAGGAACACGTCCTGACCAACGATTAATCCAACTAAAGAATGAATACACGGATCTATTAACCCAAGCAAAAAATGGTTGGATTGGTTATCTCTACCCAAGAGGTGGGAATGGTTATACCTTCAAATTCAGATTTGATGAGAACAACCGCGTAAAAACATTTGCTACAGTTGATAGAGAATATGGCGAAAAAGAATTTGAAAGTTCTTATCGATTAGAGATGGATCAGCTTCCTACGTTGAGTTTTGACACCTATTCTTATTTACACATCATAGCAGACCCTGATGGAAACGCCTCAGCATCAGATTTTGAATTTTCAATATTGAAAATCCAAAACGACACGATAAAATTGCGTGGAAATCATAATGAGAGTGAATTATTATTGGTAAAAGCAGAAGACAACCAAGGAGATGATTTTGTTCAAAAGGCCTTTTCCGTGGAAGATCAAATTATAAATTTCAATCAATTCAGCAATTACTATAAGAAAATCACCATTAACAACGAAGTATTTAGCTTCAATTTGAACCCCATAATTAATGTAGTTTCATTTAGTAATATGGTTGATGGGAAATTCAAATTCTACTATTCAAGTTATGTGTTAACCGACAATGGAATAAGATTACAGACTCCTATCGAGTTAAATGGTCTTGCCATAAGGGAAATGAACAATTTAAATTTTCAAAAAACGCAAGGCATAGGAAACCTACTCATCAATAAGGAATTGAATGTTAAAGTAGAAAGTATAACTAAACCGCTCTATTTAGATAAGGAGTCACCAAGGAGAATGCATATGGACCGTAAATCCTATTTTTCTCATACAGGATTAACTATTAATGGGGTATTCGATGCTTTGGAATTGAAAGAGATGCCAAGTTTTGTTGGAGTTCTATTTGTACCACGTGTTACATTGACCAATTTGGATGGGAGTTATATCATTTACTATGCTGGAGAACGATATGTTGGACCACAGTTCAACAGTTTTTACAAAGATGATGGAAAGATCAATTTTGTTCCCTACGAACTCATGACAGGGTATAATCCTGGGCCTAACTACATTGATAGAGTTCAAGAATTCATTAGGCTGTGGTTTATTGAAGGTGGTTATTATGTGGTTCAAACAGCTGCTAGGAGTTATGATTTAGTCAGCGTGGCAAATCCGAAATTGTGGATAAGATTTAATTAAACCGACACAAAATGAAAAAAATATATTATATCATAGCGCTTATATCCTTCCTTTTCTTGAGCTGTAACAGGGAAGAATTTAAGGTTTTCGAAGTAGAAGATGTTTGGGGTTCAGAGACTGCTCAATTAGATCTTCTTGTCAGCAATTTTCAAGAGAATAAATTTTGGGAAGTCGTAGTTCAAGATGGTCACAATAAATCAGCACATTATGGATTCTTAAATATCAATGAGGCCTCATCTGCAGATTTTATGACAGATTTCTCGCCTCTTTATTCGAGTTTTTCGAAAACTAATTTTCAGCTGAGGGCATTTAACAGATCTGCCATTATCAACTTTCCTAAGGAATCCAAATTTGCAAAGATGTCCCAAGATGCTGTCTATATCGACACCACCTTTGCCTTAAATAAAATTGTCAAAGACACTTTATTTTTTCTGGGCACATTAAAAAAATCCACTTTAAAATTGATTCCTAGTTCCAATGAAAAGTATAATGCTTTAAAACAGCATAAAATCAAGGAAACTAAGGCGTCAATGGATAAGATATTTGAAATGCCAAGGTATTTTTTTAGGATTCATAAGGGAGCACAGTCTTTTGAAATTAGCCGTGATACAGTTCTCAAGACCATAAACTTCTATTATGAGGAGAACAATAAGGTCATCACTAAATTTGTCCAATATTATTATGATGCAGATGGTTTAGTGTTTTTAGATCCTGTAAGGATCAACGGAACTGTATTTGACAAAATAAAAGTGAAATCAGTTGGGACATCATCAGCAGAATTTCAGGATAACATTCGTATCACGAATGAGGCAGAACCTTTAGTTTATGATCAAGTTATTGCACGGTCATTTAACAATTACGTTCATGGCTCTGGTTGGGGTTCTAGAGATGGTTTTTCAACTAGGAAGCAAACTGGAATTGGTGATGTTTATAAAATTCGAGAATATTTGATGGTTTCCATATTCCCTGTATTCATAAATGAGGACAACCCACCTGTAATTCATGGTCTTTTTGGCTTTGTATTGTTAAATGGTGGTATTTCACCGGGTATCGAATTCCCTTTAGTGGAATTTACCGACGAAGGTTTATTGACTTTCACGGTATATCAAATGGACTCCTATTATGGTCCAGATATACAGATTAAGAAATCGAAGGAATTCCTAAGACCAATGTTTTATAATGAGAAAGGTTTTTATGTTTTGCAAAGAAATAATGAAATGGTTCTAGTCGATGCAAGAGATGCGCTTACCTGGATACATTTAAGGCCGATATACCTATCATACGACCAATAATATCAAATTAAAAATGGGAGACCTCAATATTTGATCTCCCATTCTTTTATTATCTATTCAACAAACTGTGTTGACTAGCTGTAAGTAAATTCCGAAGGACTATGTTTAATTGTTCTTCCTTTTGGGCAGCTGATATACCACCAATTGGAAGAAGTTCTGCTGTTTTCATTCGTATCCATTTAACATGGTCTCTAGCTTTCTCAGCCACTTTAGACAGAAGACTATCCTCTATTTTAACTTGGTTGGATTTTACTTGCTCCCATATATCAGAGGCAAATTCAATCAATAAATTGGTTCTTTCCTTATGTTCTGAAATCAATTGATCCAAAAACATAAAAGTATCTCCAATCCTCTTCTCCTCAGTATTTGGATTTCCAGCTTTTTGAAATAGCTTCCGATGGATTAAATCACAAAATCTATCAAACATCCCAATATAATTCATAGCTAATGTGAGTTCTGCAAAACACATAAAAGGTATTTCAAATAAAGGGCTAGAAACTGTTTTAGTCTCAGGCTTTAATTCAAATGAGAAATTTTGTGGCACCTTGATTCGATCTACAGAAAAGGAATGCGAGGCAGTACACTCTAAACCAAAAGTATCCCAATCGTAATGCACAAGAACCTGATCCTTTGGAACTAGAAAAGAACGGATGATTTTCTCTCCGTTATCATCTAACTTGGCTTTTTCTCCTTCCCAAATTTCAGCATTTAATGTAAAATAATTTAGGTGTGGAGCACCTGTTGCATATTTCCAAAAACCTGAGATTTCGTAGTTTTCGCCATCCCATTTAGCTTTTCCAGATGCAGCACCACTACCACCAAGGCAGATCTTAGGGTTTTGCCAAATTTGAGTAGCTAATTCTTGATCTAAAAATCCCGCAAACATATTTGCTCCTGCACATAAGGTAACCGTCCAAGCTAATCCACCGTCCTCATAAGCAAGATCCTTTATAAAGTATAAACCATCTAGGAAATCTACTTCCAAACCATTAAGATTTTTAGGAACCCAAAGGTTGAACCAGTTTTCGGTATAAATAAGCTCCAAATGTTCTTTTGAGAGTTGTTTCTGCTTAATTCCTTCAGCTTGCAGGTCCTTTATAGTTTGAATATTTTTTTCAGATAAAAACATGTTAGGTTGTTTTTGCTTCTAGCATTAATTTCTTCCATTTGAAAAAACCAAATATGGCAACAATAAATAGAAATACAGTCAATGCTGAAAATAGGTATAGATTTTTATGTGCTAAAAGCGGAATAGCAAATAGGTTACTGATATTGAGTAATATCCAATTTTCAATTTTCCGTTTGGCAAGTAACCACATACCTGCCCATGCCGTAGCAGTAACCCATGCATCCCAAAGTGGTACATCAGAATCGGTTATCTGTTTTAATAAAAACGAGAAAACAAGAAATCCTCCAATTACGATACTAAGTACAATTATCCAGTCTCTTTTATTACAAGTACTAATAGGTTGTTCTTTAGCTTCCTTATTGTGCAACCAATACCACCAGCCATAAATACTCATCAAAAGATAATATCCCTGAAGAGCAATTTCAGCATATAGTTTTGCCCCAAAAAGCACATACATTCCAGACAGTATACCCAATATCCCAAAGAAATAATTGGACACCTTATTGTTTTTGGATAACAGAACTTGAATAATACCACAAACAACAGAGAAACGTTCTAACCAAGAAGTTTGTATTAAAGCATTAAGGATATTCTGAAAGATATCATCCATGATTTTCTAATATATAGGCTAAGGGAATGCCAAGATCATGGATGTTTTAGTTTTCCTCCGCCAGCATTACCTGGGTCAGGTTCATTCTGTACATCCTACAGAAAAGGGTATAATCTCAGCCTTATTTTGTCCCGCTATACGCGGGACACATAAGCACCCCAAAATATTTTTATTGATTATTTATCTAACTGTAAGATTCTCGAAGTACGTTCGCGAGTTGACTTACACAGTTCTTCATTATCATTTAGGCGTTGTCCCCATGAAGGAATCATTTCACGAAGTCGACGGCGGTAATCCTCCGATTTAGCACGCTCAGGGAAACAACGTTTCAATAGATTAATCATAATAGCCACTGAAGTTGAAGCACCTGGAGATGCACCTAAAAGCGCAGCAATAGACCCATCAGCTGAAGATACAACCTCAGTACCGAACTCTAGAATACCACCATGCTTAGGATCTTTCTTAATTACCTGAACACGTTGACCTGCTTTTTCAATTTGCCAATCTTCCATCTTAGCAGTTGGCATAAATTGCTTCAGCGCATCTAATTTATCTTGAGGCTTTTTCATTACCTCTGTAATCAAGTACTTCGTTAATGGAAGATTATCTAATCCTGCAGACAACATCGGTCTGATGTTGGATAATTTTATAGATGCAGGTAAGTCAAAATAAGATCCCTTTTTCAAGAATTTGGTTGAGAAGCCAGCATATGGACCAAATAATAAAGCTTGTTTTCCGTCAATATAACGAGTATCCAAATGCGGAACTGACATTGGAGGAGCACCTACTGATGCTTTACCATACACTTTAGCATGGTGTTGTTTAATAATATCATCATTCACACAACGCAACCACTGTCCACCTACCGGGAAACCACCATATCCTTTAGCCTCAGGGATACCAGATTTTTCTAATAATAATAGAGAGTGACCACCAGCACCAATAAAAACAAAACGAGCTAAAATTTCTCTTTTCTCTCCTGTTTTCAAGTCTTTTACTTCTACTTCCCAACGACCGTCATCTTCACGATCAATATCTTTAACTTCTTGGTTCAGCGATAATTTAATATTATCTTTTCCATCCAAGTAAGTAATCAAATCTCTTGTTAATGCACCGAAATTCACATCTGTACCAATTTCCATTTTGGTAGCAGCCATAGGTTCTGCAGCATCACGACCATCCATCATTAATGGTACCCATTCATTTAATAAGGATTTATCTTCTGTATAATCCATCCCTTTAAATAAATTGTTCTTTGTAAGGGTCTCAAAACGCGTTTTAAGGAATTGTACATCTCTTTCGCCAAATACTGCCGACATGTGAGGAACACGGCGGATAAAGTGACTTGGATTTTTAATGATGTTTTTCTCTACTAGGTAAGACCAAAATTGCTTAGAGACTTCATATTGTTCAGCAATATTAATTGCTTTATCAATTTTGACAGAGCCATCAGGTTGCTCTGGAGTATAGTTTAGTTCACAAAGTGCAGAGTGTCCAGTTCCAGCATTATTCCAAGCATCGGAGCTTTCTGCAGCTACTACATCAAGACGTTCAATGATCTCAATGTTTATGTCAGGACTTAATTCATTAATCAACGTTCCTAATGTTGCACTCATGATCCCACCACCAATTAAAACAACATCTACTTCCGTTTTTTTAGTCTTCTTACCCATGGTTTTTAAATGTGGTACAAAATTAATATTCAGATAATAGAGAAGCGAATAAATTTGTCAAAATCGTTTCAAATAATTGAGATTTTATCAATAATCACCACAATTTATTGCTTTCCTATTCGATTAAGCCAAAAATATTTAGTTTTTACATTTTCTATTACCTGACATTTTTTGTATTATGCAGTTTATTTTCCACTTTTGTGGATTCTAAAAATAGAGGTACATAAATTTAATCGTATGAAATTGTTAGCCGGAAAAACAGCCTTAATAACTGGGGCATCGAAGGGAATAGGTAGAAAAATCGCAGAAGTATTTGCACAGCAAGGCGCAAATGTAGCTTTCACTTATCTTTCTTCGGTAGAAAAAGGACAAGCTTTAGAAAATGAACTTCAAGAATTTGGAACAAAAGTTAAAGGCTATCGTTCTGACGCTTCCAAATTTGATGAGGCAGATAAATTAATAAATGATATCGTTGCAGATTTTGGCACTTTGGATATCGTGGTGAATAATGCTGGTATTACTAAAGATGGTTTATTAATGCGTATGACCGAAGAGAATTGGGACGATGTTATTAACATCAACTTAAAATCAGTTTTCAATGTTAGTAAGGCAGCATCTAAAGTAATGATGAAAAACCGTAAAGGAAGCATCATCAATATGAGCTCTGTAGTAGGTGTTCAAGGAAATGCAGGCCAAGCGAACTACGCAGCTTCTAAAGCAGGTATCATTGGTTTCTCTAAATCTTTGGCTAAGGAACTTGGTTCAAGAAATATCAGAACAAACGTAGTAGCTCCAGGCTTTATCCGTACGGAGATGACAGATGTCCTAGATCCTAAAGTGGTTGAAGGATGGGAAGCAGCTATTCCATTAAAACGTGCTGGTGAACCTGAGGATGTAGCAAATACTTGTTTATTCTTAGCTTCAGATTTATCTGCATACATCACCGGACAGGTAATTCCTGTTTGTGGTGGTATGTTGTAAGATTTACTATAAAAAGAATAAAAAGCGGAGATAATTTTTTGAAATTATCTCCGCTTTTTGGTTTATAGAAATACTTATATTCTAAGTAGCTTTTCCTAGAAAAGGTTATGATCACTTAATTCAGAAAATCTCAGATTTTTCACAATTAGTATTAGCACTCACATTGTATTATTCAACATCAATTCTAGAGTTATTATCGCGTTAATTTCTACTAAGTGAGCTGCAGGCAAATTATGTATATTTGCTTCATGGAATTAGCTGAACAAATATTCAATATCCAATCTGAGGAAGATTTTAATCAAGCAGCACTACAAGTTTTCCAATATCAAGCAAAAAATGTAGCTGTATACAAGCAGTATTTAGATATTCTAAAGGTAAATATTAATCATGTTCAACATTATAGGCAAATTCCTTTTATGCCAATTCAGTTTTTTAAAACACAGGAAATCATAACTTCTGGTTTAGAAGCTAAAATTACTTTTAGCAGTTCAGGAACCACTGGTATGATCAGTAGTCAGCACTTAGTTGCTGATTTGAAATGGTACGAGCGTAGTTTTCAATTGGCATTCGAACAATTCTATGGCGATGTAAAAGACATAGCTATTTTAGCGCTTCTCCCCTCTTATTTGGAACGATCGGGTTCATCCTTAATCTATATGGTCGATGATTTAATCAATCGATCTGAACAAGCAGAAAGTGGTTATTTCTTATATAACCATGATGAGCTTTACGATAGACTTATGGAATTGAAGGAACAAGAAATAAAAACGGTATTGTTTGGAGTCACTTATGCCCTTTTAGATTTCGTCGAACAATTCAAATTATCTTTTCCAGAATTAATCGTCATGGAAACTGGAGGAATGAAAGGTAAAAGAAAAGAAATGATTCGTGAGGAATTGCACGATATATTAGGTGGAGGTTTTGGTGTGTCTAAAATCCATTCAGAATACGGAATGACGGAACTTTTATCTCAAGGATATTCTAAAGGCGATGGTCGTTTCTTTACACCTAACTGGATGAAAGTGTTAATTCGAGATACCAATGACCCCTTGACTTTAATAGACCATAAAAAAACAGGAGCAATAAATGTCATCGATTTAGCCAATTATCACTCCTGTTCTTTTATAGCTACCCAGGATTTGGGTAAGTATCATGATGATGGATCTTTTGAGATCCTCGGACGATTTGATAATTCCGATATCCGAGGATGTAATCTCTTAATCCAGTAATTTTTTATTGTAAACTTGGATCGTTAAAGGTATTTCCGGCATTTACATCACCAGTTTCATAACCCTTTTTAAACCAATAAGCACGTTGTTCTGAAGTCCCGTGGGTAAAAGATTCCGGATGAGACTGACCAGTAGCTTGTTCTTGGATATGGTCATCTCCCACTGCTGCTGCTGCTCGCATACCTTCCATGATATCGTCATAGGTTAACTTCACATCTGAATTTTCAGTAGCATAATGCGCCCAAACACCAGCATAAAAGTCAGCTTGTAACTCTGTCATCACAGAAATTTTATTGTACTCCCTTTCGCTCATTTTTGAACGCATGGCATTGGTTTTATTCAACACACCAAACACATTTTGAATGTGGTGTCCAATTTCATGTGCTATTACGTATGCCAATGCAAATTCACCTTTAGCACCAAAGCGTTGAGACAATTCTTTATTAAAACTTAAGTCCAGGTATACTGTTTGGTCACCAGGACAATAGAATGGTCCAAATGCCTTCTGACCATATCCACATCCACCAGTTTCAGTTCCCTCACGGTAAATAGCCATTTTAGCAGCAGGATAACTCTTGCCATTATTTTCAAATATTTTAGCCCATACATCTTCTGTACTGCCTAAAATCACACTTGAAAATTCCATCAAACGATCTTCTTCAGGTGTAGACTCGACTGGTCCTTGTTCAGTTGCAGTTCCTGGTCCTTGAGTTTGCATTTGATCAAGAATAGCTCCAGGGTCTCCGCCCATAAAATAACTGATCAACAACACTATAACTCCTCCGATTCCACCTAGGGTAAGTTTCTGTCCACCAGACATACCTCTCCTGTCTTCAATATTACCGCTTCGGCGGCCGCCTTGCCATTTCATATTTCTTTTTCTTGTTTTAAGTTAACTGATTTTTCTCTATACAAATTCTTTGCCATAAGCAATTCTACAACGAATGTAACATTCTGTGCCCTCATTTAAAATGCCTATATTTGGTTAAATTTAATATATCCTAATTATTTATGTTAATTGATGAATTAATTGACAGATCTGGTAATATCTGCGAGCTTTGCGGTTCCTCCGAAAACCTATCTGTTTATGAAGTACCTCCAACAAGTAATGCCAATTATGATAACAGTATTTTATGCTGTTCTGTTTGCAAAGGACAAATTGAAAAAACAGATCAGATAAATCCTGATCATTGGAAAGTACTTAGTGATACTATGTGGTCACCATATTTACCTGTTCAAATCGTTGCTTGGCGGATGTTAAGTCGTTTGAGAAATGAAGCCTGGGCTTCTGATAACTTAGATATTCTCTACTTAGATGATGATGCGCTTGCCTGGGCTAAAAAAACGGGAGATCATGAAAGTGAAGCAACCGTAGAATTTCATCAAGATTCCAATGGAACACGATTATTTGAAGGAGATACCGTGGTTTTAGTGAAAACCTTAGATGTTAAAGGTTCTTCTATATCAGCCAAATTAGGTACTGTAGTAAAAAATATTCGACTTGTACCTGACAATACCGAACAAATAGAGGGCAAGATTGAAGGACAAACGATCGTTATATTAACGAAGTATTTAAGAAAGGGATAAAACTTATTTGTAAATAAGTTTAAAAATGAAGATTATGAAAAAAGCATTTTTATTTTTAGGTTCTGTTTTTATGGCTTTGCAAATGCAAGCCCAGGTGAAAATCACCGCAGAAGAATTAGATAAAGCAAAAGATCAAACTGAAAATCAAATATTAGATGTTCGAACTGAAAAAGAATTTCAAGAAGGGCATATAAAAAATGCAAAGAACATCAATTGGAATGACAAAGCATTATTTGAATCAGCAATCACTAAGTTGGATAAAAACAAGCCGGTCTATGTTTATTGCTTAGGTGGTGGTCGTAGTAAACAAGCTGCTGCCCTGCTTACTGAAAAAGGATTTAAAGTTTTTGATTACAGTGGTGGAATGATGGATTGGCGCAATGCAGATAGACCTGTAGTGAAAGAAGTAAAAGCAAATTCTTCAGAAAATGAGAAGACTTCTGGATTGAATATGGATCAATTTAATAAATTGGTCAATTCTGCTGATGTTGTTTTAGTGAATTATTCTGCTGTTTGGTGTGGTCCATGTCAAACATTAAAACCTACTATTTTGAAAATCCAAAAAGAACAAGCCAAAAAAGTTAAGGTTGTTCGATTAGATGCAGATGCAAATCCAGAATTAATGAAAGCTTTAAAAATTACCGGAATCCCTCGAATTGGATTATTTAAAAACGGAAAAGAAGTATGGAAGCATACTGGGGTAATTTCTGAAGAGAAAATTATGGCTCAAGTTAACAAAGTAGCTAAATAATCCTCGACTACAATCATTTTATGAAACAACTCGCATTAATATCAGGTTCCATCTTAGGCATATTATCCATTGTTTTTGGAGCATTTGGTGCCCATGCATTAAAAAAAGTATTGTCTGAGGACAGACTTAGTTCCTTTGAGGTTGGAGTACGCTATCAGATGTATGCCGCTTTGACCTTACTATTGATTGGATATAACTTCCAATTTGTTGACTCCTATGAACGTTGGGCCGTCTATGGAATTTTATATGGTTGTATCCTTTTCTCAGGAAGTATTTATCTTTTAAGCTTTAAAGATTTGTGGAAAGTAAATCTATGTTTTTTAGGCCCTATTACCCCACTTGGAGGAGTATTCATGATTATAGGGTGGCTTATCATCCTCGTTACTTTCTTATAAGGAATTGGTTGATTTAAAATCACTATAAAAAAGGAGCGATATAGTTATTTTATATCGCTCCTTTTTTTATTATCCTCACTACAATTCCTTATACCATTTTAGATAAAGGTCAATAGCTTTTCGTTTATCTGCAGTTAGATGATAATCCAAGCTCTCATTGAGATACTTATGATAATCAAAGTCAGGATACTCTGGAAGACCCGGAATAACATCATCAGGTCTAGATACTCCATCCTTTAAAGCTTCATTGAATTTATGGATAAAATCTTCTGGAAGTTGTCGATTAGATACCCATACAGCAAAAGCAAAGGGTAGTCCTGTCAATTCTTTCCAATAATGCCCCATATCATAAACATAAGGCATACTGTTTTTCTTTCCAAAAGTACGATCACCAATAAGGACAAATGCATCAGCCTCCCCTTCCGTTTTAACTTCCACCTCACGTTTCCAATAGTGCTTGATTAAAATTCTAGCTAATCCATTACTCGTTCGCGATTGCTTATCCAATAATAAGGAATTGATTTCCTCAATAGGTTTACTGGAAAAGATAAAAACAGAATCAACATAGTCTTTGGTACCAATGCAATAATCTGTTAACAGGTAATATTCTTCCATTTTACTTAAAGCTGCTGTAGGGATTATCCCTAAGTCAGCTTCATGTTCTAGGACTTTTCGGGCACATTCGCTCGGATAATCCAGCATTAATTCAATGTCGTTTAAGACCTCTGAGTTTCTAATACCTTGCAAAAAGGGTAAGGTATTGGTGTATGAAACTGCAGAAACTTTAATTTTCTCCATTTTATAGATTTGCTAAATGCTCCGTATTGTAGTAATCTACAATCGTAAAGATGTTATTTTGATATTCTAATTTGTAAAGTGCTGTATTGGTATGCGGGAAATCATCCATTTTGCATACAGGCACTTCCGTTAAGTGGCACAGCATAATGCGCATTGCCCTGCCATGCATGCAAACCAATATTTGTTCTTCATTCGGTTGAGCAAGCATATGAGCTACTGCTTCTTTCTGTCTAGCGACTAAAGTATTGGGCGATTCACCATTATCAATAGCCAAATCGAGTTCATTATTTCGCCAAGAATTGACTACTTTTTCAAAACCAGATAAGATATCAGGTGTTTGTTCTTGCCCTTCATAAATGCCCCAAGAAATCTCATCCAGTCCTTCCAAAATTTCCATTGGAATTCCCTTTTCGGTAAAAGGGGCTACAGTTTGATGCGTGCGCAATAAGGTGGATGCATAAACCTTATCAAAAGGCACATCCTTATAGGCATCGTAAAATGCCTGTGCTTGTTTCATTCCATTATCATTCAATGGACTATTGACTCCTCTACCTTGAACAATTCCTTTAAGGTTCAGATCAGTCTGTCCATGACGGATAAAATAAAATGTTTTCTTCAATTTATTAGTCTTATGAATTAACCACAGGTAAAGCGTAGTATTGTTTTTTAGGATTTGCATCTTCAAAAACAACATCTTTAAAATCTGTTACCACATGGTATAGTGTGTCGCGTTCAATTGGGTGTCTTCCGACATTTTTAATCAATTCAACCAATTCTCGAGTAGTCATTGCTGGATTTTGTTCCTCCGCTCCTGCCATGCTATAGATTTTGGTTGTATCATCCAAAGTACCATCAATATCATCTACGCCAAAGCTTAAAGACATTTGAGCAGTATTACGTGATATCATAGCCCAATAAGCTTTGATATGTGGGAAGTTATCCATGTAAATACGTGCAATGGCATAATTCCTTAAATCTTCGACTACGGATACTTCAGGAACATTATGCATCTGGTTATCCTTATTCCTAAACTTCAGTGGGATAAAAGTCTGGAAACCTCCAGTTTTATCTTGCAATTGACGAAGTCTTTCCATGTGATCTACACGATGCCAGAATTCTTCAATATGCCCATATAGCATAGTTGCATTGGTATGCATCCCAAGCTTATGCGCTTGTTCATGAATGTCTAACCATTGCTCAGCATTACATTTATCATTGGCAATCTTCTCACGGACCTCAGGATGGAAGATCTCTGCTCCTCCTCCAGGCATAGAATCCAAACCACAGGATTGCAGATATTTCATACCATCGTAATGGCTTAATTTCGCTTTCTTAAAGATATAATAGTATTCTACTGGGGTTAGTCCTTTGATGTGTAGTTCAGGTCTATGTTCTTTACAACGCTTAAAGAATTCAGCATAGAACTCTAAGTTTTGCTTAGGAACAACACCACCTGTAATATGAACTTCCGTTACGGGTTCTCCATCGTATTTTTTCACGATATCCATCATACCATCAACATCCATCTCCCAACCTTCGTCTTTATTCTTAATCATTCTTGAATAAGAACAAAACTTACAGTCGTATACACAGACATTAGTAGGCTCTATGTGAAAATTTCTATTGAAATAAGTGATATCACCATGCTTCTTCTCGCGGATGTAATTCGCTAAAACACCTAAGTATCCTAATTCAGCATGTTCATATAGATATACCCCTTCATCAAAACTGATTCGTTCTTCCTGTTGAACCTTTAGGGCAATCGCTTTTAGCTCGTGTGATAAGTTCTTATCGTTGATTAAAAACGCTAGTTTTTGTGTTGATTCCATTTCTCACTCCTTACAATACAAATTTAGGAAAACATACGCTAAAAAGCTATTCTTTTAAGCTCTTAACCCTCAGCAAATTGCTGCATATCGATCAGACGCTTATAAAGACCATTTTTCGTGATTAGCTCCATATGAGACCCCACTTCTACTATCCTACCTGACTCTAAAACAACGATTTTATCCGCACTTTGTATAGTACTCAAGCGGTGCGCAATAACCACTGTCGTTCTATTTTGCATTAACTTATATAAGGAATCTTGAACAAGTCTTTCTGATTCGGTATCTAGCGCTGAAGTCGCTTCATCCAACAACATAATTGGTGGATTTTTTAATACGGCTCTTGCAATACAGATACGTTGTCTTTGTCCACCTGATAATTTAGAACCACGATCACCAATATTGGTTTGATAACCTTGTTCTGTATTCATAATAAAATCATGAGCATTAGCTATTTTGGCCGCTTGAATAACTTCCTCTTCACTTGCAGACTCATTCGCAAAGGCTATATTATTGAAGATGGTATCATTGAACAAAATTGACTCTTGATTTACCACGCCTATTAAAGCCCTCAGCGACTCCTGATTAAGATCCCGAACATCTACTCCATCAACACTCAATTGTCCGGCAGTGACGTCCATAAAGCGTGGAATTAAATCTACTAAAGTAGACTTCCCACCCCCAGATGGTCCAACTAAGGCAAGGGTTTGACCCTTTTCAATATCCAAATTAATATCTTTCAATACCTCATGGTCTTCATAAGCAAATTTCACCTGATCAAAACGGATTCGATCATTAAAAGTGGTAATGACTTTTGCGTTAGGCTTATCAGCAACCTTATTTTGCTCATCCACAAGTTGCAACACACGCTCTCCTGCTGCAATTCCATTATGGATATTGCTAAAAGCATCAGTTAAAGCTTTTGCAGGACGCATAATTTGGGAGAATATGGCGATATAAGTAATAAATTCAGATGCTGGCAAATCTCCTTCTCCAGACAAAACTAAATGCCCACCATATAAAAGAATGATGGCTACCATGATTACACCTAGTAATTCCGAAACCGGAGATCCCATTTGCTGACGTCGAACCATACGGCGATTTATCGTTGCATAGGAGTCATTTTCATTATTAAACTTCCTTTTTATGAAATCTGCTGCATTAAAAGACTTTATAATTTTGATTCCAGATAAAGCTTCCTCCAAATAGGTAATCATATTGGCATAAGTTCGCTGACCTTCTTGGGCTTGATGTTTTAGGGTTTTAACAATCTTAGAAATGAAAAATGCTGATACCGGAATAACTAATAAAGAAAACAAAGTCAACTTTACAGAAATCATAAATAACATCACCAAATAGGCAATTAATTGCAGTGGCTCCTTAAAAACAACCTGCAAGGTACCAGTTACAGAAAATTGAACAACCTGTACATCAGATGCAATTTTTGAAATAATATCACCTTTTCTTTGATTAGTGAAGTAACCCAAATGCAAGTTCATTACATTACTAAATACAGACTTTCTAAGATTTAACAGCGTATGTATCCGGAGATTCTCCATGATCCTTTGGGAAAGGTATCTAAACAAGTTACTGATGAACACCGAAGCAACAATGACAATACAGGTATATTTTAATGCTTCGTAAGGTCCAAAGCGCAATGCCATATCGGAAGAGAAATAATTGAAATAAGCCATTAAGTCAAATTCCTCAGGCCAAGGAACCCTTTCTACTACCGCATTTTGAGAATTAAAAAGGGTCTGCAATAAAGGGGCTAATAGTGCAAGATTTAAAGTGCTAAATACCACCATTATCAACGTACAGATAATGTACGGTATGGCATATTTCTCGATAGGTTTTGCAAACGTAAGTAGTCTAAAGTATGTTTTCATTCAAAAAACTAAGAGTACAAATGTAGGAAAATTTGTAATCATCCTACTTTTTAGCAACTCTTCGATTGAAAATGTTGCAATCTACTGTCATTCGGCAGCATTTAACATTAGATTGCAAAGCATTTAATAATCCTTAGTTTGTAGACCAAACAAACTAAATAACAAGACTGATTGTCCTATCAGATCAAAGACTAATATTCATAATATTTGAAGTTCTCACGTGTGACAACATCAATAGGCATAAACTGCATTTTATCAACCTTACGCTTTGCAATAAAATGCTCATATAAGGCCACAAAAGCACGATATCCCTGTTCAATAGGCTTTTGACAAATAAGAAAGTCAATATATCCTTCTATCAAAAACTCTAAATTGGGCGTACTGTATTCATACCCAATAACTAGAAGATCTTTTATATTTCTTTTTTTCAAATAATGCCCAACCAGGTGCACATGTGAACCCGTGACAAAAATTAATTTGGTTTTTTTATTCTGAAGTGCTTTAGTCATTCTTGTCTCAAAGGAATGCATGCTTGCTGAAGAAAAATCTATTTTCTTGATGGATTTTTCTCGATTATATTCTTTCATATAAGCTTCAAACCCTTCATACCTTAATTTCAATCGCTTCAAACTATCTTCATGTTTAGCAATATTGACAACTAAAATACCATCATCTTCCTCTAATAAATAATTACATAGATTTCCAACTACTCTACCTGATTGGAACAAATCAAAACCGATAAAACTCAATGGTTTAGCATCTAAGATATTCGTATCGATGAAAACGTATTGAATACGCTTTTCAATACAACGGATAGATAAATCCAAAGACTCCTTAATGAATATTGGGGCTACAATAATCCCATCAATAGGACCTTTAAATAACTCCTCAATTTGATCAACAAATGAATTCCTATCGTCTTTATCATACAAAAAATAGCTTAACTCAACGCCAAATTCACCAAACTCAGACAATGCTGATTCAATACCGGTTATTGGTGCTTGCCAATAACCAGATTCCTTCACGTCATTTGGTATAAGGATACCAAATTTATAAACACGTTTTGAAGCTAAGCGTTTCGCCAATATGTTTGGCTTGTACTTTATCTCATCAATGATGTCTAAAATCTTAGACTTTGTCTTTTCTGCAACACCTGGCCTACTATGCAACACTCGATCTACAGTCGCGATCGAAACATTCGCTCGACGGGCGATTTCTTTTACTCCGGATAATTCAGAAATTCTCATAACTGTCTTTTGTTTTGAAAGTATTTTAATTAATAGGC
The DNA here is from genome assembly GCF_039536825.1 of Sphingobacterium kyonggiense. Taxonomy (NCBI): domain Bacteria; kingdom Pseudomonadati; phylum Bacteroidota; class Sphingobacteriia; order Sphingobacteriales; family Sphingobacteriaceae; genus Sphingobacterium; species Sphingobacterium kyonggiense. Next base: position 59,289 of record NZ_BAAAZI010000016.1, read on the forward strand.
GAATTTAATAAAATACTTGTATTATAAAAGTCCTAATAATATTATTAATATTTGCTTTACAATTAATTTTTAAAAAATTCACTCTAATTATTTGTTTTCCTATATATTTTATCCTATATAATTATTTCGGTAAAATCACAAAAACCAAATATTGTAACGACAATTATTTAACGAGAATCAACAATTAATTTCAAAGAACCATAAATCTGAAGTACTTTTGACAAGCCATCTTCCTTTCATGTATAATTAACCCATCTATATTTTGATTATATCCTAAGACAGAATTTCTTCTCAATAACCAAAAACACTAAAATTTCCTAATATGAAATTAAACCAGGCTCATCCTCCTTGGGCCTATTAAACACTTCGGAATCCATATCTTGGGGTCACCCCCAGTCTATTTTGGTTAATTCTGATAGAAAAATGGCAGGAAAACATCGATTCCATTGCTATACTTAACAGATATTGGGGAATATCTTTAACATAATTAGATTAAACAGCAGAAGTTTTTATAAATTTAACGCCAAATAATAAAATAATGGAAATTGACGTAGCGAAACGCCTTCAACATACTGAGGAGTATTACTTTTCTAAGAAGTTGAGGGAAATTGATGAGATGAACAGAAATGGTGCACAGGTAATAAACTTGGGCATCGGCAGTCCTGATCTCCCGCCACATCCAGAGGTTATTAAAACACTTCAGGAGCAAGCGGCATTACCCAATACCCATGGTTATCAAAATTACAAGGGCATTCCAGTCCTTAGACAAGCCATGGCAGATTGGTATGATCGATATTATGGCGTCAATCTAAATCCAAATACTGAGATCCTTCCGCTTATAGGTTCAAAAGAAGGAATTGTACATATCTGTATGACTTACCTCCAAGAAGGTGATGAAGCTTTAGTTCCTAATCCGGGATATCCTGCATATGCTAGTGCGGTAAGAATTTCTGGTGCAACTATAAAAACTTATGATTTATCACCAGATTTAAATTGGTTACCCGATTTGGACGCTTTGGAAGCACAAGATTTATCCAAAGTAAAACTCATGTGGATTAACTACCCAAACATGCCTACAGGTGCTTTAGCAAATCAGCACTTCTTTGAACGCATTATAGCATTTGGTAAAAAACACCAAATTCTAATCTGTCATGATAATCCATATAGCTTTATCTTAAACGATTCGCCACAGAGTATTATGGCAGTACCTGGTGCTATGGATGTTGCTATAGAGCTAAATTCTTTAAGCAAATCATCAAACATGGCTGGTTGGCGTATTGGAATGTTGGTTGCCAATGAAAAACGAATAGCTGAGATTTTGCGATTCAAAAGTAATATGGATTCTGGAACCTTCTTCCCTATTCAAATGGCAGCTGCAAAAGCCTTAAATTTGGATAAATCCTGGTATACTCAGTTAAATGAAGAATATAAAAATCGAAGAGTTAAGGTCTTTGAATTAATGGATTTATTAAATTGCCAATATGATGTTAATCAGGTTGGATTATTCGTGTGGGCTAAAGTACCAAATACGTATGCAGACTGTTATGAGTTAGCTGATGATATACTTTATAAAGCACATGTATTCATCACGCCTGGAGGCATCTTTGGCACCGCTGGCGAAAGATATATCCGAATCAGCCTATGCGCACAAAGCACCGTATATGAAATGGCTATCAATCGTATCAAAAAAGCGATTCAGAAATAGCTTTTAAAGAACTGGATTTCCAGTATTATTGATTTTATTGCAAATAAGAAAATGAATATAGCAATTGTCGGAACAGGACTTATCGGTGGTTCGATAGGGATCCGACTTAAACAAACAAACTTTGCTGACAAGATCGTCGGTATTGAAAAAAGTGAAACCAATCAAAAGAAAGCCCTTCAATTAGGATTAGTTGATGAATTTCAAACTTTACCTGAAGCCTTACAGAACTGTAAGATTATTGTATTAACCGTACCTGTAGATGCCATTATGGAACTTTTACCTCAGTTACTGGATAAGGCTACTAATCAGGTTATCATCGATATGGGATCTACAAAAACCAATATTTTGAACCTCATTTCCGAACATCCAAATCGTGGTCGTTATGTTGCTGCTCACCCTATGGCTGGTACAGAATACTCTGGCCCTGAAGCAGCCATCCCTAATCTGTTTAAGGACAAGATGATGGTCTATGTAGAAGCTTTCAAGACTGATGAAGATGCATTCGAATTAGCAGATGCACTTACAGAACAATTGGAAATGAAAACTTCATTTATGACGGCTGATGAGCATGATATGCATACAGCCTATGTATCGCATATATCTCACCTCACCTCTTTTGCATTGGCTTTAACAGTGTTAGAGAAAGAAAAGTCTCAAGGGAGAATCTTTGAATTAGCAGGGTCTGGTTTCCAATCTACTGTCCGTTTGGCAAAATCCTCTCCTGACATGTGGACACCTATCTTTAAACAGAACCGCAGTAATGTTTTAGAAGTTCTCGAGGAGCATATCAAACAGTTACAGCATATATACGACAAAATCAATCAAGAAGATTATGATGCTGTCCATAAATGGATTAAAAAATCCAATAAGATCAAACGTATAATAAAATAAATCGCCATGTTGGAAAGACAAATATTAAGCAATGAGCTTGTAAAACTCATCCCTTTGGTAAAGGAGGATTTCGAGTGGTTATATGCTGCCGCATCAGACCCTGAAATCTGGGAACAACATCCTGACCGCATGCGTTATACGCCACTTGGCTTCACCAAATACTTCCAGAAGTTATTAGCGAATGATATCGCATATATTATAATTGATCATCGAACGGGAAAGGTAATTGGAACGACTTCCTTTTATGAGTTTAACAAGGATAAAAAGTCTGTTTCTATTGGCTATACATTCTTGACAAAACCTTACTGGGGAACTCAATACAATCAATCCATTAAAAAACTATTATTGGATTATGCCTATCAATTTGTTGATGAGGTTTACTTTCATGTTGCCAAGGAAAATATTCGATCTCAAAAGGCAATTGAGAAGTTAGGAGCTACACTTGTACGTGAGTATGCGGCTTCAGATGAAGATGAAATTAAACTCGAATACAGCCTTAAAAAGCCTTAATCGAAGTAATAACTGAAACTTAAAAAGGAGCAATAGGTTTTACCCATTGCTCCTTTCCATTAATACCATTAGCATCAAACTTAGAACGAACCGTTCATCATCCACCTCTTTATCTGTTAGCTTTAATACTGAAAATTTCCTTCCAAAAAAAGAAGGTTCTTTCCGAATTTCAAACATAGGTTCTTCTAAGTCATTTCGAAGAATATATGATGGGTTAAAAACATACCCTGAAAGCATACCGATAATAGGTAATTCACCGAATAATCCATCCCAAAATTTTGTCCAAGGATTTTTCTCCTTGATCGTATGATCATGTTGATCATTAGCATCCATGAGGTTAAAAGTAGAACGCCACAAGGATTTAATTGTCTTTCTGCGTGCCTTTCCTATCACCTTCCCTTGAGAATCTTTAATGGTAAAAGTTTGCTGAAAATCAATCAATTTATTAGATATCAATTCATAAAGCATTTCAGACTTCGAAGAATCCCGATAAACCATTATATGGTCTCTCCAGCTGAATATCTTTTCCCTAACGTAGTAAATAGATTGACCATTTGCATCTGTAGCTACAAAATCATTGGCAAAACTTGTTACTCGAAACTGAAAATGTAAGGGGTATTTTAGATCGTTCATAGCATTGAATAAGATCTAAAAATAGAAAATTTTAAGAATTTGTGTAATATGTTGGAGAAATAAACTTTGAATATGGAATTAATATTTCCAATTTAGTTTTTCAAATACTTTGGACCATAACCAAACTGGCCCAACTCCTACTAACTGAAGAAAACGGTTTGCTTGTCCTTGAACAGGTTTTGCTGTTAGCCATAACCCGACTAATCCTATTAAAGCAAGAATAGAACATACTAAAAGTACTGCAGGTCCACCATCTCGTTCTACATATTCTAACTGTACAATGAAAAAACTCATTATTCCTATACAAAACAAAACCGCATAAGATAAGGTAGGTGCTAATTTTAAGTAAGCATAGATAACGATAGCAATAAAGAAGGATCCCCAATTCAAAAATGTATGGGCATTCATTTTCACTAAGAATTCAAATTGCGGAAAAGGTATCATCCAAATCATACCCATAACACCAAAAAAAGCTAAAGTCAAGAACACGGCAATCAATGATTTATTGGAGCTTGCATACGTTTGGTCCAATTCGTAGAAATGTTTTTCAACTGGTCTTGAAAAGCTTAACTTTTTATTGCTTGGTTTATCCTTTTTGTTCATGTCGACAAAGGTACATATTATTGCCCTAAAATAACCTGATTAGGGTCATTGTAGGGCAATATAATCAGGACAATTTCTCTTTTTTCCTGTATGAAAAATAGAAGACAACTGGCAATACCGTAAAGGATAGAATCAAACAGATCAACAAACCACCAACGATCATAATGGCCAGTGGCTTTTGAATTTCCGCCCCCATACCACTTGACAAAGCAGCAGGCAACAATCCCATTGATCCCATTAATGCGATCATGACAATAGATCTAATTCTACTACGAACACCTTGATCTATGGCTTCCAATAAATTCTGTTTTCTGAGGTATTCCTTCATTACGGCAATGAGAATAATGCCGTTGATAGTATTAACTCCAAATAAGATAATCAAACCAATACCCGCTGAAATACCAAATACAGTTCCCGTAATCCATAAGGAAAGAAAACCACCAATAAAGGCAAACGGAATAGTAATAGCAGCAATGGCTGTATCTTTCATATTTCCAAAGTTACTATACAGTAGAATTAGAATAAGCACTAAAGAGATTGGAATGACCGTCATCAATTGCTTAGTTGCCCGTTCTTTGCTCTCGAATTCACCGGCCCATTCCATCTGATTCTCTTTAGGTAATTTTACTTCTTTTGCTACAACTTCCTTAGCCTCTGCAATGGTACTTCCTAAGTCTCTCCCGGCAATACTGAATCCAACCCCAATATATCGGCTATTTCCTTCTCTATAAATAAACGCAGGCCCCGTAACATAGCCAATGCTTGCAATTTCACGTAAAGGAATTCTCTCCCCATTACTAGTTGGAATAAGTATACTTCCAATTTTTTCGGCTGTATTTCTATATTCCTCACTAAAGCGCAGAACGACATCAAACTGTCTTTCCTTCTCATAGAATTTAGTTGCCGATTGACCTCCAATAGTCATTGCAATGACTGCCTGTACATCAGCTGTAAACACCCCATATTTTGCCATCTTAGAATCATGCAGTTGAATCCTTAATTCTGGCAATCCAATATTCTTATAAACATTGATATCTGTAATTCCTCGAACCTTGGCGATGCTTTCCGATACTTGATAAGCATAATCCTCTAATTGATATAAATCATCCCCAAATATCTTGATCACCAAAGAACTCTTTACTCCTGCAACATACTCCTCCACGTTATCTTGAATAGGCTGACTAAACCCAAAAGTGATCCCAGGGTATTGTCCTAATTGATTACGCAACTGCTGTATAATGTCTTCCTTACTAACTTTTCGGCTCCACTCTCCTTCGGGTTTTAGCTGCACATTAAACTCGATATTAAAGAAACCAGTCGGATCAGTTCCATCATTTGGTCTACCAGTCTGCGTTAAGATAAAATCAATCTCCTGGCAACTATCCAGCATCATGTTTTTCATCTCTTTTGTCAATTTTGTGGACTCCTCTAGGTTGACACTATTGGGTAAAGTAGCCCGAATATATATAGCCCCTTCATTTAATTGAGGCAAAAATTCTGAACCATAATTCATGAACTTGATGACACAAATGCTCAATAAGCCTAAAAATATCCCCAATGTCCAATACTTGAACCGCAAGGCATTGCTGTATAAACCATAAATGCTGCGATTAAAAAATCGTGTAACTATATTCTCCTTTTCCTCCATGCCTTTGTTGAACATTAATTTACACATGGCAGGAACATAAGTTAAGCTTAGAATCAAGGAACCCAATAAGGCATAACCCAGCGTAAATGCTAAAGGAGAAAACATTTTACCCTCCACCTTTTGAAAAGAAAAGATGGGTAATAAAGCAACGATTAAAATAAGTAGTGCAAAGAATATATAAGAAGCCACACTACCGGCACTCTTTTTAATAATCCCCATCTTACTCATCTTGGCAAACCTTTCAGGCCCCACTTTATGCGACATGGTAGCCATAGCCACAAAAACAGTCTCCACAATTACTAAAGTGCCTTCCAGCAACAAACCAAAATCCAAAGAACCCATTGAAATTAAATTCGCCGGCAATCCCTGAATCTTCAACATAATAATGGCAAACAGAAAAGATAGTGGAATGACAGAGGCAACAATAAAAGTAGATTTCCAATTATATAGGAAGATAAATACGATTAAAGAAACCAGTAATACACCTTCAATGATGTTTTTGGAAACAGTTTTTACCGTATTATCCACCAAGGTTGTCCGGTCAATAATCGTTTCAATCTGAACATTCCCAGGCAATATCCGCTCATTTAGTTCCTTAATTTTAGATTTAAGATTCCCAATAACTTCTGATGGATTTTGACCTCTTAACATCACCACAATTCCTTCTACTAAATCATCCTGTTCATTGAAACCTACTTGTCCTAAACGCGGTTTGTTGGATACAACTACCTCTGCGACGTTCTTCACCAAAATGGGTGTTGAACCCACTAATTTGACTGTAATATTGCCTATATCATCTATTTTATCCAATAAACCAACACCGCGAACCACATAAGCTTGGTCACCTTGTTGAATAACATCTCCACCAACATTGATATTGGATTTAGAAACAGCTTCATACACTTCTAATGCTGTCAATCCAAAGTTTTTAAGTTCGGTAGGATTGATCCTTACTTCATAAATCTTTTCCTCTCCACCAAAACTGATGACATTAGCAACTCCAGGAACACTTAATAGTTCCCGCTCAATTACCCAATCCTGCATAGCTGACACTTCCTTGATTGGAAGATCACTCTTAATTACATATCGGTAAATTTCACCTGTAGCTCCGGATGGTGGTTCAATCTCAATTTCTGCACCTGCGGGCAAATCAACTCCACCCATCTTATTCGAAACATATTGCTGTGCATAGAAATCATCTACAGCATCTTCAAATTGAACTGTAACTACCGATAGCCCAAATAAACTGATTGAGCGAACATTACTCTTCCTTGGGATACTGTTCATCACCTTTGAAATAGGTAAGGTGATTTGCTTTTCCACCTCTTCAGCACTCCTTCCAGGCCATTGTGTAATAATCCTTGCCCTTGTATTCGTTACATCTGGAAAAGCCTCAATTGCCGTGTGTTTTAACGCGTATATGCCTATAAACAATAAAGCTAAAGTGGCAAAGAGTACAAATGTGGTATTCTTTAAAGAGAAGGTGACGATCTGTTGTACAAATTTCTTCATTACTACCTCCCTCTCAACTCTTCAAAGATCAACAAAGCATTACTGGCAACAACCTTCGTTCCTTGTGGAAACTTTTCAGCTACATAACTATAATCTTCATTACTATAGCGAATATCGACTTGTTTCATCTCCAAATCACAATCATCCCGATAGAGAACCACATAGTTTGCATTATTGCTGAATAAAATTGCCTTGTTAGGAATGGCAAAGGCACGCTGTCCTCCCTGTTGATCCTTTTCTAATAACACATCGACACTAAGACCGGGCATCAACTTCAAATTTGGATTATCAAGTACTACCCTCGCTTTCATCACATGCTCATTGGCATCAAATACCGGGTACAATTTGTCAATCTTTCCCGTATACACTTGGTCAGGAAAAGCTAAGCTTTTAACCTTGACCGCTGCCCCAACTTTAGCAAAACGAAGATTACTCGCAAACACATTCACCATCACCCAAACTTCTTTCAGGTTGGAAATAGAGAATAAATCATCCGATTCTGAACCAATTACTTGACCTGGACTTATCGCCTTATGAACGATATAACCGTTCTTTGGTGCTAGAATTTGAAACTCGCCTTGGCTAGTCGCGCGGTATAACCCTAAAGTTTCCTTAATACGGTCCAGTTCAATTTTCGCAGCATCTAATTGATGCTCTAATTCAAGAACCTCAGTTTGTGCCGCCATTCCATCGTTCAATAAATCTTGTTTGGTGTACAGTTGCTTTTGAAGCAAAACCAATTGGTTCTCTTGAAATTTCCTTTGCTGGTGTAGGGATTGAATCTCTACCGATTTGATATTTGCTAATACTTGCCCTTTTTTAACATAATCCCCCAATTCAAACTTAACTGTCTCGACAACTCCAGATAGCAAACTCTTAAAGACCACCAAATCATTTTCATTATATTCTATCTTCCCTGGTAAACTCATCTGTTCTACCATTGCTTGCTCTTGTATGGTTTGCAATTCCGTTGATTTTTTCAATTCCGCATTCAAACAAAACTTCTCAACAGCCTCATTACTCCCTTTATCCGAACTCTCTTTCCCTTGGCAACCAAATAAAGCCACGAAAAGAAATCCATATGTCCATTTAATTTTCATATCCCTGTGTTCCTGATCCTAAAAGGAACTGCAATTCCTCATAGCGTTGTAAATAATTCTCTTGTATTCCAAATTTTGCTTGTTGTGCATTTTGGTATGCCTGGGCAAAATCTAAGTACTCCAATAAAGTGATTTGATGTTCCGTCAATTGTTTCCGGAATTTTGATAAAAGGTCCTGCCCGCTTTCCGTTTCCTGGTCATCCCATGAAAGAATTAATTTCTCTAATCGTGTCAGTTCCTGATAAACATGAACTATTTGGACTTCTAACTCTTGTTCTAGATATAGTTTCTGCGCAGTTTCTTGGTCTACTTGATTTTTTGTAGCCTTTATGTTTCCTTTATTCCGGTTGAATAAGGGTAAATCAACCTTGACACCTATACCTACAAAATTTTGCATGATATTTCCTCCTCGTTCAAAAGCTACGGAAGTCGTTAGATCAGGTTTTGCATTGGCTTTTTCCAATTGAAATTCCTGTTCTGATTTAATCAATGTCTTTTCCTGCAATTTGATTTGAAAGTTTTGATCCTTTGCTAAGCTTATTAAATGATCGTAAGATTTAGGTATGGATTTCAATTGAAACTTAGGAAACTGCATATCCGCTATGGATAAATTAGCCATACGTGTCAGTACCTTTAATTGGCTTAAGGCTTCTTGTTCCTTACTTCTAAGGGTAAAAACTTCCTTTTCTATACTGAGGAGTTCACTTTGAATGCGGTAGTAGGCAGCTGATGAAACATGTAATTTAGCTGCCTGCTTAGCATATAAATCCCGTAATTGCGTAAAGGATTCCATGCTTTCTTCCAACAGCCTTAATTCTTGTTTGCTAAGGGCTAATTGATAGTAGGCTATTCGTAATTCATACTTTAAAGACCAAAGCAATTCTTCGAATGATATGGCTTGTGCATCTAATTCTGTTTGTCGAATTGCCACGCGCTTTTTTCTTTTCCCAGCCGTTTCAATTAATTGTTCGAGCTCCAATCCAAACTGTTGTTTCTTTCCAAACTTCCCAAACAGCAAGGGCTGCTCTTCTACAGTAGAGTTAGACCATAAATTCACATTATCCAAACTTAAACTTGGATTCGGCCACACTCGTTCTTGTGCCAATTTAGCTTCTGCTTGCCCGATCTCATATCGAGCCGCCAGAATACGGAGGTTATTCTTTAAAAATGTGGCTTCCAAAGCCTCCAAATCATAGTTTTGTGACCAGACTTGAAGACTAAAGCAGCCAAACGCAAGAAGTAAGAGAATTTTCTTCACCTTATTATTTTTTCTACAAACCTAAGGCATGCAGATTAAGGTGGTTTTGGTATTACATTAGAAATGAATTAGAATCGCAAGATGATCCTTGTCCCACTGGAATCTGATTCAATTTCAAGATTGATCCCATGATATTTGAAGATAATATTAGCCATCGACAAGCCTATTCCTTTTCCGGAAAACGCTTTTGTATTCGATGCACGATAAAAATTCTGACGTACCTGTTCCAAATCGGCTGTTGGAATTCCAATTCCTTGATCTTTAATCTCTAACAGCAACCTATTTTCTTCCTCCCATAAACGGATATTTATCAGGTTATTATTGGAATATTTAATCGCATTTTCAATCAGATTATTCAAAGCCAAAGCGAGTAGTCGATCATTACCCTCCCAAGTCAATAAATCAGGGTTTTGGACCTCAATTTTCACATCAATCTTAGAATGATGGTACAATACAGCTTGTTCAATGACTTGCCAAACAATTTCATCCATCCGCAATTTTTGGAATTCAAAGCTCGTCTTTGCACCCGATAACAACATCATTTGCTCCAAATTATCCTGCAAATCATTGGTGTATTGTTGCAACTGCAATATGACTTGCTCATACTCCGCAGCCGATCGCGCTCGTTGTTTTGTTACCTCTAGAGTCCCCATTAGCGCTGTAATCGGAGTTCTTAGCTCATGAGATACATAATCTATAAAGTTCTTCTGAACAGCAAAGGTCTGCGCTATTCGATCCACAAAATGATTATAGGTATTGACAAGATCCTGAATTTCAGAATAGGATTTCGTTAGTTGTATTGGGACATCAAAGTTTTGGCTGTCACGTTCTTTTATCTGATCGATGACTTTTATTATAGGCTGATACGCGATATAACCCAAAAATCGAGAAAAGAAATAGATCACCAATAAACCTGCTAAGAATGCGAGGATCAAAATATGTGATAAGGTTTGCAGTTGCTCATTAAATTCAAACTTAGACTCACGAGCCAAAACCACAAAATCCCCTTGATTATCCTGATAATATAAACCATTATAAAAGAAGGCATCCGTATTAAAATGCGCCTTCCCATTTTTCTGCACTTGCCCAAAAAAACCCTTTGGTAATTCTAAATCAAGTGCCATATCACCATCCACTTGCTTTGTCAGACTATCAAATACTGCAATATTCTTCCTAGAAATGGTTTTTTGCAATTGATTTTGAATCTGCGCATGCTCCAAACTGCTTAATTCATCCTGTTCAAGATAATAAATAGCCGCAAGCAAGGTTTTATTTTCCAAAGCATGCTCTTCCATATGCTCCCTTTGAACATAGTATGCAAAATAGATGATGACCGAAATCAACATGGTCAACACCGAAAATATAGCTATGGAGTATAAAGAAAGTCTATGCTTTAGTTTCATTTGTCATATTTAAACATATAACCAATCCCTTTCACAGTAAAGATAAACTTCTCATTCCTTTCCTCTATTTTATTGCGTAGGTAGGAAATATAAACATCAACCACATTACTATGATTATCGAAGGTTATTCCCCAAACAGCATTCAGTATTTGCATACGGGACACTGTCCGGTTCTTGTTATCCACCAAATACAACAGGAGCTTGAGTTCTTTGGGAGAAAGCTCAACTATTTCCCCTGCAATACTGACCATGTATTGATCCTTATCGATCAATAGGTCGCCAAATCTTATTTGGGAGTTTTCTGGCTTACTTTTTACCTGTAGTTGCCTTCTTCTTAGAAGTGCTTGTAACCTAGAGAGTAACTCATCAAAATGAAAAGGTTTGGTCAGGTAATCATCAGCGCCAGAATTTAAAGCAGTCACCTTATCTTGAACAGCATTTAGTGCACTTAACATCAATACCGGAGTATAATTCCCCTTATACCTTAGGGTCTGGACGAACTGGATACCATCCATTCCAGGCAACATAATATCGACAATGATCAAATCAATGGGCAAATCCAAATAGTTCCCCTCATACACCGCCTCCGCACTTTTACACAAAGACACGACGTAGGATGCCTCTTCTAATCCTTTGATTAAAAAAGAACTTATACGCAAATCATCCTCAATTAACAAAACGTGCATGTAAATACGATTTGCACAAAATTAAACATATTAATATGGTATACAGAAAACTATGAGATTTCTAATCTATCTCTAATGTTTGCTAGTACAGAATGGTTCAATAAAAACACAAGAACAGTGGATTGGAACATTTTATAAAATGGGTATTAAAATATAGTCACTTTCGATTTTAAAGGTAATTTTATTCCGCGATTACCTCTCTCCAATTCCATCAAATGATTTAGAATTGAATGAAAATTTAATACATAATCCTAAATGAAATTAATCCAATGATATAAAATCAGGCTAAAATAAAAAGTCCCATCAGTAAAATGATGGGACTTTTCTATTTATTAAGGTATTATTTCTATTCTATTTTGCGTAAGAAACAGAACGTGTTTCTCGAATCACCGTAACTTTAATTTGACCTGGATAAGTCATTTCTGTTTGAATACGGTTTGAAAGATCCGCTGCTAATATTTCTGCTTGTGCATCAGAAACCTTTTCACTTTCTACAACAACACGTAATTCACGTCCTGCTTGGATAGCAAATGTTTTTTCTACTCCTGGGTAGGATAGAGCTAAATCTTCTAACTCTTTTAGACGTTTAATATAGCTTTCTACCACCTCACGACGTGCACCTGGTCTAGCACCTGATATTGCATCACATGCTTGTACGATAGGTGAAATCATAGAAGTCATCTCAATTTCATCGTGGTGAGCACCAATAGCATTACAAACATCTGGGTGTTCCTTGTATTTTTCTGCTAACTGCATACCTAAGATAGCGTGAGGAAGTTCCGGGTTATCATCGGGCACTTTACCGATATCATGTAACAACCCTGCACGTTTAGCATGCTTCACGTTCAAGCCTAACTCTGCCGCCATCGTAGCTGCAAAATTTGCTACCTCTCTGGAGTGTTGTAATAGGTTTTGACCATAAGACGATCTATAACGCATTCTACCAACCATACGGATTAACTCCGGATGTAGTCCATGAATTCCTAAGTCAATAACCGTACGTTCACCAATTTCTACGATTTCATCTTCGATCTGCGTACGAGTCTTTGCAACAACCTCCTCAATACGAGCCGGGTGAATACGACCATCGGTTACCAAACGGTGTAAGGATAAGCGCGCAATTTCACGACGTACTGGATCAAATCCAGAAAGGATAATTGCCTCAGGCGTATCATCAACAATGATCTCTACACCAGTTGCAGCCTCTAAAGCACGGATATTACGTCCCTCGCGTCCAATAATACGACCTTTAATTTCATCATTCTCGATGTTAAAGATGGATACGGTATTTTCAATTGCTGATTCAGTAGCTGTACGTTGAATGGTTTGAATAACCACTTTTTTAGCTTCTTTAGAAGCGGTTAATTTTGCTTCGTCTACTATATCTTTAATTTGCATGATCGCTTGCGATCTTGCTTCTTCACGTAAGGAAGTTACCAATTGCTCTTTTGCCTCATCAGCCGAAAGACCAGCTATGGTTTCCAATTGTTTGATATGCTGACCTTTTAATACTTCAACCTCATCGCGTTTCTTCTCGTTCACCTCCAACAATTGCTCAAGCTTCTTATTCTTGTTATCTAATTCCTGTTTTTCACGGTTTAGATTTTCCAATTTCTGGTTCATGGATTGCTCCTTCTGACGAATAGAATTCTCCTTTTGAGCAACGGTATTATTGCGTTGACTTACTTCTTTTTCATGTTCCGCTTTCAACTGAAGGAATTTCTCCTTGGCTTCCAATTGACGCTGTTTCTTTACGTGTTCTGCTTGTTGTTCAGCATCCTTAATGATCTGAGCAGCTTTTTCTGTCGCTGATTGTTCTTGTTTCTTGAACAACATCTGCAGCAGATATCGTCCAATAAAAACACCGACAACCAGTGCAATTATTATTGATATAGTAGTTGATAACTCCATTTTTATTGATTTAATATGTTAATGTAATAGCAATTATTTTCCAAAAAAAAACCGCAATTAAATTAATCAGGTACCATGTATTATTAAACTTCGATTACACATGATTTGAGCGTATGATCATGACCCAGATGGCTTTCGCAAAATGGCCTACATCTTTTAATTGCTCGTGATATTGAAGCGTTAAGTTTAAAATAGTGACAACCCGAATTTAATTGCGGCAAATTCGTCGTTAGTAGCTCTAAAATATAAGAACGCAAACGTTATTTCTTAAAGAAGTCTGTCAGTAAATTATCCAATTCGTGAATGCTTTGTTCCAAACCTACATCCAGGTTCTGGGCGTTTTTCTCCGCCTTAATCATCCCTGTAGCGTATTGTAATACACACATAGACAATAAATCCTGCTTATCACGAACCGCATAATTATCCTGCAGTTCCTTTATTTTTTCGTTTATTAACTTCGCTGCATGTCGAATTACCTCTTCCTCTTCCGTGTCAACACGTAATGGATATACTCGATCAGCGATATTTATTTTTATGGAAATTTCTCCCATTTTTCTTGAGCTTAATAACGTAATAAATCTTTACCTAAAACCTCTTTCCCTACTTCAAAAGACTTATACATTTGTCTATTTCTCGCACAAAATCGTTAATTTTTTGTTTTGTGTCAAGTATTTTTTCATTTATAGCGGTTTTATCTACCTCGGAGTTGTCTAAAGATTTCGCAACAGCTAAGGCTTTCACCTTCTCTTCCAATTGCTTAACCTTTTCTGAACTCGTCTCAAAGGCCACTTGTAAGGATTGAACTTCTAGTTTTAACAAGTCGTTCTCCTCTTGTAAGGCTTCACTCAATTGAATCATGTTTTTCGTTTTCTCAACGATAATATTCATTTGGGAAGTTAAAGACGCCATATTTTTTCGCAATTTTATGTTTTCGTTTAGCGCACGGATGCACCTACTTCTTTCTCAAAGTTAGCAATTAATTTTTGAATTATGCCATCAATCTGTTTGTCCGTTAACGTTTTTTCCTCATCCTGAAGAACAAAACTTAAGGCATAAGATTTCTTGCCTTCCGCAAGTTTATCACCTTTATAGACATCAAAGATCTGAACATCCTTCAATAACTTCCGCTCAGTACGGTTCGCAATTAAACGTAATTGCTCAAAACTAACCTGATCATCCAATAACAAGGCTAAATCGCGGCGTACAGATGGGAATTTAGATACTTCCTTATACGTAATCTTATTCTTTTTGATCACTTTAATCAATAAATCCCAATCAAACTGTGCAAAGAATATCGGTCCACTAACATCAGCTGTTTTCAAGTTTGCTTTAGATACCGCACCGAAAGAAACTAATACCTTCTCTCCTTTTTTATAACTCAATCCGTAATCAAAGTAGTTTCCTTCATAATCTTCTACACGAATACCTTCAACTTTCAAACGCTTAACGATGGCATCTACAGCAGCTTTGATATCATAAAAACTTACAGTTTTACTATCACTATTCCATTGTGCAGCCTCTTTCTTACCAGCAATCGTAAGTGCAAATAATTGCTTCTCTACATATTGCCCGTCTAATAACTGATAAGAACGACCATATTCAAAAACTTTAAGATCGGCATGTTTGCGATTCTGGTTGTAGCCAATTGCAGTTAATGCCGAAAACAACAGATTCTGACGCATCACATCCAAATCAGAACTCAAAGGATTTAATAGCTTAACAGCAGTTTCAGCGTTCTCTAAGTAATCATCCTTGGTAAGCGAATTGCTTAAAATCTCCCGGTAACCATTGGCGATTAACAAATCAGCAATCTGATTTAAAACCAGCTCTTTGTCAGGTTTTTCAGATGTGTTAAGTGAAGCTTTAATCTGTGTCTTTAACTCAATATTGTTATAGCCATAAATACGTAAAACCTCTTCTACAACATCGATCTCACGAGATACATCTACCTTATATGGCGGAACTAAAAGATCCATTCCTTCGGATGATTCGTTTTTAGTTTCAATGCCTAAACTTTGAATGATTTCCTTGATCGTATCCGCTGGAATATCTTTTCCGATAACACGTTGAATGTTTCGGTAGCTCACCGGAAAAGCAAATGCTTCAATCGGATTAGGGTAAATATCAACCACTTCTGATGAAACCTCTCCTCCAGCTACCTCTGCTATCAATAAAGCTGCCTTTTTCAAAGCAGTTACTGTAATATCAGGGTTTGTACCGCGTTCAAAACGGAAGGATGAATCAGTCTTCAAGCCATGACGTTTCGATGTCTTACGCACGGATACAGGATGAAAATAAGCGGACTCTAAAAAGATGGAAGTAGTTGATTCCGTTACTCCAGAGTACTCTCCACCAAAAACTCCAGCAATACACATTGGTTTTTCAGCATCTGCAATCACCAAATCTTCAGCTGATAATTTACGTTCAACCCCATCAAGCGTTTTAAACAACTCGCCTTCTTGAGCCTTACGCACAACAACTTTATTTCCAGCAATCTTATCGGCATCAAATGCATGTAAAGGCTGACCTAAATCATGCAGGATATAATTCGTTACATCGACAATATTATTGATGGAACGAACCCCAATAGCGGCCAATTTCGAACGAAGCCATTCTGGAGATTCCCCAACTTTAATGTTTTTAATGTTTACACCAGAATAACGTGGTGCATCTTCACTTGCTAATACTTCTACTGTTGATCCTTTGGCCTCGCTCACTTTAAACGAATCGGTATCAATCGGTTTCAAATTAGCTCGGAAGTAAGCTGCTAAATCGCGCGCTACACCTAAATGAGATGCGGCATCAGCACGGTTGGGGGTTAAACCAATCTCATAGCAATAATCATCTTCCATATTGAAATATGATTTTACCAAAGAACCAACCTCTGCTTCTTCAGACAACTCGACTAAACCAGCATGAGATGTTCCCAAGCCGATTTCATCCTCGCCACAAAGCATACCTTCAGAAACCTCACCACGGATTTTTGATTTCGTAATTTTAAAAGGCTCACCAGTCGTAGGATGACAGGTTGTGCCTACTTGTGCAACAATTACTTTTAACCCTTGACGGACATTTGGAGCTCCACAAACAATATTTAATAATTCTGGGCCTCCAACATTCACTGTTGTAATTCTTAATTTATCAGCATTTGGATGTTGTTCACAGGTAATCACCTCACCCACTACCAAGCCAGCCAAACCGCCAGGAATACTTTGCTCAACCTCTAAAGATTCGACTTCAAGGCCAATATCTGTTAGAATTAAAGAAAGCTCTTCCGGAGTTTTTGTTATATCAATGAAATTTTTTAACCAATTATATGAAATTCTCATTCTTTTATTTTTTCGAAAAACAAAGATAGGACTTTATGCGCGAAATGCACAGCCTAAAAGCGCATATACTTCACTGGATTTTCAATATTTTCGCATTCTTAAGAAAGGATTTTCAAAAAACACAAAATCAACACACCTATCTCTTAGAAGTATCTATTCAAGAGGACAATATACAGAAGAAGAAATAACATAAAATCAATGCTATTTCTGGTTAAATCAGATCGTAAAATGACTAGAAAAACCTATCGAGTTACTTTTTCTAGTCCGCAAAGTCTTTCTAAATGTTGGTATTCCAATCCAAAATACTGTTTCAAAGAATCCAATTTCTTCAAAACCCGATCCTGAGCATCTGGTTTGATTGTTTTCTTTTGCGCAACAATCATCACATTTTTCGGTGTATGTTGATCGGAGATGAATTGCATGACTTTGGTGTCATAGCCGTAATAATTCAGAATCAATGCACGAATACTATCGGTCAACATTTCTGCATGACGCTCTAGGAAAATACCGTATTGGGTCATAAAATCAAGATCATTAGACAATTTTGACTTTTCAAGCTCTCTGCGCACTTGTTTATGACAACATGGAGCTACCACAATTAAAGCTGCTTCGTCCTGTATCCCTTTAAAAATAGCATCATCTGTCGCCGTATCACAGGCATGAAGCGCGATCAATACATCCATCTTCTCTTCTGCCTGATAATCGACTATGCTACCTTCCACAAAATGTAGGTCATCAAAACTAGCTTCTTGGGCAACTTGATTACAGAATTCCACTAAATCCTTACGGTATTCTACACCGGTAACTTGTACATCTCGATTTAGGGTATAGCGTAGATAATCATACAAAGCAAAAGTCAAGTAACCTTTACCAGATCCCATATCCACAACTTGCACCTTTCTTTCGGCTGGCAATTCCTTCAAAGAGGTGCTTAATAGCTCAATATAATGGTTGATTTGTTTCCATTTATCCTGCGCATTTTTGTACACTTTACCTGATGCATCCGTTAAATTAAGCGACTGTAAATACTTCTTAGATAAATCATTTAATTTACGTTCTTTATGATGATCATGTTGCAAGCTCACTTGATTCTGGATTAGACCTTGTTCCTTACGCTCATGCCAATCTCCCTTTTTATTGCGTTGTAAAAACAAGATCTCTTTACCACGATTTAAATTTAGCGAACGAAATCCTTTGAACTCTGTCAACCTAAGAAATTCAGCTAAATAATCAGATAAAGCAAAGTTCTTCGTAATATCTTTGGTCTTATACCGATAAACAAAAGACAACATCAATTCACGCTTAATCTCGACCAATTTCACATATACATTTTCTAATTCAGGAATAGAACCCCTGTAATTTGAAAAAGTCAATTTCTGCAAATCCCTTTGCTGTATACCTTCCTCGATCGCTATAATAAAATCATCAAATGCTGCCATGTTCTTTTATTGAGTTACAAAGATACTAAAACTAGTACAAGCATGGTGAAACCCAGCAGGTATTTCCTTTACATCCATCAAATGTTTTATGCTGCCTTTCCTGCACACATTTATAAAAAATAAACATTACTCCAACTTAAAAATCAGGTCAAATTGAACATCATTCATCACAAAAGACTCTATAAGTAGTACAAATTCTGTTGTCCTTTGTCTGTTGTCTTATTGTCCGTTCCTGAAAATGGTTTACAAAATCCGAACAATTAAAACGTAAATTTAACGACATGAGTAAACCGACAAAAA
>NZ_BAAAZI010000017.1:0-764 GCF_039536825.1 Sphingobacterium kyonggiense
TTCTTGATGCCCGTTTATTATCCACGCCCGGCCGCTCGACTAGTGAGCTGTTACGCACTCTTTAAATGAATGGCTGCTTCCAAGCCAACATCCTAGCTGTCTGGGCAACCGGACCTCGTTAGTTCAACTTAGAACGAATTTGGGGACCTTAGCTGATGGTCTGGGTTCTTTCCCTCTCGGCCTTGGACCTTAGCACCCAAAGCCTCACTGCCGGCCATATCTAGCAGCATTCGGAGTTCGTCTGGATTTGGTAGGATTTGACTCCCCCGCACCCAATCGGTAGCTCTACCTCTGCTAGACTCAATGCCGACGCTGTTCCTAAAAACATTTCGGGGAGTACGAGCTATTTCCCAGTTTGATTGGCCTTTCACCCCTACCCTCAGGTCATCCGGAAACTTTTCAACGTTTATCGGTTCGGTCCTCCAGTACGTGTTACCGCACCTTCAACCTGCCCAAGGGTAGATCACAAGGTTTCGCGTCTACCTCGTCCGACTATGCGCCCTGTTCAGACTCGCTTTCGCTTCGGCTCCTCGACTTAATCGATTAACCTTGCCGGACAAGAGTAACTCGTAGGCTCATTATGCAAAAGGCACGCCGTCACGGAATCGCTCCGCTCCGACCGCTTGTAAGCACACGGTTTCAGGTTCTTTTCACTCCCCTGTTCGGGGTTCTTTTCATCTTTCCCTCACGGTACTGGTCCACTATCGGTCTCTCAGGAGTATTTAGCCTTGCCAGATGGTGCTGGCGGATTCCCACAGGATTTC
>NZ_BAAAZI010000018.1:0-924 GCF_039536825.1 Sphingobacterium kyonggiense
CGGTTTTACCCTGACACGCTCCTTGCGGTTACATGCTTTAGGTACCCCCAGCTTTCATGGCTTGACGGGCGGTGTGTACAAGGCCCGGGAACGTATTCACCGCGTCATTGCTGATACGCGATTACTAGCGAATCCAACTTCACGGGGTCGAGTTGCAGACCCCGATCCGAACTGTGAATGGCTTTTCGAGATTGGCATCACATTGCTGTGTAGCTGCCCGCTGTACCATCCATTGTAGCACGTGTGTAGCCCCGGACGTAAGGGCCATGATGACTTGACGTCGTCCCCGCCTTCCTCTCTGCTTGCGCAGGCAGTCTGGCCAGAGTCCCCACCATTACGTGCTGGCAACTGGACATAGGGGTTGCGCTCGTTGCGGGACTTAACCCAACACCTCACGGCACGAGCTGACGACAGCCATGCAGCACCTAGTTTCCTGTCCCGAAGGACGCATCCGTCTCTGGATGCTTCAGTAACTTTCAAGCCCGGGTAAGGTTCCTCGCGTATCATCGAATTAAACCACATGCTCCTCCGCTTGTGCGGGCCCCCGTCAATTCCTTTGAGTTTCACCCTTGCGGGCGTACTCCCCAGGTGGATGACTTAACGCTTTCGCTTGGACGCTTACGGTATATCGCAAACATCGAGTCATCATCGTTTAGGGCGTGGACTACCAGGGTATCTAATCCTGTTCGATCCCCACGCTTTCGTGCATCAGCGTCAATAACGGCTTAGACAGCTGCCTTCGCAATCGGTGTTCTGAGACATATCTATGCATTTCACCGCTACTTGTCTCATTCCGCCGTCTTCAACCGCATTCAAGCACTTCAGTATCAAGGGCACTGCGACAGTTGAGCTGCCGTATTTCACCCCTGACTTAAAGTGCCGCCTACGCACCCTTTAAACCCAATAAATCCGGATAACGCTCGG
>NZ_BAAAZI010000019.1:0-561 GCF_039536825.1 Sphingobacterium kyonggiense
TGGACCAGTGCGATCCGCTCAATCGGAAGATCTCGGGATATTCTATGCCGTTCAGGTACAGGAAAGACTTCAATCTGTTCTTGAACCTGCAGGTATCCTTGACCGTCGTGTGGCGAAGCCTCATTAGGGACCGATCTTCCTCACAATGGACCGAGGGGACATATACTCCCCTTAAAACACCCGCCCGAAGGGCCCTCCCCAGTTTCTTGCTATCTATAGGGTCGCTTTTGTGGAGCAGCTCCTTCTGGGTGCTGGGAACATCGGCGGGATTGACCACGATGTTGTTCACCCCGTGCGCCAGGAGTTCGCGATGGATCCAGAAACCGCAGAATCCCGCCTCATATACCGAATGGTAGGAGGCTCCTGGATAATTTTTCCATAGATGGTTCAATAAGACCTCAACGTTGGATTCCTGATGGATGGACTTAAGGAACACGTCCTTGCTGAAGATCGCAACGTTCCAGCTCTTTAGATGGACATCGATTCCGATATAGATCGGTTGTCCATCAAAATTTAAAGTCGTATTTTGTCGTAGCATAAGATTAGGATTTATGTTGTTAT
>NZ_BAAAZI010000020.1:0-1421 GCF_039536825.1 Sphingobacterium kyonggiense
TTCGGGTTATTAGTACCACTCGGCTTTGGTCTCTCAACCTTTACACCTGTGGCCTATCGACGTCGTCATCTTCGACGGCCCTTATGAGGAAGTCTCATCTCGTGGCTAGTTTCGCACTTAGATGCTTTCAGCGCTTATCTATCCCGGACGTAGCTACCCTGCCGTACACCTGGCGGCATAACAGGTTCACCAGCGGTCCGTCCAACCCGGTCCTCTCGTACTAAGGTCAGATCCACTCAAACTTCCAGCGCCCACAACAGATAGGGACCGAACTGTCTCGCGACGTTCTGAACCCAGCTCGCGTGCCACTTTAATGGGCGAACAGCCCAACCCTTGGGACCTTCTCCAGCCCCAGGATGTGACGAGCCGACATCGAGGTGCCAAACCTCCCCGTCGATATGAGCTCTTGGGGGAGATCAGCCTGTTATCCCCAGAGTACCTTTTATCCTTTGAGCGATGGCCCTTCCATACAGAACCACCGGATCACTATGTCCGTCTTTCGACCCTGGTCGACTTGTAGGTCTCACAGTCAAGCAAGCTTATGCCATTGCACTCCTCGTACGGTTACCAAGCGTACTGAGCTTACCTTTGAAAGCCTCCGTTACCTTTTTGGAGGCGACCACCCCAGTCAAACTACCCACCAAACAATGTCCTCGACTCTGTCGAGTTAGAAACCGAATACAGAAAGGGCGGTATTTCAAGGTCGTATCCGCGATTCCTGGCGAAACCGCTTCAATTACTCCCGCCTATCCTACACATCCTGTACCCAATCTCAATGTTAAGCTATAGTGAAGGTTCATGGGGTCTTTCCGTCCCGTTGCGGGTAACCGGCGTCTTCACCGATACCACAATTTCACCGAGCTCATGGCTGAGACAGCGCCCAGATCGTTACACCATTCGTGCAGGTCGGAACTTACCCGACAAGGAATTTCGCTACCTTAGGACCGTTATAGTTACGGCCGCCGTTTACTGGGGCTTCGATTCAATGCTTCTCCTTGCGGATGACATCCCCTCTTAACCTTCCAGCACCGGGCAGGTGTCAGGCCTTATACTTCATCTTTCGATTTCGCAAAGCCATATGTTTTTGCTAAACAGTCGCCTGGGCCTTTTCACTGCGGCTTCTCCATCGCTGGAGGAAGCGCCCCTTCTCCCGAAGTTACAGGGCCATTTTGCCGAGTTCCTTAGCCATGATTCACTCGAGCACCTTAGGATCCTCTCCTCGACCACCTGTGTCGGTTTGCGGTACGGGTGTTGATGACCTGGAGCTTAGCGGGTTTTCTCGGAAGTCTGATTACCTGCGCTATCCGCGCCCCCGAGGGTTTGCGGTACTATCGGGCTTCAGCTGTACCGGCGGATTTGCCTACCGGTCCAATACCTTTGCCCTTCAACGAACTATTCCGTCAGTTCGCGGCAGTGTCACT